>NZ_JBELLZ010000035.1:0-30421 GCF_042096255.1 Sphingomonas sp. | reverse complement strand
GACGCCGCGATCCAGGCGAACCTCAAGGAAACGGTCACCCGCGTCCTCGCCAGCCTCACTCCGCGCGAGGAGCGTGTGCTGCGCATGCGCTTCGGCATCGGCATGAACACCGATCACACGCTCGAGGAAGTGGGCCAGCAGTTCTCGGTGACTCGCGAGCGCATCCGCCAGATCGAGGCCAAGGCGCTGCGCAAGCTGAAGCACCCCAGCCGCAGCCGCAAGATGCGCAGCTTCCTCGATCAATAGGACAGCCAGCCGGACCCGATTGCCGGGTCCGGCAAATTCTTGCCGGTCAATGACCCTGTCGTAAACCGCGCCTTTACGACGATCGGCTAGGCCCATGCTCGAACGTGGCAGCGGTGGCGGCAGGATTGCCGGCATACCGCCGGGAATCGAGGGACGCATGGTACTGGCTTTGGCACGGGACAGCGACGAGCACGCACTCGACGCCCTCGTGCGCTCGGAAGGCAGCGCCGGCGAGGCTTGGATCGCGCATCTGCTGGACGCCTGCGACCCGCGCGACCTTTCGGATGCGGCGCATGGCCTGTGCAAGCTCTACGGCAGCCATCCCACCTGCATCGACACCGCCGCGCTGCGCGTCGTCGATCCGTTGCTGACCCCCTTGCTGCGCCATGCCGCGGAAGGCTTTACCGCCGAACGCAACTATCTGGCTGCGGTGGTCGCCGCCGCCGGCCCTACCCCGTCGACGCCCGGACAGGCCCAGAGCGAAGCCGCGCTGGTCGGGCAGCGCCATGCGCTGGAGGCGCTCGCTTCCTCGGACCGGATTGGCTGCGCTATTGGCGCCGCCTTCGCATTGGTAGTCGATTGGCACGCCGTGCGGCCCATCCTGGATCTTCTGGCTGGACGAGCCGGGATCACGGTCCCCTCCCCCGATCTCCCCGGTTCCCCCCCCCTTCGACCTCCTGGACGACCGCGCCCGCCTGTTCGGCGCGCGTCAGCTGCTCACCCAGCAGCGCCAGCTGTGGTCGCTGCTGGAGGCGCGCGCGGCCGCCCGCGATCGACGCTGATCCGTCGGCTCAGCGAGGCGCCAGAAGCGCAGCCGCCAGAACCTCCGCCGGGTCGTTCAGGAAAGCGAGGATTTCTTGGCGCTCGCGCTTGTTCGCGAACGTCATGCGGCCATCCGCGAAGATAACGATGGGGACCGCTCCAGCACCGTCGCTCGTCGCCTCACCGACACCTGCCGTCAGCAGCCGAATCTCCGCAAGATAGTTTCGGGCGTTACCGGGGCCAAGTCTACGATCGTCGACGCGCAACAGCTCCTCCAGCGTCAGCACCTCTCCGGTAAGCCCAACGGTGTGCAAGATTTTAGTCGTGCGATTGTAGCTGCTGATCTTCTCGACATTGGCGGCGATCCGCTGCTGCGCCGAAAAGTTCCGCAGGTGGGCGATAATCACGTTACCGACCGAGGCACCGCGGAACAAGTCTTTTGGAACTTGGCTGTTGTGGCAGATTTCTCCGCTCACCTCCACCGCACTGGACAACACCGGTTTACCGCCGCGGATCCCGGCCTCCAGCCGCCCCTTGCGGAAAGTGAGACGCAAGTGGCGTTCCTGCCCCGGTTGATTGTGCGCCCATATGCCGGGGATCGCCTGCTGCCCAGTCCCGACAATCCGCTCCGCGACCGTCGCGTCGTCGCGGTATCCACCCTCCTCATCCGCCCAGTAAAGGAACTCGTCAGTATCCAGAAACAGGTGATAGTCGCTAGAGGCGCGCAAAGCATCATACAAAAGCCTGAACCGCTTGTCGCGATTGTGGATGAAATTGTGCATCCAGGTGTAGCTATAGACGGGGATGTCGTCAGCGATCTCGTCAAGATACGCCAGCACTTCCGGCATAGTGCTGCCGTTGTCGAAGATGATGAGCCCCTGCGGGCCGCAGATGCGCCGATGATGTTCCACCCATTTGCGCAGCAACAGCCCTTCGTTGCGGGTCTTCAGCACGATCTTGAACGGCCGCCGGTTCGACCGGATTTCCGCGCAGATTGCGTCCGGCTCCTCCCCCCAGCCCTTTCGCCGCACGGCCAGAATCCCTCCTACGAAACGTCGGACCGACGCCGGCAAGTCAACGATCCGGCCGCAATAGGAGCCCGCATCCTCGCGCGCAACTCGGCATGCCCGTGCGCGCACGCTGTGATACGCCCCGAACCGCTTGCCTATCGCAACGGGATGCCCTTACGTGTGGGTCAAGTCAAAGCGGACGAGGATCCGGCATGAAGCGGTTCGAAGGTACCCAAAGCTATGTCGCGACCGACGACCTGAAGGTTGCGGTCAACGCCGCGGTAATGTTGCGCCGCCCGCTGCTGGTGAAGGGCGAGCCGGGCACCGGCAAGACCGTCCTCGCTTATGAGATCGCCAAGGCGACCGGCGCACCGCTGATCGAATGGAACGTGAAGTCCACGACCAAGGCGCAGCAGGGCCTGTACGAATATGACGCGGTCGCGCGGCTGCGCGACGGGCAGCTGGGCGACGAGCGCGTCCACGATATCTCCAACTACATTCGCCGCGGCAAGCTATGGGAGGCATTCACCGCGCCGCAGGTGCCCGTGCTGCTGATCGACGAGATCGACAAGGCCGACATCGAGTTTCCCAACGACCTGCTCCAGGAACTCGACCGGATGGAGTTCCACGTCTATGAGACCAAGAAGACGGTGCGCGCCGCCGAGCGGCCGATCGTGGTCATCACCAGCAACAACGAGAAGGAACTGCCCGACGCCTTTCTGCGCCGCTGTTTCTTCCATTACATCAAGTTTCCCGATCGCGAGACCATGCAGGCGATCGTCGACGTGCACTTCCCCGGCATCCAGAAGATCCTCGTCTCTAAGGCAATGGACATCTTCTACGAGGTGCGCGAAGTGCCCGGCCTCAAGAAGAAGCCTTCGACGAGCGAGCTGCTCGATTGGCTGAAGCTGCTGCTGCACGAGGACATGCCGCTCGACGTGCTCCAGAACCGCGACCCCACCAAGGCGATCCCGCCGCTGCATGGCGCGCTGCTGAAGAACGAGCAGGACGTGATGCTGTTCGAGCGGCTGGCCTTCATGGCCAAGCGGCAGGCGAACAGGACCTGAGTGACCAGTTGGACGAGACTGATCGCGATCGCGGCGCTGCCGCGGTCGGGCACCACCGTGACCGCAGCGCTGCTGGGGGCGCATAGCCGCGTCCATCCAGTGTTCGAGCCGTGGAACGGCCATCGCGAGCGAATCGACCCTGCCGCTCCAATGCCCTGGCCCGATTTCCTGACGACATTCGCCGCCGACGCGCCGGCGGACCGGGACGTGCTGCTGGTGAAGGAGACGAGCACGCTCGACCCGTTCCTCGACCGCATAGACGAGTTGCTGCGCACAGCGCCCGCGGGCGTCGCGCGGGAGCTGGTTGTGCTGGTGCGCAACCCCTTCCATATCTTCCTCAGCTTGGTGCAGGCGCGGCGCGACTGGTGGGGGGCGCCGGAGACACAGGCCGATTCCGACACGTTTGTACGGTGGGTGCGCCGCAGCCGCCGCAACCTCCGACGTCTGGGCGACTTGGCGCGCGATCATGATGCGCTGATCGTCCCGTATGAGAAGCTGACCGCCAAGCCGCAGGCGCCGCGCTTCCTGTCGCGAACCCTGGGCCTGCGCTTCGAGGACGAACAATTCGCCTTCGATCGGACTGTTGATCCCAAGACGATCCGCGGCGACATCGGGCTCAGCAAGGCGCCGCGTCCGCTGTCCGATGCTTCGGTCGACCGGCGGGAGGCCGAGTTCGAGGCGATCCGTCCCGCACTCGAATCACTGGCCGAGTTCCGCTGGGCGGTGCGTCAGCGCCGCGCGGTGCGCCAACTGCCCGGCATCTTTCGCTACAGCGACCATGTCGACAAGGCGGTCGCTGCGTTCGAGACGGCCTGACCGGCGACGGCAAGACTGCGTTAACCATAACAGGCAAGCTCCGGCTTACCCGTAAGCGCTTATGCCGAAAGCATGAAGCGCTCCCCCCACGCTTTCATCGCGGCGGCCCTGTGCCTGGTGCCCGCCCTTCCCGCGCAAGCGCGCGGCCTGCTCGACTATGTCGGCGAGTGCGTGCCGTTCGCGCGCAACGCGTCCGGCATCCAGATCTACGGCGATGCCTGGACGTGGTGGGACCAGGCCAAGGGCAAGTACAACCGCGGTCACAAGCCTCGCGTGGGCTCGGTGGTTGCCTTCGCGAAACAGCCGCGGCTACGCCTGGGCCATGTCGCGGTGGTCAGCCGGATCGTTGAGGACCGGGTGCTGATGCTCACTCATGCCAACTGGTCACGACAGGACGGCGAGCGCGGGCACACCGAGCAGGACGTGACCCTGTTCGACGTGTCCGAGGACAATGACTGGAGCGAGGTGCGCGTTTGGTACAAGGACGCGACCGGGCTGGGCGCGACCACCTACCGCGTCCACGGCTTCATCTACGCCCCCGGCCGCCCCACGCCCGAACTGACCGCGCGCAACCCCGATTATGTCGGCGCGCTGATCGACGCCTATGCCGGCCCGGGATCCGCGCCGACGCGCTAGACAGCGCCACGCAAGCGGGCCATCCTAAGCCCATGTTCCTCAACTTCCTTGACGAGCTTCGGAGTGCCGGAATCCCGGCCAGCATGAAGGAGCATCTTGTGCTGCTGGAAGCGCTAGACGGCGAGGTGATCGAGCGGACGCCCGAGCAATTCTACTACCTGAGCCGATCGGTCTACGTGAAAGATGAGGGGCTGCTCGACAGGTTCGACCAGGTCTTCGCCAAGGTGTTCAAGGGACTGGAAACCAGCTTCGCGCAGGTCGGCGCCGAGGTGCCCGAGGACTGGCTCAAGGCGATCGCCGAGAAATACCTGTCCCCCGAGGAGATGGCGGCGATCAAGTCGCTCGGCTCCTGGGAGGAGATCATGGAGACGCTGAAGCAGCGTCTGGAGGAGCAGCAGAAGCGCCATGAGGGCGGCTCCAAGTGGATCGGCACCGGCGGGACGAGTCCGTACGGCAACTCCGGCTACAATCCTGAAGGCGTGCGGATCGGCGGCGAGGGCAAGCAGAAGCGCGCGCTCAAGGTCTGGGACCAGCGCGAGTTCAAGAACCTCGACAACACGCGCGAACTGGGCACCCGCAACATCAAGGTGGCGCTGCGCCGGCTGCGCAAGTTCGCGCGCGAGGGCGCGGCCGACGAACTCGACATCGACGGCACGATCGACGGCACCGCGCGCCAGGGCTGGCTGGACGTGAAAATGCGCCCGGAGCGGCGCAATGCGGTGAAGCTGCTGCTGTTCCTGGACGTCGGCGGATCGATGGACCCGTTCGTCAAGCTGTGCGAGGAACTGTTCTCCGCGGCGACATCGGAGTTCAAGAACCTGGAGTTCTTCTACTTCCACAATTGCCCCTATGAGGGCGTGTGGAAGGACAACAAGCGTCGCTTCTCCGAACGCACGCCGATGTGGGACGTGCTGCACAAATACGGCCACGACTATAAGCTCGTGTTCGTCGGCGACGCGTCGATGAGCCCTTATGAGATCACCCATCCGGGCGGTTCGGTGGAGCATTTCAACGAGGAAGCGGGCGCAGTGTGGATGCACCGGCTGACGACCACCTATCCTGCGGCAGTGTGGCTCAATCCCGTGGCCGAGTCGCAATGGGGCTATTCGCAGTCGGTGAAGGTGATCCGCGAGCTGATGACCGACCGCATGTACCCGCTGACGCTGTCGGGGCTGGACGATGCGATGCGGGAACTGACGCGGAAGCGGTGAAGTCCGCATCGCAATCGGTCTGAACCACAGCCGTTCGCCCTGAGCGAAGTCGAAGGGTGCGAGGCTCCGCCTGCGCAAGTGCTTCGATGTCACTCAGCACAACGGGCAAGTTGAGGCGGCTACGCCCCCAGCGCGCGCAGCTTCTCCTGGTAACTTTGCGCAAGCACCATCCGGCGCGCACGCGCTTCCGGCGTGACGGCGCGACGTGCGGCAAGCAGTTCCGCGGCAGCGCGCCGCGAGTAATAGCGAATATCAGATTCCACGTCGCCCCCGACCCTTGGCGCCGAAATCACGACTCGGGCTTTGTGCACGAGTCGCAGTCAGATTAGCCAACAAGGATTAAGAGTCGAGTCGGTCGCGCCGCGGTTTGCGCGCGGCGGGATGAAGCTCCTGATATCTGCGGTGAAATCAGTACAGAAGATGCGCCGCGCGCGCCGCGCGCCATGCCGCTTCGTCCGACTCGGCCTGCGCGTCGAGGTCGGCAGGCACCGCAGCGGGATCATCGACCCATTCCCGCAGGGCCGGGCCGCCGTTGATCACGTCGATCGGCAGCTTCCCGAAGGCATATTCGTAGGGGAAGTCGCGCCACAGATCGTAGCCGGGGTGGAGCGCGCGGATCGCCTTGAACCCGGCCGCCTGCACCCGCCACGGGCGGAACGCTTTATGGTCGTACGCCGGCCCCTCGGCATGGAGGAACACGCCCGCGCAAAGCTGCCCGACATGCTTGTGGAAGGTCGGCTGGAACCAGAAGTCGCGCAGCGTGACGCCGGCGAGCCAGCCGGGCGCGATCCGCCGCATCTCCGCGATCAGCGAGCGCGCATCGAGGTCGGGCGCGCCGAACAGTTCGAGCGGGCGGGTGGTGCCGCGGCCTTCGGACAGCGTCGTCCCTTCCAGCATCACCGTGCCGGCATAGGCGCGCGCCATGTTGACGTTCGCGGCATTGGGGCTGGGGTTGATCCAGACGCGGCTCTCGGGCCAGCCGAAGCCCGGCGCTTCGTCGGGCCGCCATCCCTCCATCGCGATCACGCGATAGTCGACGTCCAGCCCGAAGTGCGCGACGAACCAGTGGCCCATCTCGCCCAGCGTCATGCCATGCCGCATCGGTATCGGCGCCGCCCCAACGAAGCTCTCCCAGCCGGGCTGGAGCAGCGTCCCCTCCACCGGGCGACCGGCGGGATTGGGCCGATCGAGCACCCACACTGCCTTGCCGTGGCGGGCGGCCGCTTCCAGCAGGTAGAGCAGGGTCGTGAGGAAGGTATAGATGCGGCAGCCGACATCCTGAAGATCGACCAACAGCACGTCGAACGTGTCCATCGACGCATCGGTGGGCCGCCGCACCTCGCCATAGAGGCTGAACACCGGCATGCCGTAGACCGGATCGGTATCGTCCGGCGTCTCCATCATATTGTCCTGGAGATCACCGCGCACGCCGTGCTGCGGGCCAAACACCGCGGTGATGTTCACCCCGGCGGCGATCAGCGCGTCGAGGCTGTGGGTCAGGTCCGCGGTGACCGAGGCGGGATGGGCGAGCAGCGCCACGCGCTTGCCCTCCAGCGGGCGGCGGAGGCTGGCGTCGGCGAGGAGGCGGTCGATCCCGAACTTCATGGCGCCGCTGGTGACGGCAGCGTCGCGGCGAAGCAAGCAGGATGGTGGAAGTCCGGCGGGCCCGGCGGATGCGCGAGCGCCCAATAGGATTTGGTGCCGTCGGCTTCCTCGATCACGGCGGAGAGGGCGAGGTGCAGCGCTCCACCTGGCAGCCCGCCAAGATGGCAATCAACCTCCACGCCGTCCGCCAATCGCTCGATATGTGGAGCCACATCCCGGCCAAGGGAACACATGCCGTCGCGGTAACCGGTGAATGCATAAGCGGCCCACTCGCACGACGGCGAGAAATTGAATTCGACATAGCCGTCTTCGCCTGCCGGCATTAGGAACATCTCGAAGCAGGTTGTCCGCCACAGTCCGTTCACCCGAGCCGGGGATTGCCACGGCGGGACTGTCACCTTGCCATAGTCATGCACGCAATAGGTCAGAAGCACGTCATCCTGGCCCACAAGCACTTCTACGGTGACCCCCGTCACCTCGCTGGCGGGCGTTTCCGGATGGCAGAGAAGATCAAAACGCACGGCCCCTTTGTACCCCCGCGAAGGCGGGGGTCCAGTCTGGGCTCCCGCCTTCGCGGGAGCACATCTGCGGCGCTATAGAAAATTCCCCCGTCCCGCACTATGTGCGCGCGCTCCCATGGCCACCGTTCTCCCCTCCCCGCCGCGTGTCGGCATGGTTTCGCTCGGCTGTCCGAAGAATCTAGTCGACTCCGAGCGCATCCTCACCCAGCTGCGCGCCGACGGTTATGCCATGTCCCCCGATTATGCGGGCGCGGACGTGGTGCTGGTCAACACCTGCGGCTTCCTCGACTCGGCCAAGGAGGAAAGCCTCGAAGCGATCGGCGAGGCGATCGCGGAGAACGGCCGCGTCATCGTCACCGGCTGCATGGGCAAGGAAGCCGACGTCATCCGCGCCCGTTTCCCCAACGTGCTCGCGATCACCGGCGCGCATGAATATGAGCAGGTGGTCGAGGCGGTGCACGAGGCCGCGCCAGCCGCGATCAGCCCCTATGTCGACCTGATCCCGGACGCGGGCCTGAAGCTCACGCCACGCCACTACAGCTATCTGAAGATCTCCGAGGGCTGCAATCACCGCTGTGCCTTCTGCATCATCCCGCAGCTGCGCGGCGACCTGGTCAGCCGCCGGCCCGACGCGATCCTGCGCGAGGCGGAGAAGCTGGTCGCGGCCGGCACCCAGGAGCTGCTGGTGATCAGCCAGGACACCAGCGCCTATGGCATCGACATCCGCCGCGAGCCGCGCGTCTGGAAGGGCCGCGAGGTCGTGCCGCACATGACGGACCTAGCGCGAGAGCTCGGCCGGATCGCTCCCTGGGTGCGTCTCCACTACGTCTACCCCTATCCCCATGTCGATCAGGTCATTCCGCTGATGGCCGAGGGGCTGGTGCTGCCCTATCTCGACATCCCCTTCCAGCATGCCTCACCGTCGGTGCTGCGCGCGATGAAGCGCCCCGCCAACGACGCCAAGGTGCTCGACCGCATCCGTTCGTGGCGCCAGGCCTGCCCCGATCTCGCGATCCGCTCCACCTTCGTGGTCGGCTTTCCAGGCGAGACCGAGGCGGATTTCGAATACCTCCTCCAGTGGCTCGACGAGGCGCAGCTCGACCGGGTCGGCGCGTTCCGGTTCGAGCCGGTCGCCGGCGCCCCCGCCAATGACCTGCCCAACCCGGTGCCCGAAGAGGTCAAGGAGGAGCGCTACGCCCGTCTTATGGAGCGCACCGCCGCCATCTCCACCGCCCGCCTGCAAGCCAAGATCGGCCGCACCCTCGACGTGATCATCGATGCGGTCGGCGAGGAGGGCGCGACGGGGCGCTCCTATGCCGACGCGCCCGAGATCGACGGCGAGGTCCAGCTCCGCGACGCCGCCCACCTGCGCGAAGGCGACATCGTCCCCGTGCTGATCGAGGAGGCCGACGAGCACGACCTGTACGGCGTTCCCGCCTAACCCTGTTCCCGCTTGACCGGGCCGGGCGCGCCGCTATAGCGCGCGTCTCGCTTCGGCGAAGGCCTCTTGGGGCGGAGTAGCTCAGCTGGTTAGAGCAGCGGAATCATAATCCGCGTGTCGGGGGTTCAAGTCCCTCCTCCGCTACCAACAGCGCGAGAGCGCGGAGCACCGCCGATCAGCGAAGTCGGTGCCAAGCCGTCGGTAGGCGACCGAATCTCTCCGCGACAAACTCATATTGCGGGCGCAGTGCGTCGACCAGCAAAGCGCTGCTTTCTTCGGTCATCACCGCCTTGGGGGCGACATTCGCTGGCTGGTTCACAAGCTCCTGGATGGCCTCCTCCCCGAGATGCGAAAGGCCCAGAAAGTCTTCGATGCGGCTTACCTCGCGCACAGCGGTATCCGGCGACACCATTTCCTCGAAGAAGACATAGTGGATGCGGTCCTGCGGGACGAGCGCGTCCATTTCCCGCACCGTACGCGCATAATCACTGCGCACAGTGTAAGAGTCCTGCTGCAAGGACGCCGCCACTCTTTCGTTGAGGTCACCCATGCCACTCTGGTTCTTGTTGGCAAAGCGCAAGTGTGACCACATCCGCGAGACCGGATCACGCATGATGAAGATGTAGCGGGCATCCTGATAAAGGGAGGTTAGCTCTGCAAAACCTTGAGAGGGAAGAGTTGAGTAGGCGGGCGTGATCTCTCCGATGACCTTGTCGGGCCAGCGAGCACGCCAGTCCTCGATGTACCGAACATAGGAGTCGGTATCGATCACCGACAAGCGCTCGGCGAGTCGCACGATCTGCTCGACGTTCATTCCAATCCGCTGCTTGGCAAGAAAGCCGTCATGGTACATCTGCGTTTTGGTAGTAGACAGTCCCTTGTCGAAGCGGTCGGCGAGCTTCGCCGTCGACTCTACGAGGCGCCGTACATCCCTCAGAATTTGTTCGTTGCTCGGCGGCGTCGCGGCATATTTCCGATCGAAAAAGTGCATCTCCTTGACCGGCAGGGGCTTGCACCCAGGGTTCAGCGAGAGAAGCTGATACAGCCAGCTCGTACCCGCCTTTTGCGCACCGATCCCGAAAAAGGTCCCCGCCATCACTGTACACTCCCCCGCCATCGGGAAGCTAATCGGCTAATCAGCGCGCTGTAAAGTTCCGGGGCGCCGTTGGTTCTTGACTGAGGTTCGACATCACCGGAACCTGCTCCATCGGGTACTGGCAGTCACCCGAACATATGCCGCGACAGCGGCTCCCAAGGCCCGCCGCGATACCACCAGCTGGCGAGCCCCGCGATGCGCAGCGAACGCGGTGCATAGTCGCGCGACAGTTCCGCCAGCAGCGCCTTTGCCACCCGCGGCTCCGCCTTGTTCTGCACGGTGACATGCGCGCGCCAGCCGGCTTGGTCCTGCGGGGTGAGCAACCCGGCGAACGCCTCCGCCAGCCGCGCGCGGATCGCGGCGAGTTCTGCCGAGTCGATCCCATACGCCACGCCACGGCCAAGCGAGAACGGCGGCGCCAGCCGCGCCTCGGGTGCGCGCACACCGCGGGTCTCCTCGGCCAGCCGCCGCTTCAGCTCGTCCGCAATCGAAGGCGGCAGGTGGTGGAACATGGTGAGATGCGCGGCGAGATGGTTGCGCTCGGGCGGGAAATGCGCGCGGCGCAGCGCGTCGAACCACGTCTGGTCCTCGGGCCCGAGCAAGGCCGTGACGATGATGGGAGCGGGCTCCAACTCTCAACCTCCGTTCGTGCTGAGCGAAATCGAAGCACATGGGGCCGATTTGCCCGTACCCTTCGACTTCGCTCAGGGCGAACGGAGGTGGATGAAGGTTCCTTTCAAATCTCGATCTGGCTGCCCAGCTCCACCACGCGGTTGGTCGGCAGGCGGAAGAATTCCATCGCGCTCTCGGCGTTGCGCAGCATCCAGGCGAACAGTTTCTCGCGCCACAGCGCCATGCCCGGCCGTTCGGAGGCGAGCAAAGTCTGGCGCGACAGGAAGAAGCTGGTGTCCATCATCTTGAACTCCTCGCCGCAGCTGTGCAGCAGCTTCAGGCACGCCGGCACGTCCGGGTCCTCCATGAAGCCGTAGCGCAGGATCACGCGGTAGAAGCCCTGACCCAGATCCTCCTGGAGGAAGCGGTCCTCCGACGGAAAGTACGGATATTCCATCACCCGCACGGTCAGCAGGATCACCCGGTCGTGCAGCACCTTGTTGTGCTTCAGGTTATGGAGCAGCGCGGGCGGCACCCCCTCGGGCGTCGAGGTCATGAACACGGCGGTGCCGGGCACGCGCGTCGCCGAGCCGACCGCGGACTGGACGAACACCTTGATCGGCATCGCCGCCTCGCGCATCCGCGCCATCATCAGCTGCCGCCCCTTCGACCAGGTGGTCAGCAGGGTGAAGATGACGAAGCCGACCAGCAGGGGGAACCAGCCGCCATCGGGCACCTTGGTGAGATTCGCGGCGAGATACGCCCCGTCCACCAGGAAGAACAAGGCCAGCAGCGGCAGCGCGGCATAGCGCGGCCAATTCCACAGCCGCAGCAGCAGCACGGTGAGCAGGCAGGTGTCGATCGTCATCGCCCCCGTCACCGCGATGCCATAGGCGCTGGCGATGTTGGACGAGGACTGGAAGAACAGCACCAGCAGGATCACCATGATCATCAGCGCCCAGTTGACGATCGGGATGTAGATCTGGCCGACGGTGGCGGCGCTGGTATGCTCGATCTTGAGGCGCGGCACGAAGCCGAGCTGGATCGCCTGGTGCGTCACGGAGAAGGCGCCGGAGATCACCGCCTGGCTGGCGATCACCGCCGCCATCGTCGCCAGCACCACCAAAGGCAGCTGGAGCGCATCGGGCGCGAGCATGTAGAACGGGCTTTCCAGCGCGGCGCGCCCCTCGCGGAACAGCAGCGCCCCCTGCCCCATATAGTTGGCCATCAGCGCGGGCAGCACGAACCATAGCCACGAGGCGCGGATCGGGCGGCGGCCGAAATGCCCCATGTCGGCATAGAGCGCCTCCGCGCCGGTGACGGCCAGCACCACCGATCCCAGCGCCAGAAAGGCGGCGAGCGGATCAATCATGAAGAAGTTCACCGCATAATGTGGCGAGAAGGCCCAGAGCACCCCCGGAGTCGCGGCGACGCTGATCAGCCCAAGCACCGCGATGGTCGCGAAATAGAGCAGCATGATCGGGCCGAAGAAGGCTCCCACCCGCGCGGTGCCGCTCCGCTGAATCCAGAACAGGCCGATCAGGATCATCACCGCCAGCGGCACCACCACGCCCTTGAACGAGGGCGCGGCAATCGCGACGCCCTCCACCGCGGACAGCACCGACATCGCCGGGGTGATCATGCTGTCGCCGTAGAAGAGCGCGGTGGCGAACACGCCCAGCACGATGATCGACTTGGACCAGTAGCGCGTCCGCGTCTTGCCCGAGAGCAGGGCGAGCAGTGCCAGGCTGCCGCCCTCCCCCTTGTTGTCCGCGCGCATGATGATGGTGACGTATTTCAGCGTCACCACGATCATCATCGACCAGAACATTAGGCTGATCACGCCCATGATGTGCATCGCGTCGACCGCGAGCGGATGATGGCCGGCGAAGGTCTCGCGGAAGGCGTAGAGCGGGCTGGTGCCGATGTCGCCGAAGACGATGCCGATCGCGGCGACCGCCAACTTGAGCATGCCGTCATGCTGATGGCCGTGCGCCTCGGTGGCGAGCGGAATCGCGCCGGCAGGCGCGGCGTCGCTGCTGCTGCCCGGATCGGGAATGCCGGTGCTCACCGGAAAGCGCCTTCCCCAGCGCGCACCATGGCCCTGTTCATTCGCGGCGCCCTATCACCAGCCTGTGCCCCCCGCAACGAACGCCGATCAACCCGGTGCCGCGAACAATGCATCCGCTTCGGTCCTTGTCGGGATGCGACGGAGCACGAAGCTGGAGTTGATCGTCACCACGCCGGGGAGCCTGCCCAGCGCCTCACGGTGGAGCCGCTCGTAGTCGTCGAGGTCGCGGCAGACGAGCTTCAATCGATAGTCCTGCCCGCCCGAGACGAGCGCGCATTCGACGATGCCGTCCACCTCCGCTACCGCCGCTTCGAAGGCGGCAAGGTCCTCCTCCACCTGCGTGCCGAGGCGGATATCGACCAGGGCGGTGACCATGAACCCTAACCGGCGATGATCCAGCCGCGCGCCATAGCCGCCGATCAGCCCCATCGTCTCCAGCGCCTGGATACGCCGGGTGCAGGCGGAGGGGGAAACGCCGGCAACGTCGGCTACTGCGCCGACAGTGGCGCGACCGTCTTCGGCGAGCCGCTTCAGGATTCTTCGGTCTATCGCATCCAACTGCACGGTTTCTCCGCTTCTTCAACTCACAGCCCGGATCATCTGCAATTGCCGATCATCGCGCAACGCTCTTCGCACGGACTCGTTGGCGCCAGATCGCCTAGGATCGATCCATAATCAGGAGACGGATCATGCGTGTCGGCGTGCCCAAGGAAATCAAGAACCACGAATATCGCGTCGGCCTCACCCCGCCGTCGGTGGCCGAGTTGGTCGCCGCAGGCCATGAGGTGGTGGTCGAAACCAATGCCGGCGCGGGGATCGACTTTGAGGATGCGGACTATGTCGCCGCCGGCGCGTCGATCCTGCCCGACCCCGCCAGCGTGTTCGCCGGCGCGGACATGATCGTGAAGGTGAAGGAGCCGCAGCCCAGCGAGATCGCGCTGCTTGAATCGCGCCACCTGCTCTTCACCTACCTCCACCTCGCCGCGGACAAGCCGCAGGCGGAGGGGCTGATGAAGTCCGGCGCGACCTGCATCGCCTATGAAACGGTGACCGATCGCGGCGGCGGCTTGCCTTTGCTCAAGCCGATGAGCGAGGTCGCGGGGCGCATGTCGGTCCAGGTCGGCGCACATTATCTGGAGAAGGAACAGGGCGGGCGCGGCGTGCTGCTGGGCGGCGTGCCGGGCGTGGCGCCCGCCAAGGTGGCGATTCTGGGCGGCGGCATCTCGGGCATCAACGCCGCGCAGATGGCGGTGGGCATGCGCGCCGACGTGACCATCTACGACATCAACATGAGCCGCCTCGCCGAGCTCGACATGTTCTTTTCCTCGCAGATCAAGACGGCCTACGCCTCAAAGGCCGCGATCGCGGCGGCGGTGGAGAAGGCGCATCTGGTGATCGGTGCGGTGCTGGTGCCCGGCGCCGCCGCGCCCAAGCTGGTCACGCGCGACATGCTCAAGACGATGAAGCGCGGTAGCGTGCTGGTCGACATCGCCATCGATCAGGGCGGCTGCTTCGAAACATCGCATCCCACCACCCACGAGGACCCTGTGTTCGAGGTCGACGGCGTGATCCATTACTGCGTCGCCAACATGCCCGGTGCAGTGGCGCGCACCTCGGCCTTCGCGCTCAACAACGCGACGCTGCCGTTCGCGCTCAAGCTGGCCAACCTGGGCGCAGAGGGCGCGATGAAGGCGGACCCGCACCTCGCCAATGGCCTCAACGTCTACGGAGGCAAGATCGCCTTCAAGGCGGTCGCGGACGACCTCGACCTCCCCTATCAGGAATGGAACGGATAAGGAACATAAGGGTTGGTGCCGCGAAAGGATTTCCGATGAGCGACACCAACCCGAAGGACCATCCCACCGGCAATGCCGAGAAGGACCCCGACGACTGGACCACCGGCGACGAGCCGATGACCGGCGCGCAGACGAGCTATCTGAAGACGCTGTCGGAAGAGGCGGGCGAAGAGTTCGACGACGGCCTCACCAAGGCCGATGCGTCGAAGAAGATCGACGCGCTCCAGGAGAAGACCGGCCGCGGGCAATAGCCAAGATAACCCGTTCGTGCTGAGCGAAGTCGAAGCACATGCTGGAGCGGATCGCTTGCCCTTCGACTTCGCTCAGGGTGAACGGAGGTGGCTTCGGGAGGTGAAAAGCGGGTCTACGGCCGCCCCTGCCCCGCCGCGACCTGCATCTCCACCACCGCCAGCAGCCGCGCAATATCCCGCCGGTAGCTCGCCCCCTCCGGCGACAGTCCCACCGCCCGCCGCCACAACACGCGGGTCCGCGCCAGCTCGCCGCTGCGCGCATAGGCAAGGCCGGCATCCCGTCGGCGCTCGCCTGGGCCGAAGCAATGGATCGGCGACCGGAGTTGGTACGCCTGCCGGTCGATTGCGCCAGCTTTCTCTTCGACCCACTTTGATGCGTGGCGGCCGAGCGCGAGCAGCGGCAACGCGAACGAAGGTTGCCGAATTGCGTGAATGCGGCGGTGAGAGGGATGATGAGTCTCTCCAGATCATCGGAAATCCGCCAGTCCGATAATATATGTTATACCGAAACGAAGGCGCTGAATGGTCGATCCGGCGGTCCATCCGTTTGATCAACGGGCAGCTATCACCGCCGGGATCAGGTTCTGCAGCCTAGAAGACAAGCTGCAGCCGCGTCGTCACCGCACTGCCTTGATCGTCGCTTGCCCGTCCGTCGAGCCGCCATAGCGACCCATTGATCATCAGCCTTAGCAGCGGCACCGGATACCAGTTCAAGCCCAAGGTCGCTTCGTCGCCCCGAGTTCCAAGAGGAGCCTGGCTGTTATCCAGTTCCTGATACCGGGCGACGAGTTCGAACGCGCCGCTGCCACCGTCCACTAGGCTTCGACGGATATCGACGGGCCGGAAATTCCCTTGCGTCGCTGAGTAAGGTGCCCGCTCGCCGGTGATCACCCATCCTCCAGCGACCGACCAGGCGTTCACCGAGAAGCCCGTCTGCGTGCCCGGCAGAAACCGCAGATCGCGGCGGCCATATTCCGACCAGGCGTAGAAGTTGCGGTGAGCCACCGCGAACTCGGCGCCATAGCCGCTGGTCTGGTCACCGCCGGTCAGCGTTCCCGTGGTGACGCGCAGCGCCGAATTGAACCGAGCGCCGATGATCGTGGCGCGCGTCAGTGTGCGTCCCGTACCAGCGAGCCACTCGTGAAACCCCCACGCTCCGATGTGGACGGCGCCTTCGTCGGTCCTCACCGGATTCCAATGCGCCCGGCTCATGACGCTGAGCGTGTCGCTCCGCTCCGTCATGCCGTCCAGCGGGTCACCGGCGATCGCCAGGGAGGCGTGCCAGCCCGGGCCGAACAGACGCGCGGTTGCGCCGACGCCGTAGAAGGAGCGCCTCGGCGCGATCGCATTGGCCACGAAGCTGCGCTCGAGCAGCGGCGTGCTCTGCGAACCCGTCTGCCCCTCGAGCGAGCGGTCGTTGAACATGTTGCCCAGGCGAACGTCATAGTTGAGCGTGCCGAGCTTGTCGCGGAAGCCGACAAAGGCGCTCAGGATCTCGGTCGCGCCCGGGTCGGTGAACTCGACGTCGAACGCGTAGAAACCCTTCTCGTACAGCGTGCCCTCGACCCCGAGCCTTGCGGCACGCGCGCCCGTGGTGACGATGTTGCGCCCCGGGACGTCCGATCCGCCCGTCGCGTCGAGATCGAGCAGGATTCGACCGCGCGGCTTGAAGCTGAAGCGGCGATCGGCCGAGCGCAGGAGCGGCGCGCCGCCGCTCCAGTCCGCCTGTGGATCGGGTGCGGCGGGGCGCGCCGGCGTGTCGCGCGATGGCGGCACGGTGCCGGCCTGGGCCAGCGCAACGGCCGGCGCTGGCGCCGAAGAGGATTGCGGCGGAGTGACCGCTGCCTTCGTTGCGGCGCCCGCACGGTCCATTCGATCGAGGCGCTCTTCCAGAGTGCGGATCCGCTCGGCCTGGGACCGGATCAGCGCCATCATCTCGGCGCGGTCATCTGCCCCCGTCGACACCTGAGCTCTCACCGGACCGACCGCAAGCAACGCCACAAGGGCGACACTGCCGGCCAGCCTAACGCACGCAATCGAACAACGCATCAGGCGCGAACAGCCTTCACCTTCGGATCCGCACTGGCCGCCCGCCCGACGATCACCACCGCGGTCGCGCTGGCGAGCGTGAGAGCGGCGAGCGGAAGGATGGCCAGCTCGTAACTGCCGGTCGCCTCATGGATGAAGCCGTACACGTTCACCATCAGCCCGCCGCCAATGAGATTCGACGTGGCGTTGATCGCGGCGATGCCGGCTGCCGCGGTGCTGGCGGAGAGCCAGCTGGACGCCATGCTCCAGAACGGTCCCTTGAAGCAGTAGGCGCCGACGAGCACCAGGGTGAGGAACAGCACGGTCGGCGCAAGCCCGCCGGCGAAGAACGTGCCCATCACACCGGCGGCGATCAGCAGGAGCGGTATCGCGGTGTGCCAGCGCCGCTCGTTCGTCCGATCGGAGTGACGGCCCCAGAAGACCATCGCAACCGCCGCGACGCCATAAGGCACCGAGTTGACCAGTCCGGTCTGCAGATCGCTGAGCCCGAAGGATTTGAGCAGCTGCGGCTGCCAGACGCTGAGCACGCTGCCCGCCGCCGAGGCGCCGCAACAGGCGATGACCATGGCCCAAAAGGCCGGCGTGACGACCAGCCGCCAGGCAGAGCCGTTGACCAGCGGCTTTCCGTCGGACCGGATGACGAGCGCGGACTCCAGCCACTCGCGCTCTTCGGGCTCCAGCCAGCTCGCCTGAGCCGGACGGTCGGTCAGCACGCGCAGGCACGCGATGCCGAGCAACACCGTCGGAATACCTTCAAGGATGAACAGCCACTGCCAACCTTGCAAGCCGCCTGCGCCGTCCAACGCCAGCAGCAGCCCGGAAAGCGGCGACCCCACGAAGCTCGAGACCGGAATCGCAATGGCGAATAGTGCGAGCGTGCGCCCGCGGTAGCTCGGCGGCATCCAATAGGTCAGATACAGAATGATGCCGGGAAAGAAGCCTGCCTCCGCCGCGCCGAGCAGGAAGCGCATCACGTAGAACGACGGCGCATCCCACACGAACGCCATGCATGCCGAGACAAGCCCCCAGCTGATCATGATGCGCGCGATCCAGTAGCGCGCACCGACCCGCTGGAGCATGAGGTTACTCGGCACTTCCATCAGAAAGTAGGCGACGAAGAACAGGCTCGCCCCGAACCCGAACACGCGGCTGCTGAGACCGAGGTCCTCGTTCATCTGCAGCGACGCCATGCCGACATTGGTGCGGTCGATGAACGCCATGAGGTAGCAGAGCATCAGGAACGGCAGCAGCCGCCAAGTGACCTTGCGCATGGTGCGCGCTTCGAGCGATACCTCGGTGTTCATCGTCCCTCCTGTCTTTGCCCGGACGCTTGCCGCGCCTCTTCGCGTGCGATTGCTTGTTCGTTCAGGCCGCCAGCCGCGCTGCCGCGTTGACATGGTTGCGTGCGTCCAGGGCACCGCGGTCGAGGTAATCCGCCACCTGTTCGACGCAGCTGATCCCCACCCGCGCGCGCGCCTCGACGGTGTTGGCGCCGACATGCGGACTCGCGACGAGGTTCGGCAGCGTCCAGAGCGGATTGTCGCGGCCGGGCGGCTCCTGCGCGAAGGTGTCGAGACCCGCCCCCCGGATGGTGCCATTGCGCAGCGCCGCGACCAGCGCCGCCTCGTCCACCAGCCCACCACGGGCCGTGTTGATGAGGATGGCATCCGGCTTCATCGTACCGAGCGCCTCGGCGCCGATCAGTCCACGGTTCTCCTCCGTGAGCGGACAGTGCAAGCTGACCACGTCACTTTGCGCCAACAGAGCCTGAAGATTGTCGACCAGTTCGACGCCGGCAGGCACTTGATCCGGCTGAAGATAGGGGTCGAACACCCGGGCAATCACATCGAACGGCGTGAGCAGATGCAGGAAAGCACGCCCGATCGCGCCCAACCCCACCAGCCCGACCGAACGGCCGGTGATCTCGATGCCGGCGTAGCTCGACTTGTCCCACTCGCCGTCGCGCAATCTCCGGTCGAGCCAGGGCGTGGATCGAGCGACGCTCATCAGCAGCGCCAGCGCTTGTTCGGCCACCGATTGCGCGTTGGCGCCACCTGCGACCAGCACGGGAATGTCGAGCGCCGCCGCGCCCCGCACGTCGATGGTGTCGAAGCCGACTCCGTGCTTCACCACCACCTTCATCGTCGGGATTCGGGCGAGCGCGTCGCGGCTGACCCGCCCCATGCGCACGATCAGCGCCTGCGCGCCGATGTCGTTCGCCGCGGCGACCAGCTCGTCATCGGACGGATAGGCCTTGCTGGACACCAGCGCGACGCCCCTTCGTTCGGCCGCCTGCACGGCCGCGGGAGCCAGCTCTCCGCCGACGGTGATCGCACAGTGATTGCCCATTCGTGATCCTCAAATCCTGATCGCGGCGCTGCTCGCGTCTCTTGGTCGAAGCATACCTGACCCTCAACAAACTGCAACGTCCTTTTAAAACGGTGTTGCGAATCACTAAGTCCGCGGTATGCAGGGGTTAGATCCAAATACGGACACCGTTTCTCGGAGGGGATAAAATGCAGTTCGAAACGTGCCTGCTGTCGCGCCGGGTCGCGCTTCTCGCTACCAGTGCGCTTGTCGCCTTTGCGGCCGCCCCGGCCCTCGCGCAGACGGTGCCGCCCGTCGACCGAGCCGCCGCCGCCCAGCCGGAGGAGACGCAGACTGATCCGCAGACCGCACCCGAGGCGGTGCAGACCCAGGAAGGCCAGACCGCCGAGCCCGCGCCCGACACGACGGCAGAGCCGCAGGCGGCGGGCGACATCGTGGTGACAGGGTCGCGCATCGGTCGCAGCGGCTTCACCACGCCGACGCCGGTGACGGTGTTGAACGCCGACCAGCTCGCCAAGGCCGCCCCCTCGACCATCGCCGACTCGCTGCGCACCCTGCCCGCGCTCACCGCGACCAGCGGACCGCAGCGCGCCAGCGGCACACAGGGCGGCGGCCAGGCCTTCCTGAACCTGCGCAACCTGGGTGCGGTGCGCACGCTGACGCTGCTCGACGGGCGCCGCTTCGTCGCCGCCAGCCAGTTCGGCACGGTGGACGTCAACCTGCTGCCCGCGGGACTGATCCAGCGCGTCGATGTGGTGACCGGCGGTGCGTCGGCGGCCTATGGCTCCGACGCAGTCGCAGGCGTGGTCAATTTCGTGCTCGACACGAAGTTCGAGGGCATCAAGGGTGAAGTCTCTTCGGGCATCTCGACCTATGGCGACAATGCCGAGAAGCGCGCGGTCCTGACGGGTGGCATTTCGCTCGCCGGCGATCGCCTGCACCTCGTCGGCAGCGCCGAATATTACAAGAACGACGGCATCCTCGAGGGGGCGCGTGACTGGGCCAGCCGCGGGTCTAACCTGATCAACGGCCCGGCCGGCGGCCCGGCGGTGATCTCGGCGCAGGACGTGCGCGTGATCGGCACCTATGGTGGCCTTATCACCACCGGCAACGGCGGTACGGCCGCGCAGAACGCGCTGTTCCGGGGGCTTCAGTTCGGGCCGGGCGGCACGGTTCTGCCGTACAGCTTCGGCTCCTACCTGACGGCCACGCAGCAGATCGGCGGCGATGGCGTCGATTCCGAACTGTTCCAGGAGATCAATCGCCCGCTCGAGCGCGCCGCCTTCTTCGGCCGCGCCGAATACGACCTGACCGACACCTTCTCGATATTCGGCGAGGTCTCCTACGGTACGACGAACACACGCTACTCCACTTCGGTCAACCGGCACCAGATCACCAACCCGATCACCATCCAGCGTGACAACGCCTTTCTCCCCGCACAGGTACAGGCGCTGCTCGCCGCTAATCCTGAGGTGACGACGCTGACCATGCTGCGCTACTCGGTCGAGGGCGGGCTGACCGACGTCGCGATCGACACCGACACCGATCGCTACGTCGGAGGGTTCAAGGGCGAGCTGGGTGGCCTCAAGATCAACGGCTACTACCAGCACGGCCGCACCAAACAGCGGACGGACGTGCTCAACAACGAGATCACGGCCAACTTCACCCGCGCCGCCGACGCCGTGGTGGACCCGGCGACGGGGCAGATCGTGTGCCGTTCGACACTGACCAACCCGGCCGACGGTTGCGCGCCGTTCAACGTGTTCGGTCAGGGCTCGCCTTCGGCCGCCGCGCTCGCCTACACTCGCGGCACCAGCCGCACCAACTCGACCTTCACCGAGGACGTCGCGGCGCTCAACCTGTCGGGCACGCTGTTCGAGGGCTGGGCCGGGCCGATCTCCTTCGCCACCGGCGGCGAGTACCGCAAGGAGACGGCGGAGCTGACCGTCGACACCCTGTCGCGCGCAGGCGCCTTTCTGTTCGCCAACCCGCAGCCCTGGTCGGGCAAGTATGACGTCAAGGAAGGTTATGTGGAGACGGTGATCCCGCTGCTGCGCGATCTGCCGTTCGCGAAGGAAATCGAGTTCAACGGCGCGGTCCGCTACACCGATTATTCCACCAGCGGCGGCGTGACGACGTGGAAGGCGGGGCTGAGCTGGCGCCCGCTCGACTCGCTCCGGCTGCGCGGCACCCGGTCGCGCGACATCCGCGCGCCCAATCTCAGCGAGCTGTTTACCAGCGGCCGCACCAACACGGTGACCGTGGTGGATCCGTTCAACGACAACGTGCGCATCTCCGGCATCTTCGTCACCAACAGCGGCAACGCCGATCTCCAGCCGGAGAAGGCGGACACGCTGACGCTGGGCGCGGTACTGACGCCGTCGTTCGTGCCCGGGCTGAGCCTGTCGGCCGATTATTACGACATCAAGATCAACGATGCGATCGGTACGCTGACCGGCCAGCAGACGGTGGACCAGTGCTTTGCCGGCAACCAACTCGCCTGCTCGTTGGTGCAACGCGACAGCACGGGCGCCCTTACCGGGCTGCTCGCGTTCCCCATCAACCTGTCGACGCTGGAAACGAACGGGGTCGACATCGAGGCGAGCTATCGCGTGCCGCTCGCGCAGATGATGGACACCGACGCGACGCTGTCTCTGCGCACAGTCGTTTCCTATGTCGGCAAGCTCGCCACCACCACGCCCGGCTCCCCCTCGATCGACCGCGCGGGCGAGGTCGGGATCAGCGCCAACCCGCACTGGCGCTTCAACGCGCAGGCGGACTTCTACAAGGGCGATTTCAACTTCTTCAATCAGGTGCGCTTCATCGGCAGCGGCCGTTACGACAACACGCGCGGCCCGACAGCGGTCGACCTGCAGACCATCAAGGCGCAAGCCTATTGGGACATGCAGCTCGGCTACAAGTTCACCGGCGTTGGCAAGGGCGCGGAACTCTACCTCAACGTCCAGAACGTCCTGAACCAGGACCCCCCGTTCGCCCCGGGTGACGGCTCGATCCCCGTCGCGACCAACACAGCGCTTTACGACACTTTCGGGCGGCTGTTCCGCGTGGGCTTCCGCTTCGACTTCTGATCAACAACGGAGTGACATCATGAGCATCGGCTTCCGCATCCTTCCCCTCGACCGCCGCGTGGCGCCGGAACTCGTGAAGAAGTACGCTTCCCTCCCCGTCGCCAACGTCAGCGACGCGATGAACCGGATGTTCGCGGGGGGCGCGGCACTTCGGCCGATGCATGGCGGCGGCGTGCTCGCTGGGCCGGCGGTGACGGTAAAGGCGCGGCCGGGCGACAACCTTATGCTCCACGCCGCACTCGACCGTGCCGAGCCCGGCGACGTGGTGGTGGTGGATGGCTCCGGTCACCTCACCAACGCCCTGATCGGCGAGTTGATGGTCGGCCATGCGGAAAGCCGCGGCTTGGCTGGCATCGTGATCTTCGGCGCGATCCGAGATGCGGCGGCAATCAGGGCGGGGAGCTTCCCGGTGTTCGCCTGCGGCATCAGCCATCGGGGTCCCTATAAGGACGGCCCTGGCGAGGTGAACGTGCCGGTTGCGATCGAAGGCATGGTCATCAACCCCGGCGACCTCGTGCTCGGCGACGACGACGGGCTGGTTTGCGTCAGCATCGATCAGGCGGAGGAGGTGTATGCCAAGGCGAGCGCCAAGCATGCCGCGGAGACGGCACAGATGGAGAAGATCCGGCGCGGCGAAAATCCCCGCGGCTGGGTCAACGAAACGCTTACGCATCTCGGCTGCGAAGGTGTGTGATGGCAACACCGTCGTTGCCGGGCTACACCTCATCGACAATGGTGGCGGGTGGCAGGGCAATGGCGGTGAAAGAAAGACCTGCGCTGGAAGGCGTGGCGGCCGTGGAACGGGGACTGGTGCTGCTCACCAGCTTCCGCCACGGCGACGGAGCGCTCGGGCTGGCGGAGCTCGCCGAGCGCACCGGGCTGGTGAAAAGCACGATCATGCGTCTGGCGGTGTCGCTGGAGCGCTTCAATTTGCTCGTCCGCATGCCGGACGGTCGTTACCAGCTCGGGAGCGAGGTGGTCCGGCTGAACGCGATCTACGAGGACAGCAACGATCTGGAGCGCCACATCCAGCCGGTGCTCGCCAAGCTGGTCGTCCAGACCAAGGAGACGGCGACCTTTTATGTCCGCCAGGGCGATGCGCGCCTGTGCCTCTTTCGTGTTAACTCGCCAAGCACGCTGCGCCTCGACGTCCATCCCGGCATGCAGCGGCCGATGGACGGTGCCGCCACCGCACAGGCGCTGCGTGTCTTCGAGCATTGGCCCGACGAGCAGCCGCAGGTTCATAACCTCCCCTTCTATACTGCCGGTGCCACCACGGCCCATGTCGCGTCGATGTCGGTGCCGATCATCGGCCATGGCGACCGGCTGGTCGGCGCGCTTAGCCTTGCCGGCCCGGCGGCGAGGTTGACGGAGGAGCGCGCGCGCCAGCTCAATGCCTTGTTGCTAGACGCAGGAGCGACGCTGTCGCGCTCCCTCGGCGGCGATGCCGATCCGATCTATCGCGTGCCGATCGCCCTAGCCGGTTGAGGACACGGGGAGCCCATGTCAGTCTCCGCTTCAGCTGTGACAAAGCGTGAAAGTCGCCACCGGTTGTGCATGGTCGGTGATATGGTGCTGGGAAGAGGCAATCTGCGCCGCTGCCTTCCGAGCTCGTAGAAGACAGTTGCCTGCCGTGATAGGCGCGCACGCATGAGCAGGATGAAGGTTAAGGGCAAAGTCCCGCCGTCCAGAAGGCCGGACGTCGAAGGAATGGTGCTTCTGCCCGGCAGCACGTTCACGATGGGATCGGAGCGTTTCTATGATGAGGAGCGACCGTGCCGCCGTGTCAGGGTCGATCCCTTCTGGATCGACGTACATCCAGTCACAAATCGGGATTTTGCACGATTTGTGGCGGCCACCGGCTATCGTACGGTCGCCGAGTTCGCGCCCGATCCGCGAGATTATCCCGGGCTTGCGATCGAAGACGCAGTGGCAGGCTCGCTGGTGTTCCATCCAACGGATGCGGCGGTACTGCTGTTTGACCACGCGCAATGGTGGTCGTTTGTTCGCGGCGCCGAGTGGCGCCACCCATTGGGTCCCGACAGCGACATCCACGATAAGCTCGACCATCCGGTCGTTCATATCGCTTATGCCGATGCCGACGCGTATGCGCGTTGGGCGGGCAAGTCCTTGCCGACCGAGGCGGAGTGGGAATATGCAGCACGGGGCGGGCTGGAGAACGCAGACTACGCATGGGGTGACGAGTTGGAGCCCGGCGGCGAGGTGCTCGCGAACTATTGGCGCGGCACATTCCCGTTCGCATCCTTGAAAGACGGCGACATACGAACAACGCCCGTTGGGAACTTCGCTGCAAACGGCTATGGCCTATTCGACATGATCGGAAACACATGGGAGTGGACACGTGACTGGTATGCAAGTCCGTCGCTGAACCGTGCTCAACAGCGAATAGAGAACGATTGCTGCGCCCGCACCATCGCGAATCCGCGCGGCGGTACGATCGGCGACAGCTATGAACCCGGTGCCCCACGCATCGGACGCAAGGTGCTGAAGGGTGGGTCACATTTGTGCGCCGCTAACTATTGTCGGCGGTATCGCCCTGCCGCGCGCCATCCACAGCCGATCGAGAGTTCGACAAGTCATATCGGCTTCCGCTGCGTTTCGCGGACGGGGACTGGCTCGGCAACCGCACCGAAAGCGCTCTAACCGCCACAGCATACCATATTTGAAGGTGCACATGTCCAGCGTGCGGACTGTCGCATGGGCGACCGTCTCAGGCGGGCCAGAACGTCACTGCCACTCCGGCCTGCCGTGCACGATCGCATCCACCATACGATCGGTGAACTGGAGGAGGGCACGGGTGGTCATCGGCGTGGCGATGCTGTTCTGCATGTGCCAGCCGACGATCGCACCGATGACCAGTTCGGCAAGGTCTTGGAGGGCTGTTGGTTCCCGCCCATGTGCTCGCTCGTTCTGTTCCAAGTCCCGAGCGAGCAAGTCGATCATCGCTAAGTGGTTCCGCTGAACCTCCCTTGCGATCTTGGGAAAGCGGTTCGCGATACTCATCGTAAGCTTTTGATACTTTTGTACGTCGGGACGCATCAGACCGAGCGCAGTTTCACGAACATGCGCACGCAGACGAGCCACAGGTTCGGTCGGTAAGCCGGACTGATGTGCCGGACCGGCGATGACCCAATCTCGCATGCAGAACGCGCTTACCGCGACGAACAGATCCTCCTTGGATGCGTATCGGGCGTAAAGCGTTCCCTTGGAGACGCCGCCTACCGAGGCCACAGCTTCCATGCTGACCGCGTCATAGCCTTCCTCGAAAAACAGCGTGCGCGCGGTTGTGAGGATCGCATGGTCAATCGACTTGCGTCGCGCCTGGCTAGGACGTCCGCGACGCGGGGGAAGCGAGATACCGATTGCCACGCCGTACCCCCCCCCCCCCACGCTCTTTGAAACTCATCGGCTCACGACCATTGGCGACCATAGCGCCACATCAAGCGCAAGCTGGTGCATCAAGCATGCACCGCGACGGGCGCGCCCGTCGCGGACCGTGGATCTCCTCAACGTGAACCGAAGGCAAACCTTACAGTGACGCCGATCTCACGAGGAAGAGTGTAACTTGTCTGATAGTAGCCAGGGTTTCCCAGAATCGCCAGTGATCCACCCAGCGGTTCCGCCGGAGCGAAGTTACGGGTGAGCTTGCGCCCGGTATCAGTCAGATTCTTCGCAAAGAGCCCGACATCCCAGCGATTGTCGGGGCTGCGGAGGCCGGCATAGAGGTTTAGCAAGGCATACGCACCTACCGTGAAGTTCAGATCCTGGTTCGGATTGCGCGGCTTGTAGCTAAGCAATCCCCGCAGGTATGCCTCACTACCGCCACCGGTCGTGATGAAATATTCAGTTTGGCCCGTCGCGGACCACTTGGCGTCTCGCGAAGTAGGAAGGCTCGAATTACAGAGTGCCACCGGCGTTCCCGCGGCCACGAAGTCCGCCACGGTCGGCGTTCCGGCATCCGGCACGCCATCAAAATTGGCGTCACGACAAGGGATCGGCGCGTCCTTTAGTTTGCCATCGGCGTAGCTCACCGTCACGCCGATGTTCCAGTTCTGAGTTGGGCGGAAGGATGTATCAAGATCAAACCCGGTAACACGCGCATCGGCATTGGAGGTGAAGGCGGTGGTCTGCACCTGCTGGAGAGCACCGTTGTTGCCAAGATACGGTGTCTCGCGGCCACGATAGATAAAGCCGTCAAAGTCCTGGCGAAACACAGCGATATTTACGCGCGCCCTCCCTCCAAATAGTGACGTTTTGGCACCTGCCTCGTAGGACGTGGACCGTTCCGGGTTCAGGAACTGCAGCGCGGTCAACACTGGATCGTTGGTAGCATTGGCGATGCCGCCAACGGCAGGCCCCTGACGCCATGAGCTTCCGACCGTCGCATACAGAGTGAGGTTTGCATTGGGACGGTACGAAAGCGAGGCATTGTAGACTGCTGGCGTATTGCGCTGCTTGTTGCGCTGTACGGATGTCGGGGTCGGGCGTGCAGCGATATTGATGTCGCAATATCCGGGGTAGGTGCTGCCAAATCCGGCCAGCGCGCAAGGGACCGGCAGCGCCACCGCCGTGGTACCCGAACCGAGAAACACGGAAAGAACATTGTCGGTCTTGTTGCGGATCAAACGCCCCCCGACACTCAGCTCTATCTTCTCGCCGATATGCCCGGTGAGTGTTCCGAAGATCGAGAACTCCGATCCCTTGTTATCGCCGTCGACAAGGACGGGAAGCTGATAACGGGGATTGAAATTGCCTGGGATCACCGGCGAGATCGCCGGATTGCCGAACGCGCCGGGCAGGAACGAAGCGACCTGCTGCACGTCCGATGTCCCGGACGAGCTGGCAGCGTAGAACCCTACCACATAGTCGATGTACGGGTTCCATTGGTCAGACGCGAGCCGGACCTCGTGTGTTTCCTGCTTGCTTGTGCCCTTCAGAAACTGGAACGAATCGCCATCCACTATCAGGTTGCCGATGTCGAGGTTCTGCTGGCTGTCGGTCGACGTTTCCTGATAGCCGCCGACATAGGTCAGCGTATGCAGCGGCAGTCTGACCGTCGCGGTACCGGTGAGCAGATCTGCATTGCGCGTCAGGACCGATGGCGCTCCCTGCAGCGACCGTCGATCGCTGGCATCGACCACTGGGCCATTGTACCCGGCGGGCGGCAAACCCGGACCGCCGAGCGCCCCGGTGCCTTCCACAGAAATGTAGCTGGTGCGATCCTCGTGATTGCGCTGATACGCTACGTTGAGCGAGACTGCGTCGACCGGTTCGAAAGCCAGAGAGACACGTCCGCTCGTCGTGAGGCGATCTGAGTTGGGAGCACGAAAGACGCTTCGCACCTGGTTGCCGCGGTCCCGATCGACGATCCCTGCGATACGCAGTGCGAGACGATCCGTGATGAGTGGAATGTTGATCGCGCCCTGACCGTTGATGCCGCCGCGGCTGCTTCCCAATGCGCTGACATAACCGCCCACACTGTCGAGATCGGCTCGCCGCGTGGAAACGGTGATCGCGCCCGACGGTGCGGTGCGCCCCCGGTTGGTGCCCTGTGGTCCGCGCAACACCTCGATCTGGCCAAGGTCGTACAGCACGGAAAACAAGGTGTCGGCGTTGATCGGCGTTTCGTTGAGGTAGAAATCGAGGGTCGGCGACGCTCCCGAAAACGCGTCCACGCTCACACCGCGGATCGATGCGCTGGTCTGCGTACCTTCCGAGCCGCCGCTGAGAGAGAGGCCGGGAACGACCGCCGTTATCTCATCGCCGCGCCGAATATTATACTCCTGCACTGCGGCTGACGTGATCGCAGTCACTGTTTGCGGTACGTTCTGCAGAGTCTCGTTCTTGCGTCGGGCGGTAACGACGATGTCGCCGCTGGTAATGACGTCGTCGGACGCTTCCGCCGGATCAACCTGCACCGCGGCCTGGTCTTGACCTTCGGTCTGCGCATGCGCCGGAACGGCGCCGATCAACACGCTCGCGGATGCGAGCAGTTCGAGAACCACCTTACGCATTATCCTCCCCTTATGATCCGGCGCTACTTCGCGTCTTATTGGACGACAACGTATATATTAGGCTCGGATAACGCGTCAACGGCCTTGTGAAGTCACCAGCACCCCGAAAGAAGCCACCGATCGTGTAGCATTCTATGCTGATTGGCTCGATCGCAGCCGCGGTGTGCCTACCACGTCCCAATGCCCCCCAACGTGACATCGAGCACACGGTCAGCGAATCCGATGAGCGCACGCGTCGTCACTTCACCGGACATCCCCATGGTGTCGTGCCATCCGGCGAGCGCACAGACGAGCAACGCGGCGACCGATGGCGCGTCACGGACCTCCATCCCCCGCTCCTGCGCCGTCGCCTCGATCAGCGCGGCCAAGGCTTCGTTCCCAGGAACGAAACCAACCTCGTACATGGCTCGGCTGAGCTCCGGAAAGCGATCGCGTGTGCTGTCTAGCAGGCGCTTGAAGGCAACCACCTCCGGGTTTGCGATGGACAAGGCGACATGGCGCACGCGCGCCCGGAGCTTGACGAACGCCGGACCACCTATGTCATCGACCTCGTTCGCCTCGGACGACCAGCGCGCGATGGTTACTTCGACAAGATGCCGAAAGAGCTGCTCCTTCGATCCATGACGCGCGTAGAGTGTAACTTTCGAAACTCCCGCAACGCTGGCGACACCATCCATCGTCACGTCGGCGTACCCTTCCTCCATGAACAGTCGCTGCGCCGTTTCCAGGATTACGCGATCGATCGCCTCCGCCTGCACCTTGCTCGGCCGACCACGCTTCGCGCGAAATGTCGTGGATACGCTTGGCAGAACTCATCTCCTTCGTGGATCGAGGTGGCGTCGCGGCGTCAGGGACGCAAACGCTGCTCTGAAAGCCGCGTCGCTCCAGTGAGCACCGGTTCAATGGCAGACTTCGCCACCTCGATCCGGTAGTTACCGGGCGACACATGCCAGCCGGAGTCCTTCTCGTCGAAGCGCGACAGCAGCCTCAGGTCGGCGGTAACCGACACCTGCCGCGTCTCGCCGGGCTCTAGCGCCACCCGCTGCCACCCGATCAAACGCTTGGCGCCCGCCGCGCTGGCATAAACTTGTGCCACATCAACGCCTGCGCGCGGTCCCGTATTGGTAATGTCGAATGTCGCGCGAAGCTGTCGGCCGCCGGACAGCTTTAGATTGCTATACGCAAAGCGCGTGTAGCTCAGCCCGTGACCAAACGCAAAAAGCGGCACGGCCTTCGTTCGGTCGAACCAGCGATAGCCGACATCGGAGCCCTCGGGGTAATGGGCTTCGAATGGCTTGACGGTGGACATCAGGCCGTAGGTCACCCGATCCGCTGCGGTCGCCGGCGCGGCATCGGAACCGGGAAGTTGCGGATTGGGGGTTTGGGCCAGGCTTGCGGGGAAAGTAAGCGGAAGCCTTCCCGACGGGTTCACCGCGCCTGTGAGGACCCGGGCAATAGCGTTGCCGCCCCGCTGACCTGGATACCACGCCTCCACGACCGCGCCGACCTTGTCGAGCCAGGGCATGGTGACGGCGTTGCCCGTTTCGAGCACGACGATCGTACGTGGGTTCGCCTGGGCCACCGCCGCGATCACCGCATCCTGCCCGTCGCCTAGGGTCATGTCCTCGGCGTCGACGGCTTCCACCGCCCATTTCTCGCCGAATGCGATCACAAGGTCCGCGGAACGTGCGAGTTCGACGGCGCGGACTTGGTCCTTGCCGTCCGCATAGTCGATCGTCGCGTGCGGAAGCGCCTCGCGCAAGGCGACCAAGGGCGAAG
>NZ_JBELLZ010000034.1:0-31406 GCF_042096255.1 Sphingomonas sp. | reverse complement strand
TTTCGATGAACCCGGCCATCGTCGTTTCGCCCATGTCGACCGACTTCGCGTTGCCGCCGGCGACGAAGGTCACGTCGGTAATGCCGATCACGCCCAGGATCAGGCGCAGATATTGGGTGGCGACGTCGCGGTCGCGGATCGGCGAGCCTTCGGTATAGACGCCGCCCGATGCCATCAGCACCGTCGCCTTCTTGCCGGCGACGAGGCCCTTGCCGTCGTGCCCAAGCGTCATCCCCTTGCGCACGATGCTGTCGATCCATGCCTTGAGCGCGGCGGGCACGTTGTAGTTGTAGACCGGCGTCGCGATCACGAGGTGGTCGCAGGCGAGCAGCTCGCCGACGAGTTCGTCCGACAGCCTGAGCTCGGCCTGCATCGCGGGCGTGTGCGCTTCGGGCGGCGTGAAATAGGCCTGGAGCCACGGCGCGCCGATGAACTGGAGGTCGGTTTCCATCAGGTCGCGCTCGACGATCGTACCGTCCGGATGCGCCGCCTGCCATCGGGCGACGAAGCGGCGAGTCATGGTGCGCGAGATCGAGTGGTCCCCACGCGGGCTGGTCTCGACGACGAGAAGCTTGGTCATGAAGTGTCCTTTGTAGAAAAGAGCGATCAGCCGAAGCGGAAGCCGGAGATCGGCTTGCCGAGCGCATGGCCGTGGAAATGGACGGCGCCGGGTTCGCCCGATGCCGCGCCGGCCGCGACCATCAGCGGCAGCAGGTGATCCTCATGCGGCTGGGCGACCCGGGCATAAGGCGCGTCGGCCCAGTGGATCAGCGCCTCGTCGCGCGTCGCGCCGTCGATCATGGCGGCGCGCAGCCAGGCGTCGAAGGCTTCCGCCTGCTCGTCGACCGACCGGCCGCCGAAGAAGCCGCGCATGTTGTGATAGCTCTGCCCGCTGCCCAGGATCAGCACGCCTTCGTCGCGCAGCGGCTTCAGCGCGCGCCCGATCGCCAGATGCGCTGCCGGATCGAGCCCGCGCTGCATCGACAGCTGCACGAGCGGAACGTCGGCTTGCGGAAGCATCACCTTGAGCGGCACGAAGATGCCGTGATCCCAGCCCCGCGCGGCTTGCGCGCCATTGGCGATACCCGCATCCGACAGCAGCGTGCGCACGCGTGCGGCGAGGTCGGGGGCGCCCGGCGCGGGCCAGGTCAGGCGGTAGGTGTAGTCGGGAAAGCCGCCATAATCGTACAGCAGCGGCGGATGCGCGCCCGCGTTGACGGTCGGCACGTCCTCTTCCCAATGCCCCGAAACGGCGAGGATCGCGCGCGGCCGCTCGGCCAGCGTCGCCAGGAATCCGCGCAGATAGGTTTCCAGTTCGCGCCATGTCTCGCGCATCGGCCCCGGCTCCAGGAAGAAGCACGGCCCGCCGCCATGGTTGATGAAGAAGGTCGGTTGCATGGCCGCGATATGGTGGCTGGACGTGTACCGCGGAAGCGATAAAGATGTGATGATCCTTATCGGTTGAGGTGATGGATGATCGGCACTCTCACGCTGGACCAGCTCCGCGTCCTCACCACCATCGCCGAGACGGGCAGCTTTTCCGCTGCGGGGCGCAAGCTGGGCCGGGTGCAGTCCGCCATCAGCCAGACGGTCACGACGCTGGAGGACACGCAGGGCGTCACCCTGTTCGACCGCTCCGGCTTTCGCCCGGTGCTGACCGATGTCGGGCGGGTACTCGTGGCGCAGGCGCATTCGGTGCTGGCGAGCGCCGCGCGGTTCGAGGCGGTTGCCGCCGGCACGCGCGCGGGGGTCGAACCCGAGCTGGCGATCGCGATCGACCCGCTGGTGCCGACCGCCGCCTTCATCGACAGCCTGCACGCGCTGCGTACCGCATTCCCCTATCTTCCCGTCAGCTTCTCCACCGAAGGGCTGGGCGGGGCCGAGCGACGGCTGCGACGCGGCGACGCCGCGCTCGCGCTGTGCGTCCTGTTGCCGAGCGTGCCGGAGGACGTGGCGGCGCTACCGCTGCTCGGGATCGACCTGGTGCCGGTGGTGTCGCCGGTCCATCCGCTCGCCGGGCTCGACCGGCCGGTGACGGCCGCCGACCTCGACGAACATATCCAGCTCGTCCTGTCCGACCCGGCCGCGCCCGATGGTCCGAGCTACGGCATCCTCGGCACCAGGACGTGGCGGTTCGTGGACCTGGCCCGGCGGCTCGATTTCCTGCTGGCGGGGCTGGGATGGTGCCGGATGCCCGACTATCTGGTCGCGCCCTATCTGGCCGACGGTCGCCTGCGCCCCCTGACGATCGAGGGCGACCCGGCCCGCGCGACCGGCCCGCTGACGATCTACGCCGCACATATGCGCAACCGCGTTCTCGGACGGGCGGGAAGCTGGCTGCTGGGGGAGCTGCAGACCCGGCTGGCGTGAGCGGCGTTTTCGACCATTCGCCGAAGGGCCGGATCAACAGCAAGCGTCGCCTTCGCATCAGCGCACGCCAGTAGCAGCCAGATAGGCGCGGCACATCCAGGCCAGCTGACCGCGCAGCGCCTCGACCGCCGGGGGCGGCAGGTTGCGCTCGAACGCATTGCGAACCGTGCCGAAGATGACCGTGACCAGCGTGAGGTTGACGCTGGCGAGGTCCCGTTCCTTCGCGTCGGAAGCGCTGGCGAACATGGCGAGCGTCGCTGCGTCGACCCGGGCGGCGAAGGACTCGATCAGCGCTTCGTTGTCGAGTTCCACCGCCGTGCGGTATAGCGCGCGGGTCACGTCGGCCCGCTCGGTCTTGGCGTTCCAATAGGTTTCGATCAGCGCGTCGATCATTGCGTCCAGCGGCGCGCCGTGGTGGGCGTGGCAGGTCGCCTCGATCTTCTCGGACAGAACGTCCAGATACCGCGCGTTGAGCGCGTAGAGCAGCGCCTGTTTGTGCGGGAAATACTGGTACATGGTGCCAACCGAGACGCCCGCCCGCTCGGCCACGCGCGTGGTGGTCAGCCGGTGCGGGCCATCGGCCACCAAAAGCTGAACGGTCGCTTCGAAAATCGCGTCAACCGTGGCTGTGGCGCGCGCCTGACGCGGCGTCTTCCGGGCTTTCAGGTGGCGCGGAGCAACCGAGGACATAAGCGAATTCCCGAACTGAATGATCCTTCATATCTTGTGGCGCATACACGCAAGATCAAAGGAAAAACTCGTGCCGCATGAAACTCGCATCGCCCTGGTCACCGGCGCCAACAAGGGCATCGGGCTGGAGATCGCCCGCCAGCTCGCCCAGGCCGGGGTCCATGTCATCCTCGGTGCGCGCGACGGCGATCGGGCCAAGGCGGCGGTCGCCGATCTCGCCGCGCAGGGTCTGACCGTGCAGTCGGTGTCGATCGACCTCACCGACGATGCCAGCATCGCGGCCGCCGCCGAGACGATCCGCAGCGAACATGGCCGCCTCGACATCCTGGTCAACAACGCCGGCATCGTCGATCCGCAGGACGGCCCGCCCAGCACGGGCGCGCCCGAAGCCGCGCGTCGCATCATGGACACCAATTTCGTCGGGACGCTCGCGGTGACGCAGGCGATGCTGCCGCTGCTGCGCCGGGCGCCCAAGGGCCGGATCGTCAACCTGTCGAGCGCGCTGGGTTCGCTGGCGGTGATGGGAGATCCGAGCTCGCCTTATCATTCGGCCCGGCTGATCGGCTACAATGCGTCGAAGGCGGCGGTGAACATGCTGACGGTGCAGCTCGCCCAGGAACTGCGCGACACTGGGATCGTCATCAACTCGGTTGCGCCCGGCTATGTGAAGACGGACCTGACCGGGCACACCGGCTTCATGACCGCCGAGGAAGGCGCGCGCCTGCCGGTTCAGTACGCCCTGAGCGGCGACGAGACGGGACGCTTCGTCGAGCCTGCCGGCGATACGCCCTGGTAGGGGCGCATCGCCGGCAGGCGTGCCTCACATCGATGACAAAAGGTCGCGCAATGTCCTGGGCGGCCGACCGAGCAAAGTGCCGAGCGCAGGATCGGTCGCGGCGAAGTCGCCCCGGCGGGCGGCGCGGAACGTGCCGAGGAGCATGTCGGCATACATCTCGGGCGTGCCGGCCGCGACCCTGGCGTTGCGCCATTCCTCGTCGCTCACGGTCGTGCGGCGCACCTCGCGCCCGGTCGCCTCGGAAGCGATGGCGGCGACTTCCGCCATGGTGAGCGCCTCGGCTGCGGTCAGCGGCGGCGTGATGCCGTCCCACGCGCCTTCGCTGCACAGGATCGCTGCATCCGCTTGCGCCAGGTCGTCGCGGGACGTCCAGCTGATCGGACCATCCTCGGGCATGCGAAGCTCGCCCGTCTTGAGGGCTTCGCCGATGATCATGAGGCAGCTCTCCGCGTAAAAGCCATGTCGCAGCGCGGTGTAGGCGATTCCACTCGCGGCAAGGTCGGCTTCGGTGCCGGCGTGCTGATCGGCTGGCAGAAACGGCGAGCCGGCGCGGGCGGCCATATGACTGGTATACAGGACGCGGCGCGCACCCGCGTCACGGGCGGCAGCGATCGCAGCCTGATGGAGACGCCGCGCCTCCTCGCCGAGCTTGTCGGCGGAGACGATCAGCACCTGGTCAGCCCCCTGGAACGCGGTCGTCAAGCTGGCTGAGTCGGCGAAGTCCCCGGCACGGACCTCCACACCCCGATCCGCGAGCATCGAGGCCTTTTCCGGCGAGCGGGTGACGGCGACGACTCCGGCCGGCGATACGCGGCCGAGCAGATCTTCCGCCACGCCCCGGCCGAGGTGGCCGGCGGCGCCTGTTACGACGATCATTGGAACATCCCTTATCGTTGGAATTGCAAAGACGTTATCACCGATACAGGAACGCGCGCAACAGTGCTACGGTTTCTTGGAAATCGGTGTTACCACCGCTTATGAGCAGGGATTTGGAACAGGACCGGGACACTCAGGACGTGCGCGCGCGCGTTCTGGACGCGGCATCAAGGCTGATCGCCGAAGGCGGTGTCGCCGCACTCACAACCAGGGCCGTGGCATCGGCCGCCTCTGTCCAGGCGCCGACCCTGTACCGTCTGTTCGGCGAGAAGCGGGGGCTGCTGCATGCGGTAGCGGAACATGGCCTGGCGACCTTCCTCGCGCACAAGGCTTCAGCAAAGCTCCATCCCGATCCAGTGCAGGACCTGGCGGACGCCTGGGACAGCTACATCGGCTTCGGCCTGGCCAACCCCGCCGTATTCGCCATCATGAACGAGATCGGGTCGACTGAGGTCGCGTCGCCAGCGGCACTTGCCGGGCTGGAGATGCTGCGGGCGCGCGTACGGCGGATCGCACAGGCTGGCCGGCTCGGCATTCCGGTGGAACGGGCCGTCGGCCTCATCCATGCGGCGGGGGTCGGGACCGTCGCCACCCTGCTGGTAACTCCGGAAGAACAACGCGATCCGCAGCTCGCCGACGTCGCTCGCGGGGCGGTCCTGTCCGCGATTCTTGCCGACGCGCCGGGAGAGCGGGACGGCGATGGCATCGCGCCCCTCGCGATCGCTCTCGGCGCGCGCCTCGGCGAGGCAAAGGCGATCACTCCGGGGGAACGCCTGTTACTTACCGAATTGCTGGATCGTCTCTCCCGCGAGTAAGCCCTCCCGCGTGGCCAAGCTGCCCCCCGGCAGAGGAGTGGGACGCGTCGGCGCCCGTCAGGCCGCCAGCACGGGGGCTGTCATCGCGCCGGCTCGCCGAAGATGGAGGCATAATTGGCCGAGCCGCCGGCGATAACCCCGTCGGCTGCGGCCAGCATGGCATTGCCGAACGCGCGCGCCGCATCGCCGCAGGCATAGACGCTCGGCACGCTGGTGCGCATCGCGCCATCGACTTTCACGATCCGCCCGGTAGGCGCGTCCACCAGTTCGCAGCCGAGATGTTCGGCAATGGGGCTGGCGAGTTGCAGGCCCGGCATGACGAACAGCGCCACAGCCGGGACATGCTCGCCGGACGCCAACTCGATGGAGGAAAGTTCCCGGCCGCTGCCGTGCAGTTCGACGATCCGCTCGCGCTCGACGCGCACCCCGGTTTCGCGCAGACCAGCCAGCGTGGCGTCGTCGGCGGCGATGCCGGCGTCCAGGAACAGGGTGGTCGGCCCCCAATTGGCAATCAGACGTGCGTGGTGGAGGGCGCCTTCGCTCTGTCCCAAGACGCCTAGCGGCCGCCCCGCATGTTCATAGCCGTGACAATAGGGACAGTGCAGCACGCCGACGCCCCAGCGCTCCGCCAAGCCGGGCACGTCGGGCAGGATGTCGTTGATCCCGGTGGCAAGGATGAGCTTGGCCACCCGGATCGGCGCGCGATCCGCGACGGACACCATGAATAGCCCATCGTCGGCTGTTGCGGCTGTTGCCGTGCCTGCGATCAACTCGACGGCCGGATATCGTGCGAGATCGGCACGCGCGCGCGCCAACATCGCGGCTCCCGTCGCGCCGTCCTGACCGAAGAAGCCGTGCGACTCCGGCGAGAAGCGGTTGCGGGGCCGCCCTGCATCGATGACCGCGACGCTCCGCCGCCCTCTGGCGGCATATATGGCGGCAGAAAGGCCCGCATAGCTTCCGCCGATCACCGCGATATCGTAATCCATGGGTCCGATCTCCTTGCGTAACATGATATGTTGCGCAAGAGTGGCGCGTCAACCAGCTTCGGGAAAACGGCAAAAAAACGGTGCGGATCGACAGCAAGCTTTCGCGGATGCTCCATGTGCTGCTGCACATGGCCCGGCATGACGGGGCGTTCACCTCCGAACAGATCGCCTGCATGCTCGGGACCAACGCGGTCGTGGTGCGCCGCACGATGGCGGGTCTGCGCCAAGCGGGATTTGTTGCGTCGAGCGGCGGGCACGGCGGCGGGTGGAGCATCGCGCGCGATCTGGCCGATGTGTCGCTCCTCGATGTCTACCGTGCGGTCGGATCGCCCCGGCTGTTCGCGCTCGGCAATGAGAACGCCAGCCCGGCCTGCGGTGTCGAGCGGGTCGTCAATGGTTCGATCGACGAGGCGCTCGACGCCGCGCAAGCGATTTTGCTGGCACGGTTCGCGGACGTCTCCCTGCAAAGCCTGGCTTCGGAGTTCGACGCGATATGTTCGGCGGACGGCTGGCCGCATGTGCCGCCGCCATCTGCCTGCAAGGCCTCACGCCCGGTGCCGTGAAGCCGTGCGGGACAGGCTGCGCGGGCCCACCCGGTCGGCCTAGAGCCGGTCGTGAAGGCGCAGCCCGCCGAACTCACCTCCGCGTTGCACGCCTGAGCGCAAACGTCTCGCTCATTCGGCCTGCTGGCGATAGCGTGTCGCCAGAGTCGGGGACTGTCCGCCGAAGGCCGTGAGATTTGCGCGCCGGGCGCCGTCCAGCAGCCCGACGTCCTCGACGCCGGGCGCACAGACGACCTCGCCGAGTGCCAGGCCGGCAAGGCTCGCCGTCACCACATCCTCGGCCGTCATCCGCGGGAGCGCGCTCAGATCCATGCCCTGGCGCATATGGAACTCGGTGGCGACGATACCGGGGCAAAGCGCCTGTACGCGGATATTGCCGGCCCGCAGTTCCTCGGCCAGCGCCTGGCTGAGCGCCACCAGATGCGCCAGAGTCGCCACATAGGTCGCGCGGCCGGGCGTCGGGCCGAGCGGCGCGGCAGCGCCGAACGCCAGCATCCCCGCGACATTGACGATCGTGCCGCCGCCGCGCGCCAGCATCCCCGGTACCGCCGCATGCGCCAGCAGCGTGGTCGCGAGCGTCTTGACCCGCAGCACCTCGGCGATGTCGGCCGCGGGAACCGCCGCGAAGCTGCCGTAATGGGCGAGTCCGGCGTTGTTGACGAGGAGGGTAAGCGGCTCGCGTGCGCAGGCCTCGGCGACCGCGGCGATTCCTGCGTCCGTGCCGAGGTCCGCTATGATCGGATCGAGGCGCCCGGCGGGGAGCGCGTTCGCCAGCGCATCCAGGCGATCGGCGCGACGGCCGACCGCGATGACGCGATAGCCCATGGCGCCCAGCCGCAAGGCGAAGGCGCGGCCGATGCCGGACGATGCGCCCGTCACCAGCGCCACCGGCTGCCCGTTTGTCACATCGCTTGCTTCGCTCATGCCGTGCTCCCGTATCAAATGCCGGCCGTGCCGGAGGAAGACGCGATCTAGGCGCGGTGCGCGAGGACGATTAGGCGGGATCTTTCGAACATGGTGCGCACTGGCGCGCACAATGCCGCGCACGCCCGTACGGCGACGCTTTCGCGCGCGGCAGGGGGCCCGTACATGCGATGAGGCCGGTGGGAGGAGCGGTGTGGGCGACGAAGAGATCAATGTCGCGGATGTCCAGGCATTGATGCTCGTGGTGCAGGCCGGCGGCTTTCGCGAAGCGGCGCGCCTGGCCGAGCGCAGCTCGTCCGGGCTCAGCGCGTCGGTGCGCAGGCTGGAGCGCCAGCTGGGAACGCGGCTGCTGTATCGCACCACCCGCAGCATCACGCCGACCGAGGCCGGGCGGCGGATGATCGACCGGCTGGAGCCGGTGTTTGCCGAGCTTTCGCTGACGCTGCGAGAAGCGCGGGGAACGCCGGGTGCGCCCGCGGGCACGCTGCGCCTGAACGTGCCGGTCAGCGCGGCACGCTTGATCCTGCCGCCGCTGATCGCGGAGTTTCTGACCCTGTACCCGGCCATCACGGTCGAGGTGGTCGCGCAGAGCGAGCTGCTGGACGTGCTGGCAGCGGAGTTCGACGCGGGGATCCGCTATTACGACAAGGTCCCCGCCGACATGGTCGGCATCCCGATCGGCCCGCGTCAACAGCGCTTCGCGACCGTCGCCGCACCGGCGTATCTCGATCGCGCCGGCAGACCGATCCACCCCGACGATCTCGCCCGACATGCCTGTATCTGCGAGCGCACGGCCAACCGCACCGTTCCCCTTTGGGAGTTCGAGCGCGACGGGGCGTGCGTGAGCATCGAGCCGAAGGGCCGTTTGATCACCGGGCGCGGCGCCACCGCCGATCTGGCGGTGGCGGTCGCCAAGCAGGGTCTGGGCATCCTCCACATCTTCGAGGAGTGGATCCGGCCGGAGATCGAAGCCGGGGTCCTGGTACCGGTGCTCGAGGACTGGTGGCAGGCATTTCCGGGCCCCTACCTCTATTATCCGGGCGGCGGGCTGGTGCCGCCGACGCTGCGCGCCTTTGTCGATTTCCTCAAAGCGCGCGGCGCCTGACAAGCGCTCCCTGCGCGGCGATCCGCGGGCGACCGCTCGGTCGCAGCGCCGCGCGGACGATCAGCCGGTGGGATTATCCGAGCCGTCGCCATAGACCGGCTCGGGGGCGGGCGATCCGTTTTCCAGCCCGCGCTCGCGCTGCCAGATGCCGAACGGGCCATAGGGATAGCCATAGGGGCGCGGACGGCTCACTTCTTCGAGCGTCCGGGTCAGCTCGGCATCGAGCTGCACGTCGAGCGCACCCAGATTGTCCTTGAGGTGCTCGACCGTGCGCGCGCCGCAGATCGGCGCGGTGACGCCCGGGCGATCGGCGATCCAGCTGAGCGAGACCTGCGCGGGCGTCGCGCCGATCTGCTCGGCGATGCGCTTGACCGCGTCGATCGTGCGCCAGTTGCGGTCGATCTCGGCATATTCGGCCGAGGTGAACTGGTAGAGCGGGCTGTCCGACCCCGCGCGCGTGTCGGACGGCGCGTCCTGCCCGCGCGCATACTTGCCGGTCAGGAACCCGCCCGCCAGCGGCGACCAGGGCAGCAGGCCGATGGCGTTGGCCCGTGCCGCGGGCGCGATCTCCCATTCGATCTCGCGCGAGAGCAGGCTGTATTGCGGCTGCAGCGTCACCGGCGGCACCGCGCCCAGTTCCTTCGCGGTGGAGACGAAGCGCTGCAATTCCCAGCCGTTGAAGTTGGACAGGCCGACATAGTGGATCTTGCCCGCCCGCACCGCGTCGTCGAGGAAGCGGATCGTCTCCTCCATCGGCGTATAGGGATCGGACGAGTGGAGCTGATACAGGTCGATCGTCTCGACCTGCAGCCGCTTCAACGACGCATCGAGCGCGCGATGCAGGTGTCGGCGCGACAGGCCCGCATTGTTCACGTCCTTGCCGGTGGGCTGGCGCCCCTTGCTGGTGAGCACCACCCGGTCGGTCACGTCGCGCGGGCGCGAGGCGAACCATTTGCCGATCGTCTCCTCGGCCGTGCCGCCGACATAGACGTCGGCGGTGTCGATCAGCGTGCCGCCCGCTTCCAGAAACGTGTCGAGGATCGCGAACGCATCCTCTTCCGGCGTCTGCTGCCCGAAATACATGGTGCCGAGTGCGAGCCGCGACACGGCGGCGCCGCTGCCGCCAAGCGTGGTATATTTCATGGGATTTTACCTCTTTGGATTAACGGGCGTCCGGATCGGGGCCGCCGCGGCGGCCCTGGTCGAGCGTGTCGATCGCGGCGACCTCGTCCGGCGAGAGCGCGAAGTCGAACAGCGCGATATTCTCGGCGATGCGCTCGGGGCGCACCGATTTGGGGATCGCCGATACGCCGCGCTCCAGATGCCAGCGCAGGACGATCTGCGCCGGGCTCTTGCCGTGCGCCTCGGCGAGCGTGACGATCGTGGGATGGGTCAGCGGGTCCTCGCCGCTGTCCCAATAGCGGTTGACGCCGCCGATCGGCGACCACGCCTGGGTGACGATGCCCCGCGCCGCATTGGCCGCACGCACATTCTCCTGCACCAGAAACGGGTGCAGTTCGACCTGGTTGAGCACCGGCGCCTGCTCGCACCTTTCGGCGAGCATCTCGAGATGGTCGGGATTGAAGTTGCATACGCCGATCGCTCGCACGCGCCCCTCGGCCAACAGCCGCTCCATCACCTGCCACGATGCGACCGTGTCATCGAAGCGCTTGGGCATCGGCCAGTGCAGCAGATAGAGGTCGATCACTCCGACGCCGAGCGCCTTCTCGCTTCGTTCAAAGGCACGTAGCGCCGACTCTTCACCATAGTCGTCCGGCTTCAGCTTGGTCGTGACGAAGATATCGTCGCAGGCGATGCCGCTTGCGCGGATGCCCGCGCCGACCTCGGCCTCATTGCCATAGGCGGCGGCGGTGTCGATCAGCCGATAGCCCTGCGCGATCGCGCTCTCGACGGCGCGCACGGCCTCGTCGCCCGTGCTTTGATAGACGCCCAGGCCGATCGCCGGCATGGTCGCGCCACCGCGCAGCGACAGCGTTTGCGGTACGGACACGTATGTTCCTTTCGATTACGGGAAGGCCGCCCGGACCTGTTTGCCGGGCGGGGTGTCGAAATCCTCGACGAGCCGGAAGGCGAAGCTGCGCACCGACGTGGGGGTGGCGCCCGCCGCCTCCATCGCCCGCATCGCGGCCGCTTCGCCGCGCTCGGACGAACTGCCGGTCGCATCGACCGCGCAAAAGACCGTGTACCCGGCCGCCAGCGCGTCCAGCACCGTCTGGAGCAGCGCCACCTCCGCCACATAACCGACGACCATCAGCGTGCGGCGATCGTTGCGCGCGAGCGCCTGGACGATCGCCGGATCGCCGAAGGGACTGACCGGCACGCGCTGCAGCACCGTCTGCGGCGTCGCGAACGGCTGGAGTTCGGGCAGCAGGCCCGATGCGCCGTCGCCGCCCGCGACGACGCTGAACAGCATCGGCTGCTCCAGGATCGCACCCACGCGCGCCAGCGCGGCGGCCGATTGCGCGATGGCATCCGGCGGATGGGTCTTCGACTTGGACACGAGCGGCGTCTGCAGGTCCACGAACAGAATCTGCACCTCGTTTGGCTCGATCCGCGCACCGGCAGGCGATCGCGCATCGGCTGGCGCGCCCGCCGCCTGCTGAGGCGCGGGATTGACGTTGGATGCCATCAGGGGCGGGTCCCCGAGGCGCGACGAAGAGCATTTCGCGAGGCGTACATACCGACCTTCCTCATTCACGAACTCTACGGATCATCTGGCAAGCAAAGAGCGATGCTGGCGATCGTTCGTCAGCACAACCTGCAGAAGCCCGCCCTGATCCGCTGATTTCCCGGTTACGCCATGCAAAGACTTATGAGCACTTCTCATGCCCACCAGGGATGGCTGGGACACGGCGTCTCAGGCAGCGACCCCGTGGATGGGAAAAGCCAGTGCACGACGACCGGAGGTGGGGCTTTTTAACCGTGTGGAAGGCCGCTGCTGATATTTGTCTGTGATGCGCCTCGCGACCATCACCAACCTTGCCTATGGTGCCACCCTCGTCCTCACCACGGTTTCGGCGGCCACCATGCTCCTCGCCGCGCACGCGCAGGAAGGTGAGCGCGCTGCGGTCGCGCAGCGCTATCGGCTCGACAAGGCGACCTCCGAGGTGGCGAAGGACTGCTTCGCACTCACCGAACGCGCGCGGCTGTACGTCATGAGTGGTGATCCCACGCAGGCGACAGCTTATCGGAGCGAAGCCGCCGCGCTCGGCAACGTCGAAGCGCGGTTGCGCGGCATGGTCGATCTCGGCGCTTCGCCGGCCGAAATCCGGGCGCTCAAGACCGCGCTCGACTCTGCCGACACGCTTCGCGACGAGCAGGCGAGCGCCATCACGGCTCGCCTGGCGGGGCGGGGCGGTGAGGCGGTGCGGATCCTGTTCGGTCCCGAGTATCAGCGTCAACTCGAGCGCGTCGATAACGCGGTGACTCAGTTTCAGGATCGGCTCGACCAGCGCACCGCCGACGAGGTGAAGGAGGCGGAAGCTTTCGCGCGTACATGGCGGACCGTCTCCGAGGTCGTTCTGGCCCTGACCGGCCTGCTTTTCCTGTGCGTCCTTTATTTCGTCTTCAAGCAGCGCGTTCTGCGTCCGGTCGTGCGGTTGAGCGACGTCGTCGCGCGCCTCGCGGCGCAGGATTACGCGGTCGAACCGCCGCCGCTCGGGCAGATCGACGAAATCGGCGACATGGCGCAGGCCATCCGCATCTTTCGTGAGAACGGCCTCGAGCGTCAGCGACTGGAAGAGGAGCGCGCCAAGGACCGATTGCTTCGAGATCAGCTCGCTCGCATGACCAACAGGCTGCAGGGCTGCGACACGTTCGACGATCTGCAGCACGTCATCCACTGCTTCGTGCCCGATCTCCTGCCGGGCACGGCAGGAGCCCTCTACCTGTTCGAACCGAGCCGGAAGGTCATGGCGGAACTGTTCCGTTGGGGCGGTGCCCTGCGCTCGACGGCCGAATTTCCACCGCTTTCCTGTTGGGCGCTGCGGCGGGGCAGCGCGCACCGGCTGGCGGCCGACGAGCGGGACGTACCCTGCGCGCATCTGCATGCCGGAGAGAGCGGCGCCGCGCTGTGCCTGCCGCTCATCGTGCAGCGCGAGGCGGTGGGGCTGCTGTACCTGGAACCCTGCGGCGAGCTTGCGGACTTCCAGGCCGCCACTGATGTCTTCCTGCCGATGTTGAGCGAGAATATCGGGTTGGCGATCGGTAATCTGCAATTGCGAGTGTCACTGCGCGAGATGGCGAACGCCGATGCCCTGACAGGGCTGGCCAACCGCCGCTACCTTGATGAAGTGTTCGAACTTGAAGTGGCGAGGGCGCTCGACAATGGCTTGCCCCTGAGTTGCTTGATGCTCGATGTCGATCACTTCAAAAGCTTCAATGATCGGTTCGGCCATGATGCCGGCGATCGGGTGCTCCGGACGGTGGGGCAGGTGCTTCGCGCAGCGGCACGGGATGAGGGGCTCGCTTTCCGCTATGGCGGTGAGGAGTTCGCCCTGCTGATGCCGGGCTATGATCAGCCGCGGGCGGAAAGACTCGCCGAGGCGATCCGTCAGCGCATGGCCAACCTCGACCTGAGCTACGATGGCGTGGCGCTTGGCCCCATCACGGTTTCAATCGGTGTCGCGGTGACACCCGACCATTGTCCGCCCGAAAAGCTCATCGTGACGGCTGACACCGCGCTGCTGCGGGCGAAGCAGGACGGGCGCGATCGTTGTGTTGTCGCGCAGGCGCGAGGCGGCCTGGAGGCAGCGGCGTAGCGCTACGCTCCCGCGCCGATGCGGTCACGCATCCGCTTCCAGAAGGGTCTTGTGCAGCCTCGGATAGACGTGGCGCGCATTGTTCTCGAAGATCGCCTGCCTGTCCGCCTCCGACAGGAAATCCATAGCATCGAAGTAGCGCTTGGTGTCATCGAAATGGTGACCGGTTTCCGGGTCGATACCGCGCACCGCGCCGAACGTCTCGGACGCAAAAAGGATGTTCTTCACCGGGACGACCTGCGCCAGCAACTCGGCACCCGGATGATGATAGACGCAGGTGTCGAAGAACACGTTGTTCAGCAGCAGTTCCGCGAGCGGCGGGCGCTTCATCGCCTGTGCGAGGCCGCGGTAGCGCCCCCAGTGATAGGGCGCCGCGCCGCCGCCATGGGGAATGACGAACTTCAGATCGGGAAAGTCGCGGAAGAGGTTCGACGTCAGGAACTGCATGAAGGCAGTGGTGTCGCCGTTGATATAGTGTGCGCCCGTCGTCTGGAAGTTCGGGTTGCACGACGAACTGACATGCACCATCGCCGGCACGTTCAGCTCGACCATCTTCTCGTAGAAGGGATACCAGGAGCGGTCGAATAGCGGCGGGCCGGACCAGTGACCGCCGGAAGGGTCCGGATTGAGGTTGCACCCGACAAAGCCAAGTTCGAGCACGCACCGCTCCAGCTCCGCGATCGAGGCGTCCAGCCCTTCGCCCGGCGCCTGCGGCAACTGACAGACGCCGATGAAGTCGCGCGGATAGAGGCCGACGACCCGCGCGATGATGTCGTTGCACAGGCGGCTCCAGACGATGTTCGCCGCCAGATCCGCCTCGTGATGCGCCATCGCGGAGGCCTGGGGCGAGAAGATCGTGAGATCGATGCCGCGCTCGCGCTGGGTTCGTAGCTGCGCATCCTCCAGCGCCGCGCGGAGTTCGTCGTCCGAGATCACGGGTTGCGGCGGCACCTGCGCCACCTTGCCCTTGGCCGCGACCTGCGCCGCGCGCCATTGCGGGACTGCTGCCGGAACGGTCGTGAAATGCCCGTGTACGTCGATAATCATGTTCGTCCTTGTCGATAGGGTTGGGTTCACAAGGCTTCCGCCGACGCGCGGCCGACGGTGCGCGCATCGGCGGCGGGTGGGCCGACGCGGAAGAACAGGGCGATGAGCGCGGCGAGCAGCAGAAAGGCCGAAAGCACCAGTAGCGCGATGCTGAAGCTCCCGGTCGAGGTCTTGACCAGGCCGATCATCCACGGCCCGACCAGCCCGCCAAACTGGGCAAGCGTGTTGACCAGAGCGATGGAGGCGGCCAGCGCCGCGCCCGTCATCAGCGAGGCGTTGAGGCTCCAGAATAGCGGTGTGCCGGAATACAAGCCGAGCCCCGCGACGCAGAGGCAAAGATAGGCGACGACGTCATCATGGGCGAACACCGCCGACCCCGCCAGGCCGAGACAGGCGACGGCGTAGGAGGCCGCGAGGTGATATTTGCGGTCGCCGGTACGATCCGAACTCCAACCCACGATCAGCGCGCCGGCGGTGCCCAGCAGGGGCGGCACGGCGGACAGCAGCCCGACTTCGGTGTTGTTCAGGTTGCCCATCGACTTGATGATCTGCGGGAGCCAGATCAACATGCCATAGATCCCCACCAAGGCGCTGCCGAACAGCAGGGCCAGGCTCCAGACCCTGCCGTCCTTGAAGACGTCACGAAGCGCAAAATGCCGGCCATGTGCAGCATCGATCGTGGCGCGTTCCGCATCCAGCGTCTCCGAAAGCCAGCGCCGCTGGTCTTCCCTGAGCCAGGACGCCTTATCCGGCGTGTCGGTCAGGATGAAGAAGAACATGATGCCCAGCAGCACCGCGGGAAAACCTTCTACCAGGAACATGACTTGCCAGCTCTGCAGGCCGAAAAAGCCATCAGCATGATCGAGCAGCAGTCCTGACAATGGGCCGCCGACGACCGCGGCGATCTGGCCGCCCGCGATGTAGCTTGCCACGGCGCGCGCACGCCAGCGCACGGGGAACCACAAGGTGACATAGAGCGCGAGGCCAGGGAGAAACCCTGCTTCAGCGATGCCGAGCAGGAAACGAAGCACGTAGAAACTGACGTCGCTCCGCACGAAGGCGAAGGCGGCTGCGACCAGACCCCAGGAGATCATGATCCGTCCGATCCATACCCGCGCTCCGACCCGATGCAGGATCATGTTGCTGGGAACTTCGAGCAGCATGTAGCCGACGAAGAAAACGGAGGCGCCGAACCCGAATACCGCTGCACTGAAGCCCAGTTGCTGGTTCATCTCCAATGCGGCGAAGCCGATGTTGATCCGATCCAGGTAGTTCAGGAAAACGGCCAGGAACAGGATGGGGATGAGGCGCCAGTACACCCGGCGCATCGTCGGTTCAGCAACGTTATCTTCCATGGTCATCCTCTCATGTCGGCTTTCTGTGTCCGATCATTGGAATAGGCGCGTGCTCCCGATGCGCTTGATCCGCCTGCGGAGCAGACAGGCGGGAGAGCCTCGACGTGTCCGGCGGCGGATGCGGCAGCAGATGCGGGCATCGGTTGGAGCCGTTGGGTCGGCGTTCCTGCGTGCTACGGTGGCGATTGTGGTCACACGCCGAGGGTGGCGCAGCAGGCTTATAGCGTCCAATATGTTGTTGGACCTGTTTTCATTCGAGAGACGTATAAGCCATGGAGATCCGCCAGCTCCGCTACTTCGTCGCAGTGGCCGAGGAGCTGAATTTCAGCCGGGCGGCCGAACGGCTGAATGTCAGCCAGCCGCCCTTGTCGGTGCAGATCAAGGGGCTGGAAAGCAGCCTGGGCACGCAGCTGTTCAACCGGGACCGTCGGCGGGTCGAGCTCACCAAGGCAGGGGAGGTACTGCTGGCGGAGGCGAGGACGGTGCTGGCGGGGGTGGAGTGGGCGCAGGAGCAAACCCGGCGGGCGGGAAGGGGAGAAGCGGGGGGGCTGGTGATCGGATTCACCAGCTCGGTGCCGCTGCGCCAGAGCTTCGCGACCCTGTTGCGGCGGTTCCGCGACGATTATCCCGAGGTGGCGATCGAGACCCGCATGATGTCGACGAGCGATCAGCTCGACGCTTTGGCCGAAAGGCGGATCGACGTCGGGGTGCTGCGTCCGGCCTATTGGTATCAACCGCCGCAGGGCGTGTCGCTGCGCCCGATCTGGTACGACCCGATCGACGTCTTCCTGCCCGCGGATCATCGGCTCGCGCACGAGACGACCGCGATCGATCTGTCGGCGCTGCGCGAGGAGCAGTTCATCGCATTCGGCGCGGATCACGGCTGCGGGCTCTACGAACACATGCTCATGCTCTGCGGGCAGTCAGGGTTTCATCCGAAGGTGGTGCAGACGGTGTCGGTCGCGGCGTCCATCGCAGGCCTTGTCGCAGCGGGGGGCGGAATAGCGCTGCTCCCGCGCTGCCTAGCGCAAGCGGGCGTCGCCGGGATCGTCAATCGCCCGCTGAGCAACGAGGGGGCGATCAGCGCTCTCCAGGTCGCGGCGCGATCACCGGTGAGCGACCCCGTGACCGCGCGCTTCCTCGCCTCGCTCGAGGACTGCTGGCCCGTATCGCAAGCGGGCGGGCCTTGACGTGCGGTTGCTCCTCCCAGGACGATCAGCACGGCGCGACCGACGCAAAGAAGTATTGTCCTTTTTCGCCTCAGCCGGTGTACCGGAGGCTGTCGACCAGCAAGCGAAACGCCGACGACATGTGGCGCCGACTCGGATAATAGAGGTGGTAGCCAGGGAAGGGCGGGCACCAGTCCTCGAGCACGCGCACCAGCCTGCCGTAGGCCAGCGCGTCGCGGACCTGGTCCTCGGGTGCAAACGCAACGCCTCGGCCAGCCAGGGCGGCCTTGATGCACAGATGCGTGGTGTCGAAGATCAGCGGCCCCTCGACGCGCACGTTCAGCGCACGCCCTGCTTCCTCGAACTCCCAGGCATAGAGCCGGCGCGAACTCGTCAGCCGCAGATTGATGCACCGATGGGAAACGAGGTCCCGCGGTGTCTGCGGCACGCCCATCGCGGAAAAATAGTCCGGCGTGGCGACGACCGCCATTTCGAGGTCAGGTCCGATCCGGACCGCCACCATGTCCTGCTCGATCGCCTCGCCGACGCGCACGCCCGCATCGAACCCCTCCGCCACGATATCAGTGAGGCCATAATTGACGCTGATCTCGACTGTAATGTCCGCAAAGTGTTCGGTCAGCGCCGCCACGACGGGCCACAGAAGCGTCTCCGCCGCATGATCGGTCGCGGTGATGCGGATGGTGCCGCTCGGCGTCTCGCGCAGGTCGCGCAGCCCTTCGATGCCCGCGGTGATGCCCTCCAGATGCGGCTCGATCGTCTCCAGAAGGCGCCGGCCGGCATCGGTCAGCGACACGCCGCGGGTGTTTCGCGTCAGGAGCCGAGTCTCGAGGCGGGATTCGAGCCCGCGCATCGTGTGGCTCAGCGCCGATTGCGAGACGCCGAGCCGCGCGGCGGCGCGTGTGAAGCTGCGTTCGCGCGCGATTGCCACGAAGGCGTTCAGGTCGTTGATGTTGATCCGCGGCATCGCGCTTGAGAAGTAATTCATGAGCATCTCTCATAGCGGCGTCTCATATCCGGCGGCTACACGCATCTTCGATGGACGTTATGGATCCAGCGTTCTGCTGCGTCGCGGCAAGCGCGGGGCGCGTCGCCCCTTGGAGTATGGACATGGAATTGAAGCGTTGTGGATCGCAGCCCTCGATGAAGGGTCCCGAGGACTATTTCACCGGCACGGTGCGGATCGACCCGCTGAACAACCCGCCGGCGCCCGCGCGCGTCTCGTGCGCTGCCGTGACGTTCGAGCCGGGCGCCCGTTCGGCATGGCACACCCATCCGCTCGGCCAGACGCTGATCGTGACCGCCGGCTGCGGCTGGACGCAGTGCGAGGGCGAGGTGCGGGTCGAGATCCGCGCCGGCGACGTAATCTGGTGCCCGCCGGGTCACAAGCACTGGCACGGCGCCACGGCGACCACCGCCATGACGCACATCGCCGTGCAGGAAGCGCTCGACGGCAAGAATGTCGAGTGGCTCGAGAAGGTCACCGACGAGGAATATGACGGCGCCGCGCATGCTTCGGCCGCTTGAGTCCGCGGTCTTCGAACGGGAGCCACAGCATGATCGAAGGCAAGCTTGGTCCACGATCGGCACCGCAGGCCTGGCGCGTGACAGCGGCAGCGCGCTCCCTAAGACGTAGGCGGACGCGCGGGGAATGAACGCGCTTCATTGAGCTTTGGAAGGGTGTTCATGTGGAGCGTGCCGGATCGGTCAATGGATCGAGCTCGCGGCCATCCGGCATGTGCCCCCACGGAAGCGAACCCGTCTGCCGCTCGATGCGGCGGTGGACCGTCGGCGCGGCACCGTCCAGCCGCAGGCGGCGCAGGGCTTCGCCGTTGACCTCGTCGGCCTTGGTGCGCCGTTCGTTGTTGCGAACATAATCGAGCCAGGTGGGGAACTGGTAGCGTTCGATCCACAGCAGCGGATCGCCCAGATCGCGCAGCAACGTCCAGTGCCGTGCCCCGTCCCGCCGCCGAATCCGGCGCTGCTCGCTCATCACCGAGAGGAAGGCGGGCACATTCTCTTCGCTGACGCGATGCTCGACCGCGATGACGATCGGCCCGGAGCGCGCCTCGACGGGCACCGCCGTGTGCGGCTCGGTCCAGGTCCCGCGCGGGTCCAGGTTCATCTGGCTGATCGCCGGAAGGCGGCGCACGAACCCGGCCGCCACGCTCAGCAGCTGGATCGCGGCGGCGACGAGCAGGGCCGCGGCGATGCCGTGATCGGCGGCGATCGAACCGAACAGCCAGCTTCCGACCGCCATGCCGCCAAAGGCGGACATCTGGTACAGCGCGAGCGCCCGCGCGACCACCCAGCGCGGGGAGGCCAGCTGGACGCTGACGTTGAAGGTCGAGAGCGCGAGGACCCAGCCCGCGCCGGCCAGCGCGAGGGCGGGCACGATCAGCACCAGCGTACCCGCGACCGCAGTGGTCGCCGCACCGACCGCCAGGCAGGTCGCCGCGGCGCGGACGATCCCCTCGATCGACAGTGCGTCACGCAGCCGCCCGCTCAGCAACGCGCCGCCGATCGCGCCCGTACCGAAGGCGCCGAGCAGGATGCCATAGGTGAGCGGCCCGCCATTGAGGAGATGGCGCGCGACCAGCGGCATCAGCGCGGGGAGTGCGCTCGCCGCGACGCCGAACAGTGCCGCGCGCAGCAGCACCACGCGGATTTGCGGCGAGAGCTGGACGTAGCGCAGCCCCGCGCCCATCGCGGTGCCGAGGCGCTCGCGCGGAAGCCGGCGTGCGGGCAGGGCCGGCTGCCACCCGCGCAGCACCAGGATCAGCCCGATATAACTCACCGCATTGAGCGTGAAGGCGGCGGCCGCGCCGGCCACGCCCACGATCGCGCCGCCGATCGCCGGGCCGACGCTGCGCGCGATGTTGAAGCCCATGCTGTTGTAGGCGATGGCGCCGGGCAGCAGCGGGCGCGGCACCATGTCGCCGACCGACGCCTGCCAGGCCGGGCCGTTGATCGCGGTGCCGCAGCCGATCAGGAAGGTGAACATCAGCAGCAGCCAGGGCGTCACCCATCCAAGCCACGCGCCGAGCGCCAGCAGCGCGGAGACGACCAGCATGAAGCCCTGCGCCGCGAGCATCACGCGGCGGCGATCGAGATTATCGGCGACCGCGCCCGCCCAGAGCGCGAGCAGCATGATCGGCAGCGTCGTCGAGGCCTGCACCAGCGCGATCATCTGCGGCGATGCCGACAGGCTCGTCATCAGCCACGACGCGCCGACCGACTGGATCAGCCCGCCCAGGTTCGAACAAAGGCTGGCGAGCCAGACGGCGCGAAACAGCGGCAGCTTGAGCGGGGAGGATGGATCGGTCGTCATCTTGGTGTTGAATGCCCGATCAGCGCAGCCGATCCTCGGTATCGGTGCCGTAGCAGGACCATAGCAGGACCATCGCGCTATGGCAGCGCGTAGGCGACGACGCTGTGGCCGACCTTTGCCTTCATCGAGGAACGCCCGCGACATCGCGAACGCGACGGGCTGGTCGATAGCGTGGCCGCGCGATACGATCGGGGTATCTGGTCAGGCGACGTCACCGCCATGAACAGGATTTCGGTGCCCGTTGAAGGCGATCAGCGCATGGCGGTGGTTCCGGCGCTGGCGGGCCTCGGCTTCCCTGTCTGAGCGTCGCCCTAACAGCGCCGTAAGGACAGTTTCATCGCTCGACGCATCTGCTAGGTCGCCAGGTTGCGAGCAGTCTTTTGTGGGTGGTGTGTGCGCAGGGATGCACAAGCTAGGCGCGAGGTAATCATTCAAGCCGCGGCCGATCTGTTCCTCGAGCGCGGCTTTCAGGTGCCGCTGGAGGACATAGCCACACGAGCCGGCGTGGGTCGTGGCACGCTTTATCGCAACTTCGCCGACCGCGAAGCGCTCGCGTTGGCCGTTTTCGAGAAGAGCTTCGGTCCACTTGAGGAAGTCGCCGCACGATCGGACCTGACGTTTCGAGATGCAGTGCTCGCACTCGTGCGCACAGGCGCATCGCCTCGGGCGATTTACGCCCGGATCGCAGAGGATCTGGCTGCTTCCACCACAACCGAGCCGTTCGTCGCCTTGGGCAACCGCTTTTCCGCGGCATTACAACCGTTGCTCGCGCGCGGTGTGGCGCAAGGGGCTCTACGGCCTGACATCTCGATCGAACAGCTTTCGCTTGCGATCAGAATGCTTGGCGGCCTGCTTCCGACGTCCAAGGCTTCGAAAGCCGCCGATGCTCAGCTGGAGCAGGCGCTCGGCATCATACTCGCCGGTCTCACTCCACGACCGTAACCGGACGCTATTGTCCGCTTTCGCCTTTGGGAGTAAGGCACTGCCAAATCCTTCAGCAGGCGAACCATGGCGGACGATGAGCGCGACCAAATTCCTGACCGGCAGGCGCAGTCTGCCGGCGGGCAGGCGAGCCAGGTCGAACACAATGACGCTCCCAAGCGCAAGGGGCTGTCGAGACGGGCCAAGCTTGTCCTGCTCCTGATCGGAGCCGCCGCGCTGGTCGCCGGCATAGCCTGGTTCGTCAGGTATGAAAGCCACGGCAAGTATCTCCAGGAAACCGACGACGCGACGGTGCAGGCGGATATGGTGATCGTCTCCCCCAAAATTGCGGGCTATGTCGCCGAGGTTCTCGTTACCAATCATCAGGACGTGCGTGCGGGGCAGCCCCTGGTGCGGATCGATCCCCGCGATGCGCAAGCGAAGGCGGCGCAGGCGCGCGCACAGGTGGAGGTCGGGCTGGCGCAGGCCGATAGCGCCCGAGCGCAGATCGAAGAGCAATATGCCGCTATCGAGCAGGCACGGGCGCGATTGGCGCAGGCGCGGGCCAAGGCAGCGCACGACGAGGCGGAGGTCGTGCGTTACCGGCCACTGGCCGCGTCCGGCGTCGAGACGCGCGAGAAGCTGGCGCAGCTCGAGGCAACCGCGCGTCAGTCAGCGCAAGACGTTGTCGCGCAAACAGCGGCGGTCGAGGGGCAGCGCCGGCACGTCACGTCGATCCGGGGACAGGTGCGGCAGGGATTGGCCCAGGCCCAGTCCTCGCGCGCGCAGCTCGCGAACGCCAACGTGGACCTCGGCTCGACGGTGGTCAAGGCCGCGATCTCGGGACGGATCGGCGACAAGACGGTGACCGTAGGTCAATATGCGCAAACGGGCACCCGGCTGATGTCGATCGTGCCGCTCGACAAGCTTTACATCACTGCGAACTTCAAGGAGACGCAGCTCGCGCTGATGCGTCCGGGGCAGCCGGTTTCGATCCGCGTCGACGCGCTGGACGGCGTCGACCTGCAGGGTCGGGTCGCCAGCCTTTCGCCGGGCACTGGCGCTCAGTTCTCGATTCTGCCCCCGCAAAACGCCACGGGCAACTTCACGAAGATCACGCAGCGCGTCCCCGTCCGGATCTCGATCGAAGCGACCGCAGCGGCGCGGCGCTTGTTGGTGCCCGGCCTTTCTGTCTCCGTGACGGTGAACACCACCTCCGCCAAGGGCGCGCTTGATCGCATCCGCGATGAGCAGGAGCGCGCGGATAAGCGCGTTCGGGAGCGTCGCTGAGCGATGGCGAGCGCGGCGATTAACACCGGCGACAGGTCCGCGCCGAGTGGCGGCGGCCAGCGCGCGGACGCGAGCGCGTGGCTCGCGGTGGCGGCGGGCACGCTGGGCGCGATGATGGCGACGCTGGATATCTCGATCGTCAACTCGGCCCTGCCGACGATCCAGGGTGAGATCGGCGCCAGTGGCACGGAGGGAACGTGGATCGCGACCGCCTATCTGGTGGCGGAGATCGTCATCATCCCCATGGCGGCGTGGCTCGAGAGGTTGCTGGGGCTGCGCACCTTCCTGTTGCTGGCCGCGGGGCTCTTTACCGGCTTTTCGGTGCTGTGCGGACTTTCGACCACGTTATCGATGATGATCATCGGGCGCGTGGGCCAAGGATTCACCGGCGGCGCGATGATTCCGACTGCGCAGACGATCATCGCGCAGCGGCTCCCTCCGGCACAGCAGCCGATCGGGATCAGTGCGTTCGGCATCACAGCAATCCTGGGCCCGGTGCTCGGTCCGCTGATCGGCGGGTGGCTGACCGAGAACATTTCCTGGCACTATGCCTTCTTTCTCAACGTGCCCATCTGCGCGATTCTGGTCACATTGCTGCTCGTCGGCCTGCCGCACGAGAAGGCAAAGCTGCAGCTCCTCGGGCAGGCGGATTGGATCGGCATTCTCGGCCTTGCGCTCGGGCTTGGCGGACTGACGGTCTTCCTTGAGGAAGGGCAACGCGAACAATGGTTCTCGTCCGAGCTGATCCGTATCATGTTCGTCGTGATGCTCGTGGGCTTCGCCTGCATCGCCTGGGGACAGATCCATGCCCGGCGACCGATCATCAAACTGTCGCTGCTGCTCGACCGGCAGTTCGGCTCGGTCGCGCTGATGGGCGTCATCCTCGGCATGGTGCTGTACGGCACCAGCTTCGCCATTCCCCAGTTCCTCGCCGCGCTTGCCGACTACAACGCACTGCAATCGGGCAAGGTCGTGCTGCTGTCAGGCATCCCCAGCTTGTTCATGATGGCGATCGTGCCACTGCTGCTCAAGACGGTGGACATCCGAATTGCGGTCGGCGGCGGGCTCATTATCATGGCGCTCGCGTCACTGATCGACTCGAACCTCACGGCGCAGTCGGTCGGCCACGACTTCACAACCGGCCAGCTGATGCGTGGCGTCGGCCAGATCCTGACCATGCTCTTCCTTAGCCAGGCGGTGGTACGATCCGTTCCCGCCGTCGATGCGGGCGACGCCTCTGGTCTGTTCAACGCAATCCGTAACCTCGGCGGCAGCTTCGCGCTGGCGGGAATCTCGATCCTGCAGGAGCAGCGCGTGTGGTTCCATTCGCGCCGGATGGAAGAAACGCTCAACGCCAATCGCGGCGCCGTGCAGGACTATGTCAATGGCATGGAGCAGTCGTTCGGGCAGGCGGGAAGCGGCATCGCGCTGCTCGCGCAGCAAGTCCAGCAGGAGGCGCTGGTGATGACATACAACGATATCTTCTGGATCATGGGCGTCGGCACCTTGGCGGTGCTCCCCCTGGTTCTGTTCCTCAAGCCACTGCCCAAAGGTGCCGGGCCGGCGATGGTGCACTGATGCAACGTGCGGTTCTTCTCGCGGCAACAGTATTAGCTGGTTGCACTGTTGGCCCGGACTACAAGGGCCCGCCGGCGGTTGCGAGCGACGTGACAGCGCGCGGCGTGTTCGTCCGCGCCGCCGATCCCGCGCTTTCGCCCGCGCCCGGACTCGCACGCTGGTGGGAGGAGCTAAGCGATGCTCAACTCACCGCCCTGATCGAGCAGGCGCTGGAGAACAGCCCCACGATCGATCAGGCCACCGCCAAGATCCGTGAGGCTCGGGCGTTGCTCTCACAGCAGCGGGCGAACCGTTACCCCAGCATCTCGACAAGCCTCAGCTACATCAACGCCAGGCTTCCGGGGGACAGCCTGTCCGGCGCGGGGACCGGCGACGGCGACTCGACCGAAGGCGATCCGGACGCGGCGGGGGCCGCGCAACCTTCGGCGCTGTCTATCGACAACTACAATTTGGGCCTCACCGCCTCGTGGGAGCCCGATCTGTTCGGCGGCAAGCGGCGCGCCGTGGAGCAGGCGAAGGCGACGATCGCGGCCCGCTTCGCGGATCTGGCCGATGCGCAGGTCAGTCTCACGGCGAAAGTCGCGCAGGCCTATGTCAACCTGCGCGACGTTCAGGCGCGTATCCGCTTGAACGACGGGTCGGCCGCGCTCCAGCAGAGGCAGGTTACGCTGACGAGGCAGCGCTACGCCGGTGGCACCGCGTCACTTATCGACGTCGAGCGGTTCCAAAACCGACTCGAAACCACGCGCGCCGACGCCATTCCGCTCGGCGCGCAACGCGATCAGTACCTCGACGAGCTCGCCGTCTATACCGGAAGCACGCCGGGGACGCTGGATGCGAGGTTGAACGCCGTTGCACCGGTACCCCTCCCGCCTGCCAGCGTGACGATCGGAAACCCTGCTGCGCTGATCGCGCGCCGCCCGGACGTGCGCTCGGCCGAACGCATGCTGGCGGCGAACACCGCGGCGATCGGCCTGAACAAGGCCAAGGAACTCCCGGGTGTGCGGTTGCTGGGGCTGCTTGGGCTGGGCGGCAGCGATCCTGCCGACATCGTCGACCTGGGCAAGCTGACGACGCTCGCGGCGCCAACACTGAGCTACAACCTGCTGGATTTCGGCGCCGCGCGCGCCAGGACGCGACAGAGCGAGGCGCAGCGCGACGCGGCGAACGCACAATATCGTCAGACCGTGCTTGAGGCCTTGCAAGACGCGGAGGACGCGTTGTCGCGCTTCGGCAACACGCGCGCGCAGCTTGGCCAGCTCGGTCGCGCAGAGGCCAGCGCCGTCCGCGCGGCGCGCCTCAACGAACAACGGGTGGCGGCCGGCACCAGCGCCGTCACCGATCAGCTCGATATTGAGCGACAGAAGCTTTCCGCCGCAATAGCGGTGGTTCGGGCGAAGGCACAGCTGACTCTTGCCTACATTGCCGTCAACAAGGCGCTCGGCCTTGGCTGGAGCGATCCGGCCGAGAGCCCCGTCGGGCGCTGAACGCCTTTGCCGGTCCCGCCAAATGCCGGGCTAGGTCATGATCGACGAAGACATGGGAACGCTCCGACGTCACCCAAGGTCACGCTGTGCCGACGCGTCGTTTAGGCGTCCGCTTCAGTTTGAGCCCAATCAACGTCGTCTGCCGTTCCGGCAGCCATGCAGCGCGTCTTCAGCAGCTCTTCGGACGCGCGCGGCGTGGAGGCGCAATGCGGCGCACGGCGTGACCGCAGCCGACAGCACCGCACGCATCGTGCTCACGATGAACGTCGCAGCGCCGACGCGGCTGACGCCGGCGCCTTTGACGCGAGAACGACGACCTTAATCGGCGGGCAGCTTGGCGAGTTCGGCATCGATCTTCGCCAGCTTCTCGTCCGTCACCTGATCCGGCGCATATTGCTGAATGGCTTTCAGGGTCATGCTGCGTGCCATGTCGATCTGATCGCTCCCGACGATCTCGGGCAGGTATTTGGCGACGACCGCCTTGGCGGCCGCATTGTCCAGCAACGTGCCGATATCGGTATCCGTGGTCGTCATCTTCGCAGCCGGAGCGGCGGACGAAGGCGCTGGTGCATCCTGAGCGGCGGCAATGACCGGACCGACAGGCAAGAGCAGCAGCGAGAGAAGAAAAGTGCGCATCAATCATCCTCCACCTGGCCCTTCGCACACGACCATGGCGCGATCAGGCTAAACAAACGATACCGTCTATATCCCGATCGACGATCGCCGGCTAGGGCTCAGATGCGCGGATCATCGGATTTCAGTTGCACACCCATGCGGTGGTCGTTTCCATCCGATCGCCGGTCGAACGGGAGGCGCGGCCTGCAAAACACGCTTGACTAGGATACACGCTTCAATCCATTTTAACATACGACAGCGTTCGTTAAACGGCTGCGATCAGATAAGCCGTCGAGGAGAGGAAAGTGGCCAAACTAGGTCGATCGGCAGTGGGGCGGCGCGAGGTCCTGGCCAGCGCGCTTGCGGCAACGACGCTTTCGACGGCCGTGAATGCGGCGCGCGGCATATCCCGGCGCAAACCGAACTTCGTCATCATCCTGTGCGACGATCTGGGATACGGCGACCTCGGCGCGTTCGGCGGCACGGCCATCAAGACACCTCGACTGGATCGCATGGCGCGCGAGGGGATGGTACTCACCGACTATTACGCGCCCGCGAGCGTTTGCACGCCCTCGCGCGCGGGCATGCTGACGGGCTGTTACGCAGTTCGTTCGGGGATGGCCCGCGGCGTCCTCTACCCTGGCGCGCCTGGCGGCCTCAAACAGGACTTCCCGACCGTCGCGCGCGCGCTGAAGCCCGACTATGCGACCGCGCATATCGGCAAGTGGCACCTGGGCGATCATGCGCCCTTCCTGCCGACGGATCACGGCTTCGACGAGTATTTCGGCATTCCCTACAGCCATGACATGCTGCCGCTGCCGCTTCAGGAGGCAAAGGCAGGAGACGCGGCGCCACGCGTGTCGTCGGTGGACTATCCCAATCTACAGCAGCAATTCTGCGCGCAGGCCGAAAGCTTCATCGAGCGCAATCAAGACCGGCCGTTTTTCCTCAACCTATGGCTCAGCGCGCCCCATCTGCCGGAAATCCCTACAAAGAGTTTTGCCGGGAGAAGCGCGGCGGGTGCTTATGGCGACGTCGTCATGGAGATCGACAGCATCGTCGGCCGCGTGCTCGACAAGCTGAAAGCGTGCGGTCTCGATCGAGACACGATGGTCGTCTTCACTTCGGATAACGGCCCATGGTTCGAAGGCTCGGCGGGCGGACTGCGGCAGCGGAAGAACGGGGGCGGGTTCGACGGGGGCTATCGCGTCCCCTGCATCGTGCGACAGCCGGGCACGATACGCGCGGGCGCGCGCAGCGACGCGATCGTCATGGGTATCGACTTCATGCCGACGTTCTGCAGCATGGCGGGTGTGGCCCTGCCGCCGGGCCCGCCGCTGGATGGGCGCGACATATCCTCGGTGCTGACACGGAACGGGGCGACGCCGCACCAGGAACTCGTACTCTTCGTTGAAGAGGACGTAGTCGCGATCCGGACGCAGCGTTGGAAGTACGTGATTGCCGATTGGTACGGGCGAACGCTGGACACGCTGGAGAAGCGTGGCTGGCCGCAATTGTATGACATGCAGGCGGATCGCAGCGAGAGCTACAGCGTCGCCTCGCTTCACCCTGATGTGCTCGCCGCGATGCAAGCCCGTCTTCAGCGGGCGCGCGCCGAGTTCGAGCCGCTTCGGCGGGGCAAGAGCAACATCGTGACGCCGCGCCAATCGAAGATACCGGGCATCATCAAGGATTGAAGCGGGCCGGACGTGTGTCCCCCGCATCGGCGGCATACAGTCTCGCGTAAAAGAGGGGAGGGCGGAAATGAAGCTTGATCGACGGCAGTTCGTGGCCGGATGCACGGTGAGCGCCGTTGCGGGCGCGCACGGGGCGCTTGCCGCCCCCGCGGCGACGGTGAACATCGACATCGACGTTCGCGACAGGATGGGGCGCCTTCCCCACATATGGGAGGAGTGCGTCGGATCGGACCGAGCCGCCATGACGCTACGGGAAACGTGGCGGAACGACCTGACCCGGTGGCAGCGGGAATGCGGCGGCAAGCGCGTTCGCTTCCACGGCATCTTCTCCGACGAGCTCAACGTCTTCGCCCCGTCCATGCTGTCGCGCGATCCGGCTCCGAACTTCCAGAACGTCGACCAGGTCTACGACGGATTGATCGCACGCGGTGTATCGCCATTTGTCGAACTGAGCTTCATGCCCAAGAAGCTGGCGTCCGGCACCCGCACGTTCGGCTTCTACGCCGCGAACATCACGCCGCCCAAAAGCAATGCCGAGTGGGCGGACTTCATCACGCAGTTCGTGACCCATCTGGTCGAGCGGTACGGGCTGGCGACGGTACGGACATGGCCGTTTGAGGTGTGGAACGAGCCGAACCTGCCCTTCTTCTGGTCCGGCACGCAGGCCGACTATTTTGCCTTCTACAAGGCCACGGCCGAGGCGATCAAAGGCGTGAATGCAGGACTCCAGGTGGGCGGCCCCTCCACTGCGGCGGTCGAGTGGGTGCCGGAGTTTCTCGGCTACTGCGCCCAGAACAACGCGCCCGTCGATTTCGTCACAACACACCTCTACGCGGGCGACGACCAGAAGAAGCTGTTCGGCAACGCCGATGCCTACCCGCAGGCCGACGTCATTCCGCAGGCGATCCGCCGGCTGCGTGAGCAGATCGACGCCACGGCTTTCAAGGGGCGCCCCTTGTGGCTGACCGAGTGGTCGTCCGACAGCCCGGCGATGATCGCACATGTGGTGAAGGGTTGCCTGCCGTACTGCGACGCTATGTCGCAATGGGCTGTCAGCAATGCCTTCGAAGAGCTTGGGGTGCCCAATTACGTCCTCAAGGAAGGCGACATGGGCTGGGGCATGATGACGCACGGCATCGCACGTCCATCGTTCAACACCTACAAGCTGATGCACCGGCTCGGTGAGGAGCGGCTGAAGGCGTCCGACGGTCCGGTACTGGCGACGCGGCGCGCGGATGGGCGGCTGGCGCTTCTGGTGTGGAACCTCGCACAGGTCTCGCAGCCTTCAGGCATTCCCGGCATGACCACGACGCGAACGGTCACCGGCGCGGCGCAGAGGATCCAGCTGACGGTCAACGGCATTCGTCCGGGTGCCGCCGCTCGTGTCAGCTATGTCGATCAGGAGCGTGGCTCGCCGATGCCGGCATGGCGCGCGATGGGATCGCCGCGCTATCCCACCATGTCGCAACTGGCCGAACTGCGCGCCGCGGCGGAGATCGCGCCGCCCACGTCCGCGAAGGTCGGCCCCGGCGGCGCGATCGCGATCGACCTTCCCCCCGAAGGTGTCGCGCTGATCGAAATCTGATCGCTTCCGCACTCCCTCTCCTCGCCTTCAGCATAGGATGTCAGATCGTGACCAAGCCGTGGCACAAGGGGCTCAGCCTGTCACTTCTCCTCAGCACCGTACCCTGCCTTGCGCAGGAGGCGCCCGTGCGCGCGGAAAAGGAGGAGGCTTCGGCTGATCCCGATGCGCGCGCCGCAAAGACGCTTGCCGCGATGACGACCGACGAGAAGATCGACCTGCTGCATGGTCCGATGCCGTCGTTCGTGCCGCCAGCAAAACGCCCGGCGGACATGATCCTGGGGGCCGGCTATATCGCCGGCGTCAAGCGGCTCGGCATTCCGCCGCTCAACGAAAGCGATGCGAGCCTCGGCGTCGCGAACCTCGGCAACAAGCGGGCCGGCGATGTTGCCACCGCGCTGCCGTCGGGTCTTGCGATCGCATCGGGCTGGTGGCCCGAGCAGGCGGAACGCGCCGGGGCGATGATCGGCGGGGAGGCGCGCGCGAAAGGCTTCAACGTACTTCTCGCGGGCGGCGTCAATCTGACGCGCGAAACGCGCAACGGCCGCAACTTCGAGTATTTGGGCGAGGATCCGCTGCTTGCAGGTACGCTTGCGGGCTATGGCATCCGCGGCGTTCAGAGTGCGCGGATCATCTCCACGATCAAGCATTTCGCGTTGAACGCGCAAGAAACCGGCCGCAACAGCGTCGATGCCGTCCTCGAAGAGGCGGCGCTGCGGGAGAGCGACCTGCTGGCGTTCCAGATCGCGATGGAGATTGGGCGTCCTGGATCGGTCATGTGCGCCTACAATCGCGTGAACGGTGAGTTTGCGTGCGAGAATGATTTCCTGCTCAACCAGGTGCTGCGACGTGATTGGGGCTTCAAGGGCTTCGTGATGTCGGATTGGGGCGCGGTGCACAGCACGCGTGCCATAACGAAGGGGCTGGACCAGCAATCCGGCGAGCAGATCGACGGCAAGCCCTATTTCAGCAAGCTCCTGCGCGACGAGCTCGCCGCAGGTACGGTGCCGATGAGCGCGGTCGACACCGCCGCCAGCCGCATACTGCGCACCATGTACGCCTATGGTCTTGTCGATCATCCGATCGTTTCGGCGGCTACAATCGACTATGCAGCGAATGCGGCGGTTGCGCAGCAGACCGCTGAGGCCGGGATCGTACTGCTCAAGAACGAAGGTGGGCTACTACCGATCGCGACATCGGTGAAGCGGATCGCTGTAATCGGGGGGCATGCCGACATCGGGGTTCTCTCCGGCGGCGGCTCCTCGCAGGTCCGCCCCGTCGGCGGCCCCGCGCTCGAGGTGCGGCCCGCTAACAAGCTTGCGGCCGCCTTTGCCTCGATCACCTATACGCCGTCTTCGCCCTTGGTCGCCTTGCGCGAGGCGCTTCCGCACGCGACGATCGACTATG
>NZ_JBELLZ010000033.1:0-31718 GCF_042096255.1 Sphingomonas sp. | reverse complement strand
GCGCGAGCTCGTCGATCCACCAGCGCCAGCCGTCGCGCAGCCAGCCGCCCACCGTCGCCATGTCGGCGTCGAGAATGCCGCGGCCCGCCATCAGCTTTCCCGGCAGCGGCCGGAGACCGCGTCGATCCGGCAGGCGTTGTTCACGGTGGCGCGCGGGCGCACGATCAGGTCCGGCCAGACGCGCCGGTCGCCGGGCGCGAAGGCGACGCGGACGCGGACGAGATCGGGCGGCTGCGGCCGATCGACCCATTCGGTCAGCCAGCGCCGGCCGTCGCCCAAGGGCGCGTCGCCGAAATAGCCGATCGACAGGCCGGCGGCGCGCTCGGCGAGGCGGATCGCCTGCCAGCTTTCGGTGCGGCCCTCGTCGGTCTCGCGCGCGAGCACGGGGGCGGAATAGAGCATCACGTCGCCGCCGCTGGTGCGGGTGAGGCGGTAGCGGTAGAGCGCATCGGGCATGTCGCGATCGGGCGGGGCGCCGGTGAAGTCGAACGCGCGTTCGTCGCCGCCGATGTCGACGAGGGGCGTCGCGCTGGTCAGCCGCGGCACCGCGCTGATCCGCTCCAGCCGCCCGCGCAGCACCATCTGCGCCGCGGCGACCGGCTCCAGCGCGTCGGCGGCGGCGCGGGTGCGCGCGGCCATCAGCCCGGTGGTGCCGAGGCCCGCGACCAGCATCGCCGCCATCATCCCGAGGATGGCGAGCCCGACCAGCAGCTCGATCAGGGTGAAGCCGCGTCGGCGTCGCGTCATCGCGCCACCCGGAGAGTCTGGAGGGTGAGTACCGGGCCGGTGGCGTCGCGCACCTCGACCGCGACCCGTTCCAGCGGCAGCGCGCCGCCATGGCCGTAGGGCGTGCGCGCGGTGCGCCAGGTCAGCGTGCCGTCGCGGCCGAGGCGCGCCTGGTCGGCGGCGGCGGGGCCGGCGGTGAGCTGGTCGAGCACCGAGCGGGCGAGCATTGCGGCATGGCGCCGCTCCGCCACCTGGCGCGCCGCCTGCGCGTTGGCGGCGATGGTGCGATAGGTGAGCGCCATCATGCCGGCGACGATCGCGGTGGCGATCACCACCTCGACGATGGCGAGTCCCTTTGGCGCGCCGTGGCGGGTCATCGGACCAGCGCCACCGCGCCCGAGCCCGGGTCCACCGCCAGCCGCCGCTCGCGCCCGCTGCCGGTGAGCGCGACCGTGCCGCCGGTGGCGGTGCCGTCGCCGAAGAAGGTGATCCCCTGCGTGGGCAAGGCGATCGCGATCGCGGCAGGCAGCTCGATCGGCCGGCCGCCCTCGCGCACGATCGACCGGCGGTCCGGGCCGAGCGCGAAACGGGTCGGCTGGCCGCTGCGGATCGCATCGGCGCGCGCCTGGCGCAGGCCGAACTCGGTCGCGTCCGCCGCTGACTCGAACGCCTGGCCACGCAGCGAGCGCTCGATCGCGGGGAAGGAAAGGCCTGCGATCAGCGCGGTCACGGCGAGCACCACCAGCATCTCGATCAGGGTAAAACCGGAAGGCCTACCAGCTGCCGACATCCTTGGCCTCCCCGGTGCCCCCGGCGACGCCGTCCGAGCCCAGCGAATAGACGTCCACCTCGCCATGCTCGCCCGGCACGCGCATCAGGTATGGCTTGCCCCAGGGATCGGTGACCGCGCTCTCGTCGGGCAGGTAGGGCCCGTTCCAGTTGGGCGCGGAAGACGGCGCCTTGATCAGCGCGGTCACGCCCTCCTGCGGCGTGGGGAAGCGGCCGACATCGAGCCGGAACAGGTTGAGGCTGGCGACGACGTTCTTGGCCTGCACCTGCGCCGCCTGCGTCTTGGACGAGCCGAGGTAGCGGATCACCTGCGGGCCGACGATCGCGGCGAGCAGGCCGAGGATGGCGAGCACCACGAGCAGCTCGAGCAGGGTGAAGCCGGTTTTCTTGCGGGGTTTCATCAGGATACTGCCAGATCGTTAAAGCCGAGGATGGCGGACATGATCGCGGCGATGATCCCCGCCACCGCCGTGCCCAGGAACACGGTAATCGCCGGTGTGAGGATGCCGATCAAGCGTTCGAGGCGCAGCCGCACGTCCCGGTCGAGCACGTCGGCGAGGCGCGACAGCATCGGGCCGAGGCGCGAGGTCTCCTCGCCGGTGCGGAAGAAGCCGATGGCGAGCCGGGGCATGATATCCGCGGCGGCGAGCGGCGCGGTGAGCCCGCCGCCCTCGCGCACGCCCACCGCGATCTTGGCAATGGCGGCGGCCATCACGCTGTTCGACAAGGTGCGCTGGGCGAGCGCGAGCGCGTTGGGGAGGGGGACCTCGCCTTCCAGCAGCGCGCCCAAAGTGCGGGAGAATTTGGCGGTCTCGGCGCGGCGGACCAGCTGGCCGACCTGGGGCAGGCGGAGGATGAAGCGATCGAGCGATACCTTCGCAGACGGCGTGCGCAGCGCCTGGCGCGCGAGGAACCCCGCCGCGGCGAGGCCGAGCAGCAGCCACAGGCCGTTCGACCGGACGAAGCGGCTCGCCTGCATCACCGCCATCGAGGCGGCGGGCAGCTGCGCGCGGCTGGTGGCGAACAGGCTTTCGAACTGCGGCACCACGAACAGCAGCATCATCGCGATCACGCCCACCGCGATCAGCAGCAAGGCGATCGGATAGATCATCGCATTGCCGACGATGCGGCGCAGTTCCTCGGCGCGCGCCATCGTCACCGCCAAACGCTCCAGCGCCTCGGCGAGCCGGCCGTTCGCCTCGCCCGCTTCCGCCATGGCGATCGCGACGGGCGGGAACAGGCCCGGCCGGTCGGCCATCGCCCGGCTCAACGGCGCGCCCTCGCGCACCGCGCGCAGGATCTCGGCATAATGCGCGCGGGCGGCGGGGTCCTCGACATTCTCGATCGCCAGCGCGAGCGCGCGATCGAGCTGGAGCCCGGCGTCGAGCAGTACGGCGAGCTCGGCGACGATCGTGCCGGCGGCCTTGAGCCCCTTGCCCCTCGCGCGCGGCGCGCGACCGGGCGCGGCGGCAGGGGCGGGGACCAGTTCCAGCGGCGTGGCGCCGAGCTGGCGCACCGCAGCAATGGCGTGCGCACGGTCGGGCGCGTCGATCTCGCCCGCGGCGGCGGAGCCGTCCGCCCGGACGGCGCGATAGCGGAATTGCGCCACGATCAGTCCGCCACCGCCACGCGCAGCACTTCCTCGACCGTGGTAAGGCCGCGCTCTGCCTTGGCGAGCCCGTCCTGCATCAGGCTGCGGTTGCCGCGCTCGGCGGCGACCCGCGCGATCTCGCCGGTGTCGGCGCGGGACAGGATCAGCCGGGTGATCGCCTCGTCCACCCGGATGAACTCCAGCAGCGCGATCCGCCCCGCATAGCCGCTGCCGCCGCATTCGCCGCAACCGACCGCGCGGTGGAAGACGTGGGTGCCCGGCGACAGGCCCAGCGCTGCCGCCATTCCCGCCTCCACCTCGAACGGCGCGCGGCAATGCGGGCACAGGCGGCGCACCAGTCGCTGGGCGAGCACGCCGGCGAGCACGGAGGAGAGCAGGAAGGGCTCCACCTCCATGTCGAGGAGGCGGGTGACCGCGCCCGCCGCGGTGTTGGTGTGGAGGGTGGAGAGGATCATGTGCCCGGTGAGCGCCGCCTGCACCGCGATTTCGGCGGTCTCGCGATCGCGGATCTCGCCGACCATCATCACGTCCGGGTCCTGGCGCAGGAACGAGCGCAGCGCGGCGCCGAAGGTGAAGCCGATGCCGGGATTGACCTGGGTCTGGATCACGCCGGGCAGGCGATATTCGATCGGGTCCTCGACGGTCAGCAGCTTGCGGTCCGCCGAGTTGAGCTCGGACAAGGCCGCATAGAGGGTGGTGGTCTTGCCGCTGCCGGTGGGGCCGGTGACCAGCACGATGCCGTGCGGCCGCTTGATCGCCTCGCGCAGCCGTTCGGCCAGGTCGTCGTCGAAACCGAGCGCACCGAAGTCGAGCGCCAGCTTCGACCGGTCGAGAATGCGCATCACCACGCTTTCGCCGTGGATCGAGGGCGCGGTGGCGACGCGCAGGTCGATCTCCTGCCCGCGCACCGCGATGCGCATGCGCCCGTCCTGCGGCAGGCGGCGTTCGGCGATGTTGAGGTTCGCCATCACCTTGACGCGGCTGACCAAAGGCGCGCGCATCGCCATCGGCAGGCGTGCCGCCTCGCGCAGGACGCCATCGATGCGGAAGCGGACGGCGAGCGCGTCGTCGGTGGGCTCGACATGGATGTCGGAGGCGCGGCCGTCGACGGCCTGCTGGATCAGGCGATTGACCGCGCGGATCACCGGCGCGTCGCTCACCAGGTCCTTCATCCGCTCAATATCGTCCTCGTCGAGCCCGCCCTCGACCTCGCCCTCCGTCTCCGCGGGGCGGTACAGCCGGTCGATCGCGTGATCGACGTCGCTGCCGCGCGCCACCACCAGCCGCACCGGGCGCCCGAAGACGAAGCGGAACGCATCGGCGGTGTCGGCCGCGAACGGATCGGCCACCGCGATCTCGATTCCGCCGGGATTGGCGGCGATCGGCAACGCGCGCTGGTCGTGCAGGAAGGCCACCGACAGCGGCGGCCCCGCGACCGGCACCTCCGGGAAGCCGGCGGCCTGCACCAGAGGCAGGCCCGACGCCTCCGCCATTGCGCGGGCCAGCGCTTCCTCCGACAGCAAGCCGAGTCGCGTCAGCACCGCGTCCAGCCGCTCGCCGCTTTCGGCGCGGACCAGCAGCGCGCGCGCGATCGCCTCCTCGGGCAGCAGGCGCCGCTCGCGGAGCAGTGCCTCCAGCGAGGCGACGCGCGCGGGCCGCCCCGGGCTGCTCCCCATCGGCTGCGAGGTCTGCGGTTGCAACGAACACTCCGAAACTGCGGCGGAGCCCCGGCCATAGGCTGGCCGGCCGGTTTCGTCACCGACGATCGCTGCTCCGGATCGCAGAAGCGATTACTACAGAAATGCGACAGTTTTCTTGCAGCCGCTTCGGCGGGGAAGTTTAGCCAAGTCTTGGCGTTGCACTTATACTTACCGCTATCATCAATCTGTCATCGATCCCCTGTAGCCGGACATCCGCGATCGGAAGGTTGAGTCCTTCGGATCGACTCGTCGGGTCAAGGGAGAGTCGTCGACAGTCGCCTATGAACGGACCGCCTGCTCCGGCAGGTGGCTTCGGCATGCGCGCGAGTGGCGGAGACATGAATGTCGACCGGACGGGGGGTGTAGTTGCAGGCGATCCTTCAGGCGTCCGCGCATGGGCGTCGCTGCGGTCGTGTGTCTCATTTCGGCGCCGGTCGTCCGCTGCCGACAACGAAGGGAATGCATCATGAAGACCTTTAAGGCGAACCTGCTCGCCGCGACTGTGGTCGCCGGCAGCATCGCAGGGACCGCGCAGGCGCAGTTCGCATATCCGCAGGTCGATATCCGCGGCGCGGGCGCGAGCTCGATCCAGACCGCGCTCGTCCAGTCGCTGAACTGCCTCGGCAACCCGGGCAGCCACGCAGCGGGCAACAACGACAACCTGAACCTGCTGGGCACCAACAACGGCACCACCAGCGCCGTTCCCGAGGGTGAGTTCGTTCAGACCCGCCCGACCAAGGCGTCGCCGAACTTCGACTGCAACCGCGATGAGGTCCAGCCGAACTTCGAGGGTCACTACATTGCGACCGGTTCGGGCACGGGCCGCGCCTGGTGGCGCACCTACACCAACCAGCTCGACGGTTCGGCCGGCAAGGTGAACCCGTTCGGCACCTGGACCAACATCGACTTCGCCTTCTCGGACGCCCCCGTTTCGGGCAGCGACCTGACCGCCTATGACGCCGGTGCGGCGCAGCGCGGCGCGGGCGCGGCGATCCAGATCCCGCTTTACGTCCTGCCGGTCGCGATCGCCTACAACCCGGTGTACGGCGTGAAGCGCCTTAAGAAGAGCACCCAGGAGCTGCGCTTCGCGGTGAACCCGAAGTTCGTCACCAAGGATGCCGATGGCAACCCGACGGGTGGCCTGCGCCTGTCGCAGAACCTGTATTGCAAGATCTTCAACGGCTACGTCACCAACTTCAACGACAAGGCCTTCAACTCGACCGGCACCAACAACTCGCTGCGCGACACCCGCGACGCGCAGGCCCGCTGGCGCAACACCGGCGTTCCGATCCGCCTGATCGGCCGCCTCGACAACTCGGGCACCACGGACATCTTCACCCGTCACCTCGCCGCCGCCTGCGGTGGCCAGGCCGGCGTTCCGGTGAACAAGTTCGCCAAGGCTTCGGAAGCCCTGCCGTTCGATCGCAACAGCAACATCGACCTGCGTAGCTTCCGCAGCGACACGCGCTACTTCACCAACACCACCGGCGACCTGGCCGGCACCGTCCAGTCGCTGAGCGGCGCGGTGTTCGTCCGTGCTTCGGGCGGCAACCCGGCGCGCATCGACACGACCCAGGGTCAGGAGCGTGCGGGCCTGTTCATGGTCGCCGACGGTTCGTCGGGCGTCCGTGACGCGGTGAACTTCCAGGCGGCTCCGGGCGGGCAGGTGAACTCGGTCGCCCTCAACGGCAAGCTCGGCTACATCGGTGCGGACTTCGTCCGTCCGTCGACCGGCGCCGCGCTGTTCGCCGCTGCGCTCCAGGTCGGTGGCTCGGGCAAGCAGTATGCCGTCCCGACCGCCGCCTCGGCGCTGACCGCGTTCGGCAACTTCCTGCCGCCGCAGACCACCGCCGCCAACGGCGCTTACAACCCGAACGACAGCCGCACCGGTCCGCAGCGTGACGGCACCGGCTCGGTCCGCATCGACCGCGCCAACCCGCTGCACTGGATCAGCGTCCTGTACGCCAGCAACAACAACACGCTGGCGAACCCGCGGGTCGGCTATCCGATCACCGGCACCACCCAGATGGTCGGCTACACCTGCTATCAGGACAAGGCGACTCGTCTGGGCGTGACGCTCTTCCTCAACGCCTACATGGGCAACGTGCGGAAGAACTCGGCCAACCAGAACGTGTCGGCGGACCTGTTCACCAGCACCAACCCGTCCAACCCGGGCCTGCTGGCGCAGCTGAACGTCGCCCCGCTGCCGCAGTCCTGGCGGACCGCGATCAGCGACACCTTCCTCCGGAAGGCGACCGGCGCGCTGGGCAACCGCAACCTCTACATCTCGAACGCCTACCCGCTGAAGAATGCGGCCCAGGAGCGTCCGAACCCGAACTGCTGAGCCGCACACGCGCTCACAGACGGTTGAAACTGGCGGCCCCGGAGCGATCCGGGGCCGCTTTTCGTTGTTCGCGTGCGCTGCAAGGGTCAGCGCTGCGCCGCGCCTTCACGGCAGCAGCAGCGAGGCGTCTCCATAGGAATAGAAACGGTAGCCGCTCGCGATCGCATGGGCGTACGCCGCCTGCATTCGCTCCAGCCCCATCAGCGCCGAGACCAGCATGAACAGATTCTGATGATATCAGATTTTCTGGTGCAAAAATATATAGATAGGTGGTGGTGAGAGCTGTCTCGCGACAACTCCCACCAACCTCCCACATTCGGCCGAGACCGGGTCAGACCGCTTTTCCTTCTGGAGGCATTTTGACCGGATCGGATTCGATCAAGTCGCCTACAGCCCACCTACACGAGCGTTGCCAGCACCGGGTCAGATCGTTGGCAGCGTAGGCTCGGCCCACGTCGTCCCCGTCGCTTTCGCTGCCGCATTCACGGCGTTCAGCAGCACGCCCCGATCTGCATGGGCGTACCGCTCCGTAGTCCGCGTCTGCGCGTGCCCAAGGATCTTCGCCACGATGAACAGCGAATGGCCCGAGTTCACGAGGTTGCTCGCCGCGCTATGGCGAAGGTCGTGGACGCGGAGCTCCGGCAGCCCTGCCCGCCGCCGTGCCGTGTCCCAGCTGTTGAAGAACGACGTGAACGGCTCCAGCGTCTTCGGGTTCGGCACGATGTACGGGCAATCGTCGAACCGAGGCACCTGCCGGAGCACCGCGATCGCCTCGTCGGGCAGTAGCACGTCGCGCTTGCCGGTCTTGCTAGACGGGAGGTGCCAGACCTTCCCCTGCAGGTCGACGTCGCACCAACGACCGTCCAGCAATTCCCGCTTGCGGCAACCGGTGAGCAGCAGCAATGCGACGATGTACTGGAGCATCGGGTTCTCGCTCTCCTGCACAGCCTTCTGCAGGCGCTTCGTCTCGTCCGGCTTAAGGAAACGCTCGATCCGATTGTCGGGGTCCTTCTGCCTGACGCCCTCCAGCGGGTTCTTCTCGGCACCCGGCACGTTCCACTGTTTGGCGAGCCGGAGCATGTAGCTGAAGATCACCTGCCAGCGGTTCACCGTGGCTTGCGAGTAGCCCTCCATCACCTTGCGGTTGAGCCAGTCGATGATCTCCTCCTGACGGAGCTGATCGAGGTGGAGCCGCCCGAACTTCGGCAGCAGATGCAGCCGGAGGTAACGCTCGTCGATGTCGTGCGACTTCTTATTGGCGCGGACGAAGGCGAGGTAGCGTTCAGAGAGCTCATTGACGGTCGGGATGCGACGGTTTTCCTCGCGCTTCTCCTGCGGATCGATCCCGAGCGCGGTCAAGCCCTTGATCCGGACAGCTTCCTTTTTCGCCTCCGCAAAGCTGATGTCGGCGGCGTTGGCAATCTTGTACTCGCGCTGACGGCCGTACTGGTTCTTGTAGCGGACAGCGTAGGTGGCAGTGCCACGGGGTCGGGCGTTCAGGACAAAGCCGGTCACGACCTCATCAAAGAACGTCTCAGGCTTGGTACGCGGCGTGGCGCGGATCGCCTGGACGGCGGCGGCACTGAGGGTGATGCTGGGCATGTCTATCCTTTCTGTCGTTGGACACAGGGCGCGCGCCATCGTCCGGAGACTTCCGTTTGGAAGGCCGGGATCGACGCCGCTGATGGTGGTTGAGATGCCCTCGGATCGGAGGGCGGTGGGGCAACCCTGTGGGTTAAGTAAACGGGTTTGCTAAGTTGTTGAATCTATGCGATCGAACGAACTGCCCGATCAGCACGGTCGATGCTGGTTTTAGGGTGTCACGGTAGACGTGGAGGAGCGCCGGCCCACCCGCATCTGAACGCACCTAACCCGGAACCGCGTTGATGCGAGCTCCGGGCTAGGCGTAGGATCGACCGTGGACCGATCTTTGGTCGGTCAGTAGAACTCGCCGTTGAACTCTTCCAAGCCCTCAGGGACGGGCTTTCGGCGCTTGGTGTTCACCCAATCGGCGACGATTTCAGCATCAGGACGACCGGAAGCCGGCAAAGCAGGCTCCTCGGTGCCGTCGAGAGGCGTCACCGACCACGCCGTCCGCTGAGATGTCGGTGTTCGCTTCAGCTCCAACCCCCGCAACACCTTGTTGGCGTTCTTCTTCAGTATCCAGCCGAAGCGGTCGCGGTTTATCTCCCCGTTTCGCTCGACGATGGGCAGTTCCCGCAGCGCCTCCGCAAACCCGGTTTCGCTGACTTGGGCGAGTTCGCGTACCATCATCGCCTTCGACCCGAAGCGCTTGAACCACTCTTGCATCAGGTTGCCAAGCGCCTCGCTGTCCGGGTCGCTGTCTAGCTGTTCGATAAGGCTGGTGGCTGGGTCGGGCTCCCCCAACGCGATAAGCGGATGACGCGCCATGTCGGCCCATTCGTCGCCATAGGTAGCTACGTAGGGCACGTCCGTACGGGGACAGCCGGCAGTGCGCCACGCCCTGATGATGGTCAGTGCCGCTGCGACATATCTACCCCTCTGTCGCTTTACCGCGTCAGCCGGTCGATCTGCATAGCGGAGCGTAGCGGGCGACGACGTACGGGGCGACAGGTAGATCGTCACCACACGACGGCACATGTCGCGCACTGGCCGCACGTTATTGCCTGTGCCCATGAAAAAGCACCGCGTGCTGACCGTTGCTGTCCGGTTCCCGCCGAGCAACCGATCCGCCATCGTCTCCGACGTCAGCATTCTGTTCATCGTGCCATGTGGCATCCAGTCCGTCTGCATGTCGTCGAAGATCGCCACCGCAGGCTTGGCGAGAAGCAGTGACATCATCTTCTTCGAAGCTTCGTCCTCCGATGTCGGGTAAGGGAGCGCCATCGGCTGACCCGGACCGGCGAACGGTCCGATTGTGGCGGCGAGATAGCTCTTGCCGCTGCTCGATCCTGACGCCGAGATGTTGAAGGCGGGAGCGAACGGGATCGAGCCGCGCGTGGTCGCGGTCAAAATGGCGCTTAGCGCAGCCGACATGTCGCCGGCGCTGCCGAAGTGGAACTCCCGGAGGAGGTGCCGCAGCAGCGCTAATGCCTCCCTTGCCGCAGCCTCTGTGGGCTCTGGAAGCGGATAGTCGTCGGGGTTGAAGTCGGCATAGACGTTGGACACCGGGTCGTAGCCGGGAACCGTGACCAGCGTGCCGTCCGCCCTGAAGTATGGTTGCCTCGCCAGCCCACCGAGCATCGGCAGAATGTCGTGACTCTGCGCCTTAAGAAGGAAGCTGACCACGTTCGGCTTGGGGTCGCAGCGCACGCACTTCTTCGAGCGTCCGTCGTACTTCTCCCAGTCCGCGACTTTACTCAGCGCTTTGATGAGGGCCTGATCGGACACCGCTTCCACGCCCAAGTCGCCGGACGCCTCGTCCCGTTTAAGAGCCACGAGGCGACCGCCGGAGTGAAAGTGCTGCCCGTTGACCGCAAGCAGATACTCGGCGGCTGCGCCAATCCGATTTATCTCTCCTTCGATGATCCTGATTCGAGGCTTGGTCCTCGCTTCCGCAGGCTCGACCTCCAGCCAATCGAGCAGAAGGTCGATGTGCAGCCGGTTTCCGTGTGCGTGTCCGCACGTGAAAGTACCGAGCGGCAAAACTTCGTTGGGCTCGGTATAAACAGCGACCGCATCGACCCCGTCTTCGTGCTCGTCGCTCCACGGGCAGGTGATGAGATGCCTTTCGATGCCGACTGGTGCCCGGTATAGCTTCTCCCGCTGAAGGGCGAGCAGCACCGGGTTCTGGGCCGGCGCGGGCGTGAACACGTCGCTCGCAACCATCGCCGGGAACGATCCGACACTTTTGAAAGGTGCCGGCTGCAAAGGGGGCAGAGGGGGTGCGGCTCCGCCACCTTTACCGGCTTCGGGGGTGTCGGTCGCCGAAGTTATCGGCGGCTTCTCCCCGCCCACGCCATCCAGCTGAGCGCTGAGATCGCCTCCTTCACCTCCTTCGCACGGGACATGCGGGAAGATCGGCAGCACGGTTGCTGCATCTCGCTCTGTGGCGAATGACGGAGGATAAGGGGTCGCAGCCTCGGTCGCCTCTGCGACGTCACTCGAAGCCTCGTCGGTCGAGGCGAAATGGTGCGCTTGGCTCGCTCCATTCTCGGAGTGATTCGACACACCGCCGACTGCAGGGGCGGGGTCGTTCTCAGTGATGATCAGTTTTCGGTTGGTCGGTTCTGCGTCCAAGACAATCCTTTTAGAGCAGGGTCGAAGCCCCGAGGAGTATATCCCTCTTGCTGCGTAAACCGCCGATCAGAGCTCGCTTCCATTCGGCGGGTGGAGCCGCATAGCGACAAACGGTGCGGTGTCAATAACCATCTGCCATCAGTGTCGCAGACGCATGACGACGAGGAGAGCGAGCACGCCAAGGAAAGCCAGGGGCTGAGCCTGGATCAAGCCCGCCACCACCATAAGGCCGAGTAGCCCAAGCGTTTCGCGAGGGGCGGTGAACAGGCTGTAGACCAGACCGATCAGCACAAAGAGTACCAGCACTGCCGCCGTCGCCTGCGCCGCAGCTAGGATAACGCAGGCGGTGATGAAGATGCCAAGCAGCCTCATACGGCGTAATGACGGCAGAGGAGGAGCAGTTCTGGCCAGATGCCCTCCGCGTCCGGAATGATCAGCACGTACGCGAAAGTCGAGCCGAAGCTCTGGATCATTACGAAGTGACCGTCCTCGCGGTCGAGGTGATCCCAGAATGGTCGAAAGCCCTTTGTGCCGAACCGGGCACCGTCGACCGGCTCGATCACAGGGGAGAAGCCAACCTCCCGCACAATGTCGTCCTCGCCATCGCCGGGCTCGACGACGAGGAACTCGGTCCAGTCCGTAAGGTCGCCGTCCGACGTGACCAGTGAGGCGAAGCGGCGTTCGAGGATACGATGTAGTTGCGAGTCGAGCTCGAGCGTCAGCACGCGCGCCATGGAGGCGCGGTCATAGATCGTGATCATGGCGGGTGTTCTCCTGACAAAGAAAAAGCCCGCGGGGCGGAGTGCCTTGCGAGCTGCGGGGCCGCGTCGGGGCGGCGGTTTCGATGATTTTCCTCGGATTTCTCGTCCGAGAGGGTGCGGGTGAGGACCGCTTACGGCGCGATTGTGTGTCCCTGTGCCGCCTGACGGAGCAGCAGGAGCAGTTCGGGAGCCGCACCGTCGCAGTCAGGCACTAGCAGGACGACGCCGAACCCATCGTCCGACAGGATCGTCACGGCCTCGTACCAGCCCCCATGAGCGGCCACCCATTCGAAGGCGGATGCGGTGACGAGGGGGTACCCGGCGGCATGCTCGATGCAAGCGACCGTGTCGCCTGGATCGACCACGATGAAGTGGACGAGTTCGCCGAGGTCGTACTCGTCGCCTGTGTCGGCGAGGAGTTGATCCCGCCGCCGTAACAGAAGCGTCTTGACGGCGGCGTCGACTGGTGAGTCAAGAACGCGGGCAAGAGACTTGAAATCGGTGATGTTGATCATGAGGGTCTCCAAAATCAAAAAGCCCCCGGCGGTTAGGCCGAGGGCTACGAGTAAGCGGTTATTGTTAAACTAGCGGAACGGATTGCTACAGCGGTTCAGCGAGGTAGTTACAAGACCGCTTAGCCTTACCCAGTCGGTAAGGGCCGTGTCGCCGAAGTATATGGCAATACGGCCTCCTATCTCCGATCCGGACAGATAAGTGTCAAACGTCTGTTTGCTACGTGCAAACGCAATCGCGACATTATTACCAACACGCACCACCTCCGCCTCGAACAGCGGATCGTCGATGTAAGATGCTGGCTCGATTCTGCCTGAACTGTCACGGAATGCAGGAAAATGATGGCGTACTCTGAGCATCCTTGTCGAGCCGACCTCCAGCTGCCAGGCAGGGTTGGAAAGGGCGAAGATTACCTCATCGGCTTCGGAAGCGCGGCGCTGTATGGTGAGGGTCGCGCCGGTTGAGTTGATCAGCTGAGCCTTGCAGGTGCCGCCGTTCTGGGTGAAGGTCCACACGCTGGCGGCTGATTGACCTGACGCTCCCGAGATCGGGGCGAAGATCGAAGCTGCTATGATGGCTGAGTATCGAGCGCACGTCGCCCATCGTCGTAGAGGCATGGTGTTCTCCCTTGGTGGTGAATGTGCTGCGGACTTGCGGCTTCGCGCGCCCGGGCGAGGGTGTCGCGCCGAAGTGCCGTGTGTATGTGCCGCATCGGTGTCGTCGCCCTACGTCGGGAGCGACCTTCGGCTCAGACCCTCGTGCCGCCCCTATGTACCTCTCGGGAGCGGCGGCCGAAGCCGGATGTTCGAAACCTGACCGTAGGCACAGGCGCATGCGCCTTTACCGTTGCCGGCTGGACATACGCGCATGCCACCCGGCCTCGAACGAATGTTCGCGACCGAGTTCCTACAGGTTGAGGTTTCGACGCCCCGCCCCCCGGCTTTCACGGGAGGCAAAGCGATCATGGTCAGGCTTGACGGCATTCGCAATAGGGGTGTGCCGCAAGCCGCCGGAAGGCCGCTGAGCCTTCATATAAGATGGCAGTACCTGCGCGCCCAATGACACGGCCTAACATTGGACACGGCAGCAGTGGAGCCGCTACGAGGGCAGTCGGACAACGAGTTGGCGAACCAATGGGACTATTGAAGGAAATGCCGGCACTCGCCTTGGATCAGGCGCAGCTCGCCCACTGGGGACAAGTTTGGCTAGGAACGGCTGGATCGCCAACTAAGCCGAAGAAGAAGGGCGATGCGCCTGTACCGAAGATGAAGGCGGCGAATTGCTTCGACAAGAAGCAAGGCATGGACTTCGGGATGGTGTTTGATAGCGCGTATGGCGCTGCACTTGCGGAGATGTTAGGAAACAGCGTCGCAAAACCGCTCGACAACTCGCTTCTTCCACCTGCTCCGGATGTTGTAGAGGTTGGAAAAACTCGCGTTGTTGGCGGCATCAGGCCCCAGAATTATGATGCTGCTTATAGGCCAGACGGCCCGAGAGTGGTCTATGATAGCAAGACGTTGAACGATGCTAGTAGTATCAGGAAAAACTGGCAAAACATGATCAACGATCTGGCTACAGAAGCGTCGACCGTCCATACCAGGTTTCCTTACTGCATCGTAAACTTTATTATTGCTTTACCAAGGCCGGCTCTACAACATGCCCAAGAGCAAGCGTTGATTAGAACATTGGAGCGTCTCGGATCACGAGACGATGAGCTCGATCAGCATCACCTTGCTGAAGCAATAAGCCTAGTTATTTGGAACCCTGAAGACGGTTCGATAGATCAGCAGTCCCCTCCCACTTCAAGCGGCTTGCGCTTAGAAACGATGCACGAGCGCATCTACAGCGCATACCAAGATCGCTACAGAAACCTACCACCACACGAAATTGAAGAAGCTACAGATGCGGCGGAGCCTAATGATGACGGGTCAGGGGTCATCTAGCCCGCCGGCCACGATCGCGCCTACGGTCTCTCATTTTGATCCAAATAGACTCTGCCCGTTTCACATCGGCTCTGGACAGGCCGAGACCCTCCGTCAGAACTTTGTGAGAGTTAAGTCGTAGTAGATCATCGACACCATGGTGCCGGAGAAGGCTATCCATTTCGGTCAGTGGTAAAGCGTGGTCGACGTTTGCCGGGACCAACAGGCGCTCGGCTTCTGTAGGCTCGAGTTCGAGTACGCCACCTCCATATGATCGACCTTCGATCTCGGCGGATGCGGCCGTCATGTAAGTGTATGCCGAGCTGATTAGAGCGTCGGCTGTGCAGCCGTGTACAGTCAATCTGTGGATCGTGTCAGTAGAGCAGGCATGGGCATCGTTCCGGATAAACCGTGGAAAGTCATAGATCTGGCGAAACAGAAAGCCGTCTGGCGTCCAAATTGAAGGCACATGATACCACGGGCTTCGGATGCTACACTTGTAACCAAGATGGTAGCCGTGCCTTTCGCCATCGCTAATATAGCTCGTCTGTGACTCGGTAAGCTTATTCATGTCTGAACGTATGTTCAGTAGGGCGACCCTCTCATCGGCGTCATAGAGTTTTTGCCAGTCCGACTCGGAAAAGATCGCCCCACGCAGGTGAGCCGATCTAGACGCGAGCTTCAGGAAGCAACCTTCGATGTTCAACGACCGTAGATCGGCCTGGCTAAGGACAAAGAATTTGTTCTTACCAGTTACAACCCCAACATCAACACTCGCGAAGTGGGACAACGTAGTCGCCACTTGAGATAGTCGAAGCTCCCGCATGAACTGGATCTCAGAAGCCGTAAGAAAATACTTTAGCCACTTCTCACTATCGCCGCACACCGCCTTATCATCAACGCCATTAGCAATGCCTCTTGGCGTTGTAGCAACAACGTCTGCGACCGTCTTGCGTTCGACGAGTCTTACTTGACACGCGGTTTCGGTATCAGCTTTCGCTCGCGCACCTTCCGCCAGTAGCAGCAAAACCTCTTGCTCTGCTCCTTCGAAAAAGAGCTCGTTACACGAGACCAGAGTTATACTGTCAAATCGCTGCGTCAGAAGCTTTCGCAGCTGAGCTGCGTAAGTAACCTGCAACAGCTCTGCTGGGATAACGAAGGCTAGTCGGCCACCTTTTCTTAAGGACTGCACCGCCGCCACCACGAACGGAACCCAAACATTCGTGAGCTTGTTTGGCTTAAGGCCCGCCGCAGACATAAGCGACATCGCTCTGGTCCTCGCAGGCTCCGGAAAAGACTGGTACCGAATGAACGGTGGATTACCAATTGCGACATCATAAAGATGGCCGCTATCCGATCGCTGAGAACGCCGTTCAAACCATCCAAAAAAGTCGTCCACCACGACGGCTTCGGAGCAATGATCGCCAAAGGCAGCAGCCCTGTTGCGCGCCTTGGCCGCTTCTTCGGTGGTCAACTCAACTCCGGACACCTGCCGTCCAATTGCATCCGATGTGGCGCCAAGGGATGCGAGAACCTCCATGCTAGCGATGATAAGATTGCCGTCCCCACAGCTCGGCTCCAAAATCCGTTCGTCTGCCGACCGGATGGCCCATTCTGCAAGCCACCGAGCAACCGGTGCGGGCGTGTAATAGCCCCCTCGAAGCTTATCGGTGTCGAGCGCCATGAAGCGGCCTGAGGGCGTGATCAGCGCTTGCGTGGGGGCCGACGAGCCCTTGTTCGCGATGGGACGCTTGGTATCGGCGGAAAGCGCCTTTTTGGGCCTTACTGTCACTTTCAAGCCCATCGATCTGTGCTCCCTATGTTCCGTTCTTCGTTAGTTCGAATTTGCACGATTGGCTACCATTGAGCGATGAAGCGCTCCAGGATCGAGTCGGCCTGCGACCGGTGCCGCCGGACTTTGAGGCCGCTCCCACTCCCCACCCACAGGAAGCCGCTTACGGAAGGAGCAGCGAAGCGTCGCCTAGGAGTAGGAGCGGTACTTGCGGTCGATGGATTGGCCATAAGCCGCCTGCATCCGCTCCGGCCCCATCAGCGCGCTGACCAGCATGAACAGCCCTGTTGCCGTGCACCCAAGATTCGCGGCGCTTCCCCTGAGTTACGTTAGATCACGCTGCCGAAAGCGGCTTAATTCAGACTAACGGCAGCTCTCACAATAAGTCCTGTTGGAGACGATTAGCCCACCGCTCCTTGTTGAAGTCACGTATAATAGGGCGCCTACCATCACCCCACCAAGAGTACGCTACGGAAGCAACAGCGACGCATCCCCGTACGAATAGAAACGATAGCCATTATCTATCGCATGGGCGTAAGCCGCCTTCATCCGCTCCAGCCCCATCAGCGCCGAGACCAGCATGAACAGGGTCGAGCGGGGGAGGTGAAAGTTGGTCAGCAGGCCGTCCACGCCGCGAAAGCGGTAGCCGGGGGTGATGAAGATCGCCGTGTCGCCCTCGAACGGGCGGATCACGCCATCCTCGCCCGCGGCGCTCTCGATCAGGCGCAGCGAAGTGGTGCCGCAGGCGATCACCCGGCCACCCGCGGCACGCACGGCATTCAGCCGATCGGCGGTGGCGGCGTCGATGCGGCCCCATTCGGCGTGCATCGCGTGATCGGCGGTGTCCTCGGCCTTGACCGGCAGGAAGGTGCCCGCGCCGACGTGCAGCGTCAGCGTCGCATGACCGATCCCGCGCGCTGTCAGCGCCTCCATCAGCGCGGGGGTGAAGTGGAGCGCCGCAGTGGGGGCAGCGACCGCCCCCTGCTCGCGCGCGAACATCGTCTGGTAATCGTCGGCGTCGCGCGTGTCGGCGGCGCGGCGCGCGGCGATATAGGGGGGCAGTGGCATGCGCCCGGCGCGCTCCAGCAGCAGCTCGACCGGCTCGTCGCCCGCGAAGTCGAGCGCCCAGCTGCCGTCCGCGCCGCGATCGGAAGCCGTGGCGGAAACGCCGGCGCCGAAATCGATCGAGTCGCCGTCGCGCAGCCGTCGCGCGTTGCGGACGAAGGCACGCCAGCGGCGCGGTCCCTCGCGCTTGTGGAGGGTCGCGCCGATCCTTGCCCCAGGACCGCTTTGCGGACCGTCACCATGCGAACCGCGCGTGCCCTCCAGCTGCGCGGGGATCACGCGGGTATCGTTGAAGACCAGCAGGTCGCCCGCGCGCAGCAGATCGGGCAGGTCGCGGACGTGGCGATCGATCAGGGTGTCGTTCACCACCAGCATCCTGGCCGCGTCGCGCGGCTCGGCCGGGCGCAGCGCGATCCGCTCGGGCGGCAGCTGGAAGTCGAACAGGTCGACGCGCATCAGCGTGGCTGGGGCGTGCTTGCCTTCGGCCGGGTGCCCGGCAGGGTGGGCGCGGGCTCCTGCGAGGGGGCAGCGGCAGGCGCGGCCTGGTACGGCGGCGGATTGTCCGCACCGATATAGGCGTGGAGAATGCGCGTCGGGTTCGCCGGCGGCTCGCCCTTCTCGATCCCGTCGACATAGGCCATGCCGTCGATCACGCGGCCGAACACGGTGTATTTCTTGTCGAGGCTGAGGCGCGGCTGGAGGACGATGTAGAACTGGCTGTTGGCGCTGTTTTCCTTCTCCGCCCGCGCCGCCGCCACCGCGCCGCGGACATGCGGCAGCGTGTTGAACTCGGCGGGCAGGTCGGGAAGCTGCGAGCCGCCGGTGCCGTCGCCCTTCGGATCGCCGCCCTGAGCCATGAAGCCGTCGATCACCCGGTGGAAGGTGAGCCCGTCATAGAAGCGCTGGCGGGTGAGCGTGCGGATCCGCTCCACCATCTGCGGCGCGATGTCGGGACGCAGCTGGATCGAGACGCGGCCGCCATCCGACAGGTCGAGCAGCCAGAGGTTCTCGGCGGACGCGGCGGGCGCGATCACCGAGGCCGCTTTGGCGACAGCCGGGGCGGGGGCCGGCTCCGCAGGCGTGGCCGCGGGTGGAGGCGTCTGCGCGGCGGCGAGCGTCGCGGACAGGAGGCAGGGGACAAGACAGAAAGAAAGACGCATCGGGCACCGGCAAGCAAGGCGGAACAAGGATCCCCCGCCTAGACGAGTCCGTCGCTTGCGCCAACGTGAACGTCGCCGCGCTCCGTTGCGCGCGAAAGCGGAGCCGCGTCGGTCAGGACCGCTGCACCCGGGTAGCGATCATGCCGCCTCCCGGACGCGTCGCCGCGCCTCCGCGATGTCCCGTACCGGAGGATTGCCGAACAGCCGGCGATACTCGCGCGTGAACTGGGGCACGCTTTCATATCCCACCGCATAAGCGGCGTTGCTGGCGGGTGCGCTCTCCGCCAGCATCATCCGCCGGGCCTCGATGAGGCGCAGCTGCTTCTGGAACTGGAGCGGCGACAGCGAGGTGACCGCCCGGAAATGATGGTGGAAGGTGGAGGGGCTCATGCCGGCAAGCGCCGCCAGCCGCTCGACCGGAAGGGGCGAGGCATAGTCGCAACGGATCGCCTCCACTGCCCGCGCGATCCGACGGGCGTGACTGTCGGGGAAGCCGAGGTGGCGGATCGCGGGACCATGCCGGCCAGCGAGGAGCCAATAGTGCATCTCCCGCACCAGCTGCGCCTTGAGCATCGGGATCGAGGCCGGCCGATCGAGCAGCCGCACCATGCGCAGCGCGGTGTCGGCCACCTCGGCATCGGTCGGCTGCAGGGTCAGCGGCGCACGATCGTCGATCGGCACCGCCTTCATCTCGTTCGACAGCTCGGCGATCAGCGCCGGATTCAGGTACAGCGCGAAGGAGAGATAGGGAGCCATGCGGCTGGCGCGGCTGATCTGGCTTACGGTCGGCACGTCGGCGGTGATCAGCATCGAATCGCCGCCGCTGAACGCCAACGTGCGGCTGCCCATCGTCACGTCCTTGGTGCCCTGCACGACCAGGCAGATCAGCGGGCGCTGGATGCCATATTGCAGCTCCCCGGTGGCGGTGGTCCGCACCAGGCTCAGGCCCGGGATGGGCGCATGCGCGATGCCGAGCGGATCGGCATGGGCCTCGGTGTAGCGACGGATCGCCTCCAGGAGCGGCTGGGTCATGGCCGCCACATACTACAGGCCGGGTGTCGCACGAAGCGGATCCGGAGGATCAGGCAAGCCGTCTCCAGCTTCGGGCAACTGCGGCCGTCCGTTCGCCGCCACATCCCGGGAGCCGGACGAGGACGGGCCTCGCCACGGCAACGAGGAGACCGAACATGCGCAAGATCTTGATCGTTCTGTCCGCCGCCGAAACCTGGACCCGTGCGGACGGCTCCAAGTACGAGAGCGGTGTCTGGGCGGAGGAGTTCGTCGTCATGGACGAGACGTTCGTCGCGGCGGGCTGTGCCGTCGACATCGCCACGCCGGGGGGCGTCGCGCCGACGATCGACCCGCATTCGATGAACCCCGCGGTGGTGGGGCAGGAGAATGTGGATCACTTCCGCGCCTATCTCGACCGCATCGCCGACCGCCTTGCCCATCCACTGGTGCTCGCCGACGTGATCACGCGGCAGTATGACGCGGTGGTGATCCCCGGCGGGCACGGACCGGTCGAGGATCTCTACAAGGATGCGGACATGGGCCGGGTGCTGGTGGAGGCGCAGGGCTCGGGCACGATCATCGCGCCGGTCTGCCACGGCCAGGCCGCGCTGCTCGCCGCGCAGGACGCCGAGGGCAAGTGGCTGTTCGCCGGTCGCCGGATGACCGCCTTCAGCGACGAGGAGGAAGTCGAGCTGGGCACCGCGGACAATGCGCCATGGCTGCTGGCGCAAACGCTGCGCGAAGCAGGTGCGGTCTATGAGAAGGGGCCGAACTGGGGCGCCTGTGTCGTCACCGACGGAAACCTGCTCAGCGGCCAGAATCCGGCATCGAGCGCGCCGCTGGCCGATGCGGTGCTCGCCGCGCTTCGCTGATCACGATTGCGGGGCCGGCCGATCGCGTCGGTCCTCTCGCACGGGAGAACTTCCATGACAAACACCACTCCGCATCGCGGCGTCGTCATGTCCGGTGACGATGGCGCGGATGGCGCCAAGGCCTTCTCGATCCTGATCGAGGCGCGGCCCGGGTGCGAGGACGAGGTCATCCGGATGCTGGCGGACATCCGGGCCTGCGTCGAGCACGAGCCTGCCACCGGCCCCTGGTATGCCTATCGCCTGTCCGCGACGCAGTTCGCGATCTTCGAGGCGTTCCCGAACATCGCGGGGCGCGACGCCCATGTCGCCGGTGGCGGGGGCGACATCTTCCGCGATGTGGCGCGCATGAACCGGATTCTCGCCAGCCCTGCGCAGGTCCGCAAGGTCGACGTGCTGTTTGCCAAACAGCTGTTCGCCTGAGACGGGGAGAGGGAAGAAGTGGTGCCCAGGGGCGGAGTCGAACCACCGACACGACGATTTTCAGTCGTCTGCTCTACCACTGAGCTACCCGGGCATTCCGATACGCGATCGGAAGGCGGCTCCCTTAAGCGGCACTGCAAGGGCTGTCCAGCGGATTAGTGCAGCCTGACACGCACAAAAAAGGGCCCGGTACGTTGCCGTACCGGGCCTTGAGGTCGTCCGCAGGAGGAACGTCGGTGGGTGGCGGGTCTGGCGCCCGCCGGCCCGATCCGGTCAGTAGTTGTAGGCGCGCTCGCCGTGCTCGTTGATGTCCAGGCCCTCGGCCTCGACCTCGGCGGTGGGACGCAGCCCGATGGTGTATTTGAGCGCCAGGAACAGCGCGGCGCTGACCACGCCGGTCCACAGCACGGTGGTGCCGACCGCCCAGATCTGGGTGATCACCTGGCCCGCCATATCGTACTCGCCGGCCTTGGCGACCGGCGCGGTGTAGTCGATCCAGCCCTGGCCGCCGAGCGCCGGGTCGGCGACGATGCCGGTGCCGATCGCGCCGATGATGCCGCCAATGCAGTGGATGCCGAACACGTCCAAAGTGTCGTCATACTTGAGCGCGTTCTTCACGGTGGTGACGAAGACGAAGCACACGCCGCTGGCGACCGCGCCCAGGATGATCGCGGTGCCGGGGTGGGCGAAGCCCGCCGCCGGGGTGATCGCGACGAGGCCGGCGACCACGCCCGAGGCCGCACCCAAGAGCGACGGCTTCTTGTGGACGATCTGCTCGATCACCGCCCAGGCCACACCTGCCGCGGCAGTGGCGGTGAAGGTGTTGATGAAGGCCAGTGCACCGAAGGCGTTCGCTTCCAGGCCCGAACCCGCGTTGAAGCCGAACCAACCCACCCACAGCAGCGATGCGCCGATCATGGTCATGGTCAGCGAGTGGGGCGGCATCGGCTCCTGCTTGAAGCCCAAACGGGGCCCGATGATGAGGCAGCCGACCAGCCCCGCGATCCCGGCATTGATGTGCACCACGGTGCCACCGGCGAAGTCGAGCGCGCCCCAGCCCCAGAGGAGCCCGCTGTCGTCCGGCGCGGCGTGGAGGAAGTCCGGGCCCGCCCAATACCAGACCATGTGCGCCAGCGGGAAATAGGCGAGAGTCAGCCACCCGACCACGAACAGGATTAGCGGCGTGAACTTCACCCGTTCCGCGAACGCGCCGACGATCAGCGCCGGCGTGATGCAGGCGAAGGTCATCTGGAAGATCACGAAGACATATTCGGGCAGATAGATGCCGTTGGAGAAGGTCGCGGCGAAGGTGGTGGGCGACACGCCCGCCAGGAACGCCTTGTCCAAGCCGCCGAACAGCTTGGGGAAGGGGGTGCCGGTGGAGGTGAAGGCCATCGAATAGCCCCAGCCGAACCAGACCAGCGAGGCGACGCAGACGATGGTCAGCACCTGCATCAGCACGCTGAGCATGTTCTTGGTGCGGACCAGGCCGCCGTAGAACAGCGCCAGTGCGGGCACCGACATCATCAGCACTAGCGCGGAGGCGACCAGCATCCAGGCGACGTCGCCCTTGTTGACCATTTCCGCGGTCGGCGTGAACGCGGCCGGCGCCGCGGCGGCGGCGGGCGCCACCGTGTTCACCACCGCTTCGGCGGCGTTGCCCACGGCGTCGGCGGCATTCTCGGCCGCCTCCTGTGCCCAGGCGGGCAGCGCGGCGAGGAGGCCGAGGCCCAGCCCGCCGGCACCCGCGATCGACTTCAACAGCTTCATTCGCAAACCCCCCGGTTAAAGCGCGGTCTCGTCGGTCTCGCCGGTGCGGATGCGCACCGCCTGGCCGACGTCGAGCACGAAGATCTTGCCGTCGCCGATCGCGCCGGTGTTCGCGGCGGACTGGATCGCCTCCACCACCCGGTCGGCGACATCGGCGCCGCAGACGATCTCGATCTTGATCTTGGGCACCATGTTGGTGCTGTACTCGGCGCCACGATAGATCTCGGTCTGGCCCTTCTGACGGCCGAACCCCTTGACCTCGGTGACCGTCATCCCCGCCACGCCGACACCGGTGAGGGCTTCTCTCACCTCGTCCAGCTTGAACGGTTTGATGATTGCTATGACCAGCTTCATCGCGCCCCCTTTCGTTACCCGGGGGCGAAGGTACGCAACGGTCGTGCCAGCCGCGTTTCCTCGGTGACAGCTTGGTTACACAGGTTAACGGGCGTTAGTTTTTGTGCAGCGCGGCGCGAGTGCCGCTTTTTCGGGCAGTTCAGGCGGCGTCGATGATGCGGCGCGCTTGCACGAGGTCATCCTCATCCACCATCACGCGCACGGGGATCAGCAGCCAGCTGCCGTCGGCGATCGAGGTGCCGCCATCGAAGGCGACCGCGTCGATCCCCTCGCTGGCGAGTCGCCCCACCAGGATGTTGGCGAGGTTGCGATCGAATCGGCCGAGTTCCACCAGCGCCATCAGGGCAGCGCCGCGGGCAGGCGGGTCGGCAGGCCGTCGATGCTGCGCGCGCCTTCCGACTGCCAATCGGCGAGCAGTGTCTCCGGCGTGTACTTCGCATTATATTTGTTGAGCGTCTCGCGCTCGCGCACCAGGGCCATCTGCGGCACGCCCCAGCCGCACGAGGTCTGCACCTCGTCGATCGCGACCACGAAGATTTGGCGGGTGCCGGGCAAAGCGGGGAACAGCGGGTGCAGCGCGCTCCACTCGGCGTCCTGCGGCAGCACCGCGCGGCCGCGGCCATAGATACGGAAGATCAGCGCCGGCTGGTCGAAGGCGCAGAACATCACGGTGATCCGGCCGTCGGCGAGCAGGTGCGCATTGGTCTCGTTGCCCGAACCGATCACGTCCAGATAGGCCACTGCCCGATCGTCCAGTACGCGGAACGTGTCCATCCCCTTGGGGCTCAAGTTGATCCGCGCGCCCTCCGCGGTGGTGGCGACGAAGAACACCGGCTGCTTGGCGATGAACGCGCGATGCTCTTCGGTGAGGGCTGGGAAGAACTTGGCCATGCCTGGCTCCGCGTTGACGCGCATGGGTCATGCGCATAGACCATAGGCATGAAGCACGATCCAATCGCGACCGGCAAGCGCAAAGCGGTAAACCTTTCGCTCGATACGGGGGTCGTCGAAGCGGCGCGCGCCGCTGGCATCAACCTGTCGAGGACGTGCGAGGCCGCGTTGCGCGATGCCGCCAAGACCGAACGGGATCGGCGCTGGAAGGAAGAGAACCGCGGCTGGGCGGAGGCGGTAAACCGCTGGGTGGAACAGAATGGCCTTCCGCTCGAGAAGTATCGCCTGTTCTGATGGCGCAGTTCGACGTGTTTCGCGCGTCCGATGGCACACTCCTGCTCGATTGCCAGTCCGAAGCAATGGAGTATCTGGAGACCCGGCTCGTGGCGCCGCTGATCGCGCTCGTCGATGCGCCGCCACGACGTCCGCACCTCAACCCGATCTTTGATCTGGATGGGCAGACCTATGTGATGCTGACCCAGTTTGCCGCGGCGGTGTCGTCGGGCGAGCTGCGGGCGCGGGTCGCGCATCTTGGTCAGCACCGGTTCGAGATCATCGGCGCTTTCGACATGCTGCTCACCGGCGTTTGAGCCTGTTCGGGGAGCGGCTCAGGCCGCCGTCCCGCCCACCGTCAGCCCCTCCACCAGCAACGTCGGCTGGCCGACGCCCGCGGGCACGCTCTGCCCGCCCTTGCCGCACATCCCCACGCCCTCGTCCAGTGCGAAGTCGTGGCCGACGCCGGTCACCTTGGTCAGCACGGTCGGGCCGTCGCCGATCAGCGTCGCGCCCTTGATCGGCGCGCCGAGCTTGCCGTTCTCGATTTTGTACGCTTCGGTGCAGCTGAACACGAACTTGCCCGAGACGATGTCCACCTGGCCGCCGCCGAAGCTCTTGGCGAAGATGCCGTTCTTCACGCGCGAAAGCAGCTCGGCGGGATCGTCGCGGCCCGCCTTCATGAAGGTGTTGGTCATCCGCGGCATCGGCGCATGCGCGAAGCTCTCGCGACGCCCGTTGCCGGTGGCGGGCACGCCCATCAGCCGGGCGTTGAGCCGGTCTTGCATATAGCCTTTAAGGAAGCCGTCCTCGATCAGGATCGTCTCGCGCGTCGGCGTGCCCTCGTCGTCGATCGACAGGCTACCGCGCCGGTCGGGGATCGAGCCATCGTCGACGATGGTGATGCCGCGCGCCGCCACCTGCTCGCCGATCCGGCCGGAGAAGGCGCTGGTGCCCTTGCGGTTGAAGTCGCCTTCTAGCCCGTGCCCGATCGCCTCGTGCAGCAGCACGCCCGGCCAGCCCGGCCCGAGCAGCACGGTGAACTCGCCCGCCGGCGCGGCAACCGACTCGAGGTTCACCAAAGCCTGCGTCAGCGCCTCGTCGATCGCCCGGTTCCAGGTCTTCTCGTCGAACAGCGAGTCGTAGAGATAGCGGCCGCCGATCCCGAAGCTGCCCGTCTCGCGCCGGCCGTTCTGCTCGGCGACGATCTGGACGTTGAGGCGGACCAGCGGGCGCACGTCGGTGGCGACGAACCCGTCGGGACGGACGATCTCCACCACGCTCCAGGTTCCGCTGAGCCCCACCGAGACCTGCACGACGCGCGGATCACGCGCGCGCGCCGCGGCGTCGATCGTCTGGCAAAGGTTCACCTTGTCGGCGAAAGGGACGAGATTGAGCGGATCGCCATCGGTATAGAGGTGGCGGTTGGTCCGCTGCGGCGGCGGCGCCTTGGGCTGTGCGCTCGGATCGATCAGCGCCATCGTCTCGGCAGCGCGCTTGATCGCGGCCTCGGACAGTTCGTTGGCATGGGCGAAAGCGGTCATCTCGCCCGAGACCGCGCGCAGCCCGAAGCCCGCATTGGTATCGTAGCTGGCGGTCTTCAGCCGCCCGTCATCGAACCCGAACGCCTCGGCGCGACGATATTGCAGGTAGAGCTCGCCATCATCGGCCCGGCCGAGCGCCTCGGCGGTGAGGCGCTGGGCGGCATCGGGATCGAGGGAGTCGCGATACAGAAAGCTGCGGGGATCAGGTGCGGTCATCGGCCTGATATAAGCGGCTTACCGCGGGGCGCCACCTTCGCCTTGGTTCAGACCGACGCACCCTCCGAGATATCCGGCAGCGTCGCCTGGTCGGCGCCGTCCGCCGGCCCGCCGATCAGCACGAAGCGGCGGTCGCAATAACCGCAATCGACATAGCCCTCGTCGGCGTCGATCTGGAGCCAGACGCGCGGATGGCCGAGCGCCGGGGCGATCCCGTCATGCGCGCCGTCGCAGGCGACGCGGGGGGTGGAGACGCGGGTGACTTGCGGAGGGGCGATCATGCCCGCGCCAATATCAACCGCGCCCCTGCCTAGCAATCGCGCCCGCACGCGCGTAACGCGCCGCGCATGACCCCCGAGCCCCTCGACGCCGCCATCTCGATCCGCGACCTGTGCAAGACCTATCAGGGCGGCAAGCGCGCGCTGGACGGGGTGACGTTCGATGTGCCCCGAGGGCAGATCTTCGGCCTGCTCGGCCCCAATGGCGCGGGCAAGTCGACGCTGATCAACATCCTTGCCGGGCTGGTCAACAAGACCAGCGGCGCGGCCTCGATCTGGGGGTTCGACATCGACGCGCACCCGCGCAACGCCAAGGCGTCGATCGGCATCGTCAACCAGGAGATCCTGTTCGACCCCTTCTTCACCCCGATCGAGACGCTGGAGATCCAGGCGGGGCTGTACGGCGTGCCCAAGGCAGAGCGCCGCAGCATGGACCTGCTGCGCGCGGTGCACCTGGAGGACAAGGCCAACGCCTATGCCCGCACCCTCTCGGGCGGCATGAAGCGGCGGCTGATGGTGGCCAAGGCGATGGTCCACCAGCCGCCGGTGCTGGTGCTCGACGAGCCAACCGCGGGCGTCGATATCGAGCTGCGCCAGCAGCTGTGGGCCTATGTGCGCGAGCTGAACGCCGGCGGGGTGACGGTGGTGCTGACCACCCACTATCTCGAAGAGGCCGAGGAGCTGTGCGACCGGATCGCGATCATCAACCACGGCCAGGTCGTCGCCAACGAGCCGACGCGGACGCTGGTCGGCCGCGCCACCGAGAAGCTCGTCGAGGTGACGGTCGACCGCGAAGTCGCCGCGCTCCCCGCCGCGCCCTGCTTCCAGAAGATCGAGCTCAAGGGCGATCGCACGCTTTCGATCGTCTATGGCAAGGACAAGGTGAACGCGGGCGAGGTGCTGGACGCGGTGCAGCGCGCCGGCTTCGGCATCGTCGACGTCTCCACCCGCGAGGCGGACCTCGAAGACGTGTTCCTCAGCCTGACGCGCGCTGCCTGACCGCTCAGAACCGCGCGTTGATGCCCGACCAGACGCGCGCTCCGCCGATCAGCAACGGCGTGATCCCGAAGTACGGTAGCCGAGCGATCACCCGCCCCGCCAACCGCGGGCTGCCGGCCAGCAACAATTCGATGCGGTTAGAGGATGATGTCGGCCGCCTGCAGCAGGGTGTCGGAGACAACGCGGATGACGAGGTCGGCAATGCGATCGGAGTTGACGTCGCCTTGCAGGGTGAAGCTGCCATCTCCGTTCGCCTCCACGCGCAGCACGTTCGGATCGCCGTCGAATGCCGCCTCGCCGATGAAGGTGAACCGCGCATCCCGAAGCGCCTCGCTCACGTCGATCCTGTCGCCCTCGGCTGCGCTGAAGTCCGCGATCGTGTCGACGGCAACGCCAGACGGGTCCGCGACAAAGACGAACAGGTCGGCGCCCTTGCCGCCGAAGAGCCGGTCCGTGCCCGCGCCGCCGTCCAGCACGTCACGCCCGTTTCCGCCCGCCAGCACGTCACCGCCGCGCCCTCCGAACAGCTGGTCGTCCCCGCCTCGGCCGAAGAAGGTGTCACGCCCGTTCATCCCGTCACGGCCGGGATCGCCCGACAACACGTCGTCTCCGCGGCCGGCGATCACCCGGTTGTCGCCCGCACCGGTGGTGATGGCGAGAGTCTCGAAACCGGTGAACGACTGGTCCTTCAGGTCAAGGGTGCCGCCGCCGGTCATCCGCAGCGACACGCCCGCGAGCAATCGCAGGTCCAGGTCCAGCGTGTCATCGCCTGGGCCCGCATCCACGCGCAGCACGAAAGCGCTCGCGGGCACGGAGCCATCCACCACCAGCGTGTCGTTTCCGCGCGTCAGATACGCCCGCACCTCCTCCACGCCGCTGAAGTCGGTCGCCTGACCCCTGGTCCGCACGATGTCGCCGGACAGTCCGCTGTCAGACGCCGCGACGCGGCTTCCCTTGTCGGTCGCGACGGAAAAGGCGCGGTAGTCGATCACCAGCCGATCATGCCCGGCATCGCCCAGGACCTGGCTTCGGCTGCCGTGCACGATGACGGTGTCGTCGCCGCCGCCGCCATAGGCATATGCCATGCCCGCGTCGTTGATCCGAATACGATCGTCGCCCTCCCCGGCATAGACCACCGCCGTGTCGATCCGTCCGATCCTGACCACATCGGCTTCGGCGCCGAGCGTAAGGCCGACGCTCTCCACCGCACGCACGCGGGTGCCGTTGGAAATGGCCAGGGTGAAATCATCGATCAGCACGGAGATCGGACCCCCGCTCAACTCCGTGGAGTAGAAGTCGCTGCCGTCACCGCAATCGATCGTGTCGACGCTGCCCTTGCTGATGAAGCCGTCGTATCCGGCGCCTCCCTTCACCCGGTTGGTGCCGCTCGCCAGCGCGAACCGATACGTCTCGAAGCCGGCGAAGCGCATGTCTGACCCGATCAGTCCGTTCGCGTCGGGAACCAGCCGAAGGTCCTGCAGCGCACCGAAGTCGGCGATCAGGAGGTCGTCCCCCGCGCCAGCGTCGATCGCTACGGCGCCGCCCATTGCCAAAGCCGCGAGGTCGAGCCGGACGAGGTCGTCCTGCGTGCCCAGGGTCACCTTCAGCGCTTCGATCCGCTCGAATCGGACCAGCGCGTCCGCCAGCCGGAAATCGCCTTCGAAACCCTGCGCGGTCGAGCGCACCTCGTAGGTCTGCGCGCCCGCCGGTCGGGAGCTGAAGTCGACAACCAGCGTGTCGAACCCAGCGCCGCCATCGACCAGATCGCTGCCCAGGCCCGCATCGATCCGATCGTTTCCATCCCCACCGGACAGCCGGTCGTTACCGCCGAACCCGAATATGATATCATCGGCCCTGGTGCCATAATAGCTGTCATCGCCCGTGGTGCCATTGTACCGCGCCATGTCGCTCTCCGCCGGCCCGCTTCGACTCGCTGTCCGCTGCCGCGAGCCGTACCATAGCGCCACCATATTGCAGACCGACGGTGATGCGGGCGGTTGCGATGCGGTGCCGAACATCGCAAGAGCGGCCATGCTCCGCGCTTCCGACCGGTCCGGCACCGCCCGCGTCGTTTTCGCCAACCGTTCGCTCGAAACGGCGTGGCGGCGAGGCTGGCTGGAGCGCCCGCCGCTGGAGCCCGAGGCGCTGCTCGCCCGCGCCCGCGCCAAGACGGGCCTGGCCAACGCGGGCGACGATATCGGCTGGCGCGAGCGGCTGGACCTGCTGGTCGAAGGCCTGCATGCCGATGCCGCGCTGACCGGACTGGGCCGGACGATCGCGCATGGCCAGCTCGTCGCCGCGCTCGCCAACCGGCTGCGCATGCATGCGCTTTGGCGGCGCCACCCGGACATCCTTGATGTACCGGTGCCCACGCCGATCATCGTGCTGGGCCAGATGCGATCGGGCAGCACGCGGATGCAGCGGCTGCTCGCGTGCGACCCGCGGCTTGCCTTCACCCGCTTCTACGAAAGCTGGAACCCGGTGCCGACGCGAACCGGCGGCGCCGACGATCGCTACCTGCGCGGCTGGGTGGCGCTGCGCTGCGCGCGCTGGCTTTCGCCGGAGTTCGACGCGATCCACCCCGCCACCACTCGCCAGGCGGACGAGGAGATCGGCTTCCACAACGTCTCGATCTTCGGCAGCGCGCTGGAGGCGCAGTGGCGCGTGCCCGGCTTTGCCGCGCATGGCGAGGCGGAGGACACCGTGCCCATCTATCGGGAGTTCCGCCGCCTGCTCCAGACCGTCGCCTGGCTGCGGCGCGACCGGACGACGCGACCTTGGATCCTGAAGCTGCCGCAGATGACGCAGGACCTGCCCGCGGTGCTCTCGGCCTTCCCCGACGCGCGGCTGGTGGTGCTCGACCGCGAGCCCGACGCGCTGGTCGCCTCGGCGGCGTCGCTGGTCCACAGCCAGATGCGGCTCCAGTCCGAAGCGGTCGACCCGCGCTGGATCGGCCGCGAGTGGCTGCGCAAGGTGGCGCTGCGCCGCCATCGCATGGCGGCGGCGCTCGCCGAGGCGAACGCACCACGCGTCGAGGTCTCTTATCAGGCGATCGGCGCCGACTGGCGAGGCGAGATGGCACGCGTCTATGCGATGCTCGGCCTGCCGCTGCTGCCGGAGGTGGCGGCGCGGATGGCGCGCTATCTGGCGCGGCCCCACCATCGCCGGCTCGATGCGCACCGTTACGACCTTGCCGACTTCGGGCTCGACCGCACGGACGTCGAGCGTGCGCTGTCCCCATCGCCCCCTGTCCTACATCCGGTGTTTCGTGCCATGCTGGAGGGATGATCCGCTCTTCCGCACCTGACGCCCCCTCCGCACCGTTGCAGCGCCTCAACCGCCTCAACCGCCTCAATTCGTCTCATCCCCGTGATGCGCGCGAGCGCCTCAACCGTCTCAATTCGTCCCCGGAGGCGCGCTGATGAACAGCGACGTCCTGATCGTCGGCTCGGGCGCCGCCGGGCTCACCGCCGCGCTGAACCTGGCGGATCGCTTCCGCGTCACCGTGATCGCCAAGGGCCGGCTGGACGAGGGCTCCACCGCCTGGGCCCAGGGCGGCATCGCCGCGGTGCTGGAAGCGGGCGACACGTTCGAGAGCCATGTCGAGGACACGATGGTCGCGGGCGCGGGGCTCAACGACCGCGACATCGTCGAGTTCGTGATCGAGAACGCCCCCGCCGCGATCGCGCGGCTCCAGCAACTCGGCGTACCCTTCGCCGAGGAGGATGGCGCGCTGCACCTGACGCGCGAGGGCGGGCATTCGCACCGTCGCATCGTCCATGTCGACGACGCGACCGGCTGGGCGGTGCAGCAGGCGCTGCTGCGCGCCGCGCAGGCGCATCCCAATATCACGATGGTGCCCGATCGGGTGGGCGTCGACCTCGCCACCTCGCGCCACGAGGCGCGCTATTCGGGCGCAGGCAACGTGTGGGGAGTCTATGCGGTCAACCGCGAGACCGGGCGGGTGGAGCTGTTCACCGCCCGCGCCACCATCCTGGCGACCGGCGGGGCGGGGCGCACCTACCTCTTCTCCACCGCGCCGCGCGGCGCGACCGGGGACGGGATCGCGATGGCGTGGCGCGCGGGCTGCCGCATCTCCAACATGGAGATGATGCAGTTCCACCCGACCTGCCTATACAATCTCGACGTCAAGAACTTCCTGATCACCGAGGCGGTGCGCGGCGAGGGCGGGCGGCTGATCAACCCGACCACCGGCAAGCGCTTCATGGCCTATTACGATGCCGAGCGGATGGAGCTGGCCCCGCGCGACGTGGTGGCGCGCGCGATCGACGCCGAGATCAAGCGCTACGGCCTCGATTACGTCCACCTCGACATCAGCCACATGCCGGCCGATTTCGTCCGGGGGCATTTCCCCAACATCCACGAGAAACTGATCGGCCTCGGCATCGACATGACCACCGGGCCGATCCCGGTGGTGCCCGCGCAGCATTACACCTGCGGCGGCATCGTCATCGACCGCGACGG
>NZ_JBELLZ010000032.1:0-32104 GCF_042096255.1 Sphingomonas sp. | reverse complement strand
CCGCACTCCGCTAATCTACGCCGCGAGTTGTGCCGAATGTTCTGACGACGGACAGACGCTTACACGGCCGATCGCGCCAAGCTGGTCTCGGCGGGCAGTGAGTTGCGTGCGCAGCGTCATACGGATTTGGCGGGGGCCGCAAATCAGGTACGCGCGAAGCTGCGCCGGTTCACAGGCCAGCGTCAGACGTTCCTGGCGATGCAGGACGAAGTGAAAGACTTGCGGCGAAATCAGGCTCCCGAGACACTTCGCCAAGCCCAGGCCCGTCATCCGAACAGTGGCATGTCGGACGAGCAATGGGCGGCGTTCCTGCTGGATTACAAGGGCAAGGTTGACGACAACCTTGTCGATTACGTGAAATGGGTGGACGGCAAGATCGCCGAACTCAAGGGTATTGCGCCGCCTGCCGGCGATCCGAACAAGCCCTATTTCGCGGATGATACCGACCTCACGACCTTGTCCCAGGCCGTCCTCGATGCGGAAATGGGGCGATTGGAGAAGCTGGTCAGCGCCGACAAGGAAACTCAGAAGCGGTATACTGCCCTGTCCGGAAGCATCGCGACGGAGACGGCGGCCCTTCAGACCCTCACCGATAAGCTGAAGGATGCGCAAGGTGCCAAGGATCGGGCGCGTGATCTGCAAAACGAGCGCGAGGAAGCCTATGGCAGAGCTTTCGATGCCCTGGTCTCCGAGCAGTCGGTTCTCGAAGAGCTATATGCGCCGCTGATGGCGAGGCTGGCGGCGTCTTCCGGCACGCTAAAGAAGCTATCGTTCTCGGTTGCCCGGATCGCAAATGTCGAGCAGTGGGCGGCAGAAGCGGAAGATGGGCTCATCGATTTGCGCAAGGGCGGCGCGTTCCGGGGCAAGGGTACGCTCCTTCAGAAGGCAAACGAGGTCCTGAAAGACGCTTGGGAGACAGGCGATTCAGCCGCTGTCCGTACAGCGATGGCGGAATTCCGCCGCCTCTATCAAAAGGATCTCCTCGACCATTCGCCGGTCGCTCACACCGATCAGGCCGAGTTTCGGGCATGGTCGAAGCGCTTTGCTCAGTGGCTGTTCAGCACCGACCATATCTCGATCCGGTACGGCATAGATTATGACGGTGTCGATATTCGGAAGCTGTCGCCCGGCACGCGGGGGATTGTCCTGCTGCTGCTGTATTTGGCGCTCGACGATAGCGATGATCGGCCGCTCGTGATCGATCAACCGGAGGAGAATCTCGACCCGAAATCAGTGTTCGATGAGCTGGTCCATCTGTTTGTGGAAGCCAAGGCGCACCGTCAGGTGATCATGGTGACACATAACGCGAATCTGGTGATCAACACCGACGCAGACCAGATCATCATCGCCGAGTCCGGACCCCATCCGCACGGGGCATTGCCCCCGATTACTTACACCTCCGGGGGCCTCGAAAGTGCCTCGATCCGGAAGGCGGTCTGCGACATCTTGGAAGGCGGCGAAGGCGCGTTCCAGGAGCGCGCTCGTAGACTGCGCGTGGGGTTGGACCGCTAAAGTTGCGACGCTTGATGGAACCAAGCTGTTCGGCGACAGCGGCTTGAAAGGCGGTGCGATCCGCGGGGGGACATCTTCTTTGACTGCGGCTCGATTTCGTCGATGCGGATGTGGATGCGTCGCCCGAGCCGTGATTGGTATCGTGCGGATGCGCCGGCGTCCCTCGCCATGAAACGTTTGAAATCACTCAATGCCTGCCGAACCTCATGCCTCAGTTATGGGTGTCCATGGCTCTCAGTTCGGTGAGAAAGACTGTTCCAACCTCCACCGCTCGCTTGGCCGCGTCAGGGTCGACGTCCACGCCGTGCGAGGCTTCGTTCATGATACGCAGCGCGCGGAGCATTTCATCGGTGCTTGCTGGCATCGCTCCATTCTTTCTCAGGTCTCGCAGCATGTTCATGATACCAACGGGCCGATCGAAGACGATGCCTTTTTTCTCCGCGAGGTCGCGAAGCGCACGTTCGATTTCGATGCGAAGCCTGACCACCGACATAAGCGGGAATTCGCGCGCGAACTCTTCTACCGTCGGAAGCTCATGCTCGAGCTGAGCCGGAAGGGCCTGCGAGAGCCGATATTGAGCCACGCCCATCGGTTTGCTGGAATCCCGAAGGGCATATTCCACGACCACCTCGTTGCGGCCCTTGCACAGGATGATTCCGATGGTCGGTTGGTCATCTGGATGGCGGAGCTGGTCGTCCACGGCCGAGAGGTAGAAGTTCATCTTGCCGGCAAACTCGGGCTTGAAGTCCTCGATCTTCAACTCGATCACCACAAAGCAGCGTAGGCGTAGATGATAAAATAGGAGGTCGAGGTAATAGTCCTGCCCACCGACTTCGAGATGATACTGGCTGCCGACGAACGCAAAGCCCTTGCCAAGCTCCATGATGAGCAGCCGCAGGTGCTCGATCAGGCCGCGTTCGAGATCGCGCTCGAGCATATCCGGGCCGAGTGCCAGAAAGTCGAATGTGTAGGGGTCCTTCAGGATCTCCTGGGCGAGTTCTGATTGTTCGGTCGGAAGGGTGCGCGAGAAGTTGGTGAGCGCGCTGCCCTGTCGGGCGAACAGATTGCTGCCTATCTGATGGGCGAGGACGTTACGGCTCCAGCCATGCTCGATGGTTTGCCGGGCATACCAAGCGCGTTCCTGCGGTCGCTTAACCGCGTCGAGGATGAGCATGTTGTGGCCCCAGGGCAATTGTGCAGCAAGCTGCTGCACAAATTCGACATCGGGCCAAGCCTCGGCGAAGGCACGCATATATTTCAGGTTTCGAGCCGACAGCCCGGTCATTTCCGGGAATGCCTGACGCAGGTCACCGGCCAACCGGTCGATGACCCTGGCACCCCAGCCTTCGCGCTCCTGCCGGCCCAGAATGTCGCGGCCGATATTCCAATAGAGACGAACCAGTTCGCGGTTAACCGACAGGCCTGCCCGGTGCCGAGCGTCGGCGATCTTCCGTTTCAGATCGCTGACGAACGTCGCGTAGGTCTGGGCGTCGATTTCGGCGGCCGTCTTGTCGATTTTACCCCTGCGAGGGGCGGGCTTGGATGGAGAAGGGCTCATGCCGCCATCTTCATACGCTTCTTGGCGAGCATGGCGCGGACGAACTTGTCCCATTTCGCCATGCCGGCACGTTTCTCGGCCATGTAGTTCCAGCGATCATAGTGTTTCGAACTGACGTCCTGCAACGCGTGGTTCTGCAAGCGGTCGCGGATGTCCTTCGGAACGCCTGCCTTACCGGCCAATGTCTTGAAGGTGCGACGGAGATCTCGGTTCGTCGCGTGAGGGATCACGCCACGGTCTCGCTGGCGCCACACGAAACTGTAGAGCGTGCCGTGGCTGACGGGCTTTGATGGATCTTTGGCGGAGGGGAAGTACCAGCCGTATTTGTTCGGAGTGATCGATTCGATCAACTCGGCTGCAATTGACGGCACCGGAACAGCGTGCGGCTGGAGATTCTTGGTCTTTGACCAGTCGATGATCCGCTCTTTGGCGTCCCATTGATCGACATGGAAGCGCGCGATCTCCTCGACCCGCTGACCGGTTAGCATCAGAAGCTGAACGGCACGGAGATAGGAAGGCGTCACGGGCGTATCCGGGCAGTCCAGCCAGCGATAGAGTCGCACGAACTCGTCCTCATCGAGCCAGCGCGTGCCTTGCACCTTGGGCTCGGTGGGGATGCCTGTTGCCGGATTGAAGGGAATGCGGAAGCGGCGCGCTGACTGCTGCCGATAGTCGTTGTCGGATTTCATGCCCCAGCTAAAAGCCGCATGGAGATAGGAGCGCACATGGTCCGCCATCGACTTGGCGCCGCGCTCATAGATCGGACGGATCAGCTCGATGATTTCCTCGGCCTCGATATCACGAGCGAGGCGATTGCGCCCCAGCGTGTCAGCGATCTTGTTGAGGCCTTTTTCGGTTTCTTTCCAGGAAGGCTTCCCGGCGTCCTTGAGCGCCGCGACATAGCCCTCGAACAAATCGGCGACCGTGCCGGGGCGGGTATCCGTCGCAATTTTGATGCTGCGTCCCTTCTGGATCACGTCCGCGAAGTCGCGCTTGTAGATCTCGCGCGCCTGGGCGAGCGACATGGAGGGATAGGCGCCGATCTTTTTCTTGGTCCGTTTGCCGTCACGCCACTGCTGCGCCATCCAGTCGGCGGTGACACGTTTGGGCATAGGCTTGAGAACAAGGACGAGACGGCCGGTGCCGCGCCCTTCGCCGTCGGCGAGATTTTCTTGCTTCTGACTCGTCTCGACCCGCTTCAGCGCATGTCGAATAGCCGTATCGGTCAGGCTTGGCATGACATTTCTCCTGTCCCGCAACTGGGATCGGTCAAGGAGAAACGGGGATCGTTTGCTGGGAGCGGAATGCCGTTTTCTACCCCTTTAACCGCTCCCAATTTGCCATAACCACCCCCTGTACGCAATCCAAGAAAATCGGCTATTTCTCTGATGTTTCAGCGGTATTGAGCGTGATCCAACGTGATCGAAATGGGGGTAGTGGGGTGGTTGTGGACCAGGATCAGCGCCGCCGAGCCGAGCTCCAGCGCGCGGCGGATCACGTCGCGCACATAGACCGCGGTCTGGTCGATCGTCCCCTCGCTCATCAGCTCGTCGCGGATCAGCATGTTGCGCGTGTTGAGGTGGAGCACGCGGAACCGCTCCACCGGATGATGCGCCATGTCGGCGCGCAGATAGTCGAGCAAAGCCTGCCAGTTGGCCAGCACCGGACGCGCCGCCACCTCCGCCTGGAGCAATCTGAGGCCCAGCGCCTGCGCCACCTTCACCGCCGCCGCGCCCGCCTCGCCCATCTTCGGCACGCGGGTCAGCGCCACCGGATCGGCCGCGAGCACGCCGCCGATCCCGCCGAACTCGCGCAGCAGCGCCTTGGCGATCGGCTTGGTGTCGATCCGCGGCATCGCCAGCATCAGCAGATATTCGAGCAGTTCATGGTCGAGCAGCGCCGCGCCGCCCGCATCGAGCAGGCGCCCGCGCAGCCGGGCGCGATGGCCCTGGGTGTCGGCGGCGGCGACGGGATCCTCGGCCATCAAGCCAGGCTAGGGGCGGCGCGGCGCGCGTGCAATCCGCCTATGTTTCCGATCGGTTGACACCTTGTGACCCCCCGGCTAACCGCGGCCTTGCCTTGGCGGGCCCGCCACTTGGCATCGCTTGTGCCTGCCCGGAGAGGGAGAGGCGTGGCGATCGAAGACGGGCCCGGACCAGAGCGCCTCCGCGAGGATGCCAGGCTTAAGTCGCTCGATTCGCGGCTCAAGTCGGCAAAGCAAGCAGAGGCGCGCCGCACGGGGGCGGGCGGGGGCGCGACCGATGCGAATTATCGTCTCGGCAATCGCGTACTCGCCGAGCTTCTGGGCGGAATGATCGGTGGCGCGCTGATCGGCTGGGTCATTGACCGTTTCGCCGGCACGTCGCCCTGGGCCCTGCTCGTGCTGCTGTTCCTGGGAATAGCCGTGGCGTTCAGGAACATCTATCGTATCGCGCAGCGCCCGAAGTAGCTTCGGGCGTTTTCGTAGGGGGAGTTTCGGTGGCGGCTGGCGGCGGCAAGATCGATCCGATGCACCAGTTCGAGGTGCAGACCCTGTTCGACATCCCCCTGGGTGCCGAGCGGGTGCTGCCGTTCACGAACTCGGCCCTGTGGATGATCGTGTCCGCGGTGGTGCTGTGGGTGTTCATGCTGGGCGGCATGCGCCGGCAGACCGTGCCCGGCCGCTGGCAGATGGCGGTGGAGGTGTTCACCAACTTCATCGACAGGCTGCTCGCCGCGAACATCGGCACCGAAGGGCGCAAGTATCTCCCTTACGTCTTCTCGCTGTTCATGTTCATCCTGTTCGCCAACATCGTCGGCCTGCTGCCCCTGGGCCTGGTCGGCCTGCACCCGTTCACCGTGACGAGCCATTTCACCGTCACCGGCGTGCTGGCGATCCTCAGCTTCTCGATCGTGCTGGTGGTCGGCTTCTGGAAGCATGGCCTGCGCTTCTTCTCGCTGTTCGCGCCCAAGGGCACGCCGGTGCCGGTGCTGCTGCTGGTCGCGCCGATCGAGTTCGTGTCGTTCATGGTCCGCCCGTTCAGCCTGGCGCTGCGGCTGTTCGTGGCGATGACCGCGGGGCACATCCTGCTCAAGGTGCTGGCCGGCTTCATCATCAGCTCGGCGAACGCCGGCCCGGGCTGGGGCCTGCTCGTGGGCATCCCGTCGGGCGCGCTGATGGTCGGCGTGTCGGCGCTGGAGCTGCTGGTCGCGGGCGTGCAGGCCTATGTCTTCGCGCTGCTGACCTCGCTCTACATCAACGACGCCGTGCACCTGCACGATCATCATTGATCCCCGGTCACCTGATTCACTGCAAGAGATAACAAGGGAGTTTCATCATGGACGCAGATTCGATCAAGCTGCTCGGTGCCGGCCTCGCGGCGATCGGCGCCGGCCTCGCCGCGCTGGGCGTGGGCAACGTCTTTTCCGCCTTCCTCCAGGGCGCGCTGCGCAACCCGGGTGCCGCTGCCAGCCAGCAGGGCAACATGTTCATCGGCTTCGCCGCGGCCGAGCTGCTGGGCCTGCTCGCGTTCGTCGTCGCGGTGCTGCTGATCTTCGTCGCCTGACTTTTGGGTCCGGGCGCCGCAAGGTGCCCGGGCAGGGCTTGAAGGGACCGCGATGCCGCAGATCGAACAACTTTCCGCCAGCTGGGGCGCGCAGGTCTTCTGGCTCGCGCTGGTCTTCGGCATCGTCTTCCTGGTGATCGGCCTGGGCATGGTGCCCAAGATCCAGGGCACGGTGGATACCCGCGACAAGGCGGTGGCGGATGATCTCGCCGCCGCCTCGCGGGCGCGCGAGGATGCGCATCGCGTCGAGGCCGAATGGCGCGAGCGCGACCAGGCCGTGCGCGAAAAGGCGCAGGGCACCATCGCCGAGGCGCGCGCCCGCGCCGCCAAGGCGACGGAAGCGACGCTCGCTGCCGCCAATGAGGCGCAGGCGGCGCAGGTCGCCGAGAGCGAGGCGCGCATCCGCTCCGCCTCCGCATCGGCGTCTGCCGAGATCGAAGCGGTCGCGGCCGAGGCTGCGCAGGAGATCGTCGCCCGGCTCGCCGGCGTGCAGGTCTCCGCCGAGGAGGCCCGCGCGGCCGTGCAGCACGGTGCGGTGAAGGCGGCGGCGCATGGCTGAGTTTCTGATCCTTTCCGTTGCACCCAACCTGACCGAGGTCGTCGAGATGGAAGGCCAGCCGCATACCGGTGCCGAGGCGGTCGAGACCGCGCATGGCGGCATCGGCGCCGCCAACCATCCCGATCCGTCGGCGCTGGGACTGGACGGCACCGGCTGGGTGTCGCTCGCCATGGCGGCGTTCCTGGCGATCGTGCTGCTCAAGGGCGGCTGGGGCATGATCACCGGCCTGCTCGACAAGCAGATCGCCGGCATTCGCCACCAGCTCGACGAGGCCAAGGCGCTCCGTGCCGAAGCTGAGGCGCTGCGCGACGAATATGCCCGCAAGATCGCCGATGCCGAGACGAATGCCGCCGAGATGACCCGCCATGCCGAGGCCGAATCGGCAGCGATCGTCGAGCAGGCGCGCAAGGACGCGGACGAATTGGTCGCGCGCCGCGCCAAGATGGCCGAGGACAAGATCGCCGCTGCCGAGCGCACCGCGGTTGCCGAGGTCCGCGCCAAGGCCGCCGCGGCGGCGAGCGCGGCGGCCGAGACGCTGATTGCCCAGCGCCACGGCGCCGAGGCGGACCGCGCCCTCGTGTCGCGCACCATCTCCGGGCTCGGCCGGCTTAACTAAGCCGTTCGACAGTGGCATGCGGACGGGCTAGGCTCGCCCGCATGCGCGCCTTCCTGCTGCTTGCCCTGCTCGCCACGCCGGCTTTCGCCCAAACGGGGGAAAGCGCCCGCGAGTCGGCCGATCGCTTCGAGCTGGATCTTGCCGCGCCCGAGGACGAGGCTGCCGACACTGCGGTGACCGGCGGCGAAGCCCCCCGGTCCGAGCCCGCTGCGTCGACGGTGGAACCCGACAGCGTCGACCCGGCACCGGAGGTCGCACCGGCCGAGGATGCCGTGGCCGATGTGCCGCCGCCCGCCAGGGCCGAGGCGCCGGCGAGCTTCTCCGCCGACACGCCGATCGAGGCGCTGATCGCGGACAAGCGGAGCAAGGCGGTGCTCGACTGGCATATGCCGGGCCTTTCCACCGACAAGAACCTGGCGAAGTTCAACAAGATGTCGCTGCGTCAGCTCGCGCCGCTTTCCGGCGGCCGCCTCACGCCTGACTTGCTCAAGAAGGTCTCGGCAGACCTTGAAGCGATCAAGTAGCGGCAGGGTTCGCGGACAGCGCCTGGCGCAGCCGCGTCGCACCCGCGTGCAGCGCGGCGAGCTCCTCCAGCGGTAGCCCGGCCTTGGCCACCAGGGTCTCGCCCAGGCAGGTGCAGCGCGCGCGCATCGCCACGCCCGGCTCGGTCAGCCGCACATGGACGCGCCGCTCGTCCGCCGTATCGCGCTGGCGCGTCACCAGACCCGCGGCTTCGAGCCGCTTGACCAGCGGCGTCACCGTGCTCGATTCGAGTGCGAGCCGCTCGGCGATCGTACCGATGCTCAGCCCGTCCTCGTCCCAAAGCGCCAGCAGGATCAGGTACTGCGGATAGGTGAGGCCGAGCGCGTCGAGCATCGGCTTGTAGGTGCGCGTCACCGCCATCGAGGCGGCATAGAGCGAATAGCAGAGCTGCCGTTCGAGCGGCAGCGGCAGGGCGTTCATGGCGTATCCTGATGTCACTTGGTTGTCACGATAACTATTGTGCTTGCCGCGGGATGCAAGTGTGCCTAGGTATGTGCCGCGATAAAGACTCTCGCCGCAATAAAGGAGCGTTTCGATGTCCGTGGATGTAAAGTACCGCACCTCCGCCACCGCTACCGGCGGCCGCGACGGCACCGCCAAGGTCGATGACGGCGGCTTCTCGGTGAACCTTTCCACCCCGCGCGAGCTGGGCGGAGCGGGCGGCGACGGCGCCAATCCCGAGCAATTGTTCGCCGCCGGCTATGCGGCCTGCTTCACCGGCGCGATGAAGGCGGTTGCCCCGTCGCTGAACCTCAAGGTGCCCGCCGAGACCACGGTGCAGGCAACCGTCGGCATCGGCCCGCGTTCGGAGGGTGGCTTCGGCATCACCGCGGACCTCCACGTCACCCTGCCGGGCCTCGACCGCGCTGACGCGGAAAAGCTGGTCGCCGCCGCGCACCAGGTCTGCCCTTATTCCAACGCCACCCGCAACAACGTCGACGTCGGTCTCACCGTCGCCTGACCGACTGGTTGCCGCCGAGTCCGGGCATGCCTAGATCGACAGGCATGTCCGGCTACGGCCCTCCCACCCGCTTCAACGAAGAGGCCGCGACCTTCACGGTGCGCGGCAGCGACACGCCCGATCTCGACGCGGGCGTGGCCGCGATCCGCAACGTCGTGCGCACCCTGCCGCTCAAGGCGGGCGTGTACCGGATGCAGGATGCCAAGGGCGACGTGCTCTACGTTGGCAAGGCGCGCGCGCTGAAGAGCCGCGTCACCAACTACACCCAGGTCGCCAACCTCTCGACCCGCCTGAAGCGCATGGTCGCGCAGACCCGGTCGATGACCATCGTCACCACCAACAACGAGGCGGAGGCGCTGCTGCTCGAAGCGCAGCTGATCAAGCGCTACCGCCCGCCCTACAACGTGCTGCTGCGCGACGATAAGAGCTTCCCGTTCATCCTGCTGAACAGCGAGCACGAGTTCCCGCGCATCCAGAAGCATCGTGGCGCGCGGCGCACCAAGGGCGATTATTACGGCCCGTTCGCCAGCGCGGGCAGCGTCAACACCACGCTCAACGCGCTCCAGAAGCTGTTCCTGCTCCGCTCGTGCACCGACGGCTTCTTCAAGACGCGCGACCGGCCGTGCCTGCTCTACCAGATCAAGCGCTGTTCGGCCCCTTGCGTCGGCCGGATCGACGAGGCGGGCTATCGCGACCTCGTCGGGGATGCGCGCCGCTTCCTGTCGGGCAAGGCGACCGACGTGCAGGCCAAGCTCGGCGCGCAGATGCAGGCGGCGGCGGAGGCGATGGATTTCGAGCTCGCCGCGGTGCTGCGCGACCGGCTGAAGGCGCTCACCTTCATCCAGGGCAGCCAGTTCATCAACGCCGAAGGGATGGGCGACGCGGACATCTTCGCGCTCGCCAGCCATGAAGGGGTGATGGGCATCCAGGCCTTCTTCATCCGCGGCGGGCAGAATTGGGGCCATCGCAGCTTCTTCCCCGCACACACTGCGGAGGTCGCCGAGGACGAGGTACTCGTCCAGTTCATGACCCAATTCTATGAGGAGGTGCCGCCGCCCCGCGCGATCCTGGTCGATCGCACGCTGGGGGAGGGGGCGCTTCTGGAGCAGGCGCTGTCCGACGCGGCAGGCTACAAGGTCGCGGTCTCGGTTCCCCAACGCGGCACCCGGCGCCGGCTGATGGAACAGGCCGAACGCAACGCGCGCGAGGCGCTGGAGCGTCGCCTCGCCGAATCGACCACCCAGGCCAAGCTCAACCGTGAGCTGGCCGAGCTGTTCGATCTGCCCGAACCGCCCGACCGGATCGAGGTCTACGACAACAGCCACATTCAGGGCACCAATGCCGTGGGCGCGATGGTGGTCGCCGGGCCGGAGGGCTTCCGCAAGGGCCAGTATCGTAAGTGGAACATCAAGGAAGCGCAGACCGACAGCGACGTGGGCATGATGCGCGAGGTGTTCCGCCGCCGCTTCGCCCGCCAGCTGGAGGAAAGCCCTGATCGCGATGATGGCACCTGGCCCGATCTGGTGCTGATCGACGGCGGCCGCCCCCAACTCGACGCCGCCCGGGCGACGCTGGAGGATCTCGGCATCGAGGACGTCTGCCTGGTCGGCGTCGCCAAGGGCCCGCACCACGGCCGCGAGGGCCGCGAAGTCTTTCACCTGATGGGTGGAGGGGAGCGGATGCTCCCCGTTAACTCGCCCCTGCTGTTCTACATCCAGCGCCTGCGCGACGAGGTCCACCGCTTCGTCATCGGCGCGCACCGCGAGAAGCGCGCCAAGGCGATCGGCGCCAGCCCGCTGGACGAGGTGCCCGGCATCGGCCCCAGCCGCAAGAAGGCGCTGCTGATGCACTTCGGCACCGCCCGCGCGGTGCGCGATGCCAGCCTGGCCGATCTCCAGAAGGCGCCCGGCATCTCGGCGGGCGTCGCGCAGCAGGTGTACGACTTCTACCACGCCAAGTGATCGCACCAAGTGATTGCGGATGCTTGCCGCGCGCGCCGATGCCGCTAGTCTGCGGCGCGGGGTTTCAACGGGGAAAACAGGGTCATGCCGCGATTGCCGATTGTCTTCGCGCTGCTTGCGTCCAGCAGCATCGCGCACGCCGGCGACAAGGTGCTCTACCAGCCGGTGCCGTCCTGGGTGAAGCCGGCGCCGCCCATCGACACCGCCAAGCTGGGCGATGACGCGCCGGTGCTGCTGGTGATCGACAACCAGCAGAAGATCGAAGGCGGCAAGGTCTGGGCCTATGTGGAAACGGCCACCCGCGTTGCCAGCCCGCAGCTGCTAGGCCCGATCGGTCAGGTGCAGCTGCCGTGGCAGCCGGCGCAGGGTGATCTGATCGTCCACAAGCTGGAGATTCTCCGCGGTGCGCAGCGGATTGACCTGATCAAGGGTGGCGATCCGTTCACCGTGCTGCGCCGCGAGCAGCAGATGGACCGTCGCGTGCTGGATGGCATGCTCACTGCCACCCTGCCAGTGGAAGGTCTGGCGGTCGGCGACGTGCTCCACCTGGCGGTGACAACCAGTCGACTTGATCCCACGCTGAAGGGTGAGGTGCAGAGCGCCGCGCCGCTGATCGCCGACCCCGTTCGCGTTCAGTTCGCACGGACTCGTTTTCTGTGGCCCGATACGGTTGACCTGCGTTGGAAGGCCTATTTGGGGGGCGTGACGCAGTCTCCAACAATCGCCGGCGGCTGGCACGAACTGACGGTTGCCATGCCGCTTCCCAAGCAGCCCGACGTTCCGGGCGACGCGCCGCTCCGCTTCCAGAATCTGCCATTGCTCGAGGTGAGTAGCTTCAAAGACTGGGGCGCGGTGTCTAAGGCGATGGCGCCGCTCTACGCCACTGAGGGGCTGATAGCTCCCGGCAGTCCGCTCGCGGCAGAGGTGGGCAGGATCGCCAAGGCCACCGCCGATCCGCTCGCCCGCACCGCCATGGCGCTGCGACTGGTGCAGGATCAGGTCCGTTACCTGATGCTGGGCATGAACACCGGCAATCTGGTTCCGCAACTGCCCACCCAGACGTGGGAAAGTCGTTACGGCGATTGTAAGGCCAAGACGCTGTTGCTGCTTGCGATGCTCCACGAGCTTGGCGTGGAAGCAGAACCGGTGCTGGCCAACCTCAAGGCCGGATCTTTGATCCCCTCCCGCCTTCCTGGCGTCGGGGCGTTCGACCACGTGCTGGTCCACGCCATTGTGGGCGGCGAAAGCCTGTATCTGGACGGCACTACCATCGGCACGCGGGAGCAGGACCTGCGCGACGTGCCGCCTTATGCGACCGTGCTGCCGGTCCGTGCTGCCGGCGCGACGCTGGTGACGCTGCCCGCCCGGCCGGATGCGCGACCTGGCCTCGCCGTTACGATTGATCTGGACGAAAGCGCCGGGCTGAACCTGCCTGCGCCTTTCACCGCAACGGTGGTGGTGCGCGGCGCGCTGGCGGAACAGATCAAGGGCGGCATTGCGCAGGGGAGCAAGGCCGAAACCGAGAAGTTCGTCGAGTTCTTCTTCAAGGACTTCGTTGACACGCCCGAGGTGGTCACTCACGCGATCCGCTTCGATGCGGAGGCCTCGACCGCCACCATCACCGCTTCCGGCATCGCCTATCCGGGCTGGACCACTGAGAACCGGCGCCTAAAGACGGTGGTAGACCGCCTGGTCAAGGACATGGAGTTCAAACCGGATCGCGCACGTAGCGCCTGGGCGACGGTCCCGGTCCGGACCGCCGATCCGGGACATAATGTGCTGACCACCCGCATCACGCTGCCGGGCGGCGGCGCCAATTTCGTGATCGAAGGCGACCGGGCGATGGACGGCCGGCTCGCGGGAACGGTGATCAGCCGAGCCATCACGCAGACCGGGGCGGTGGTGACGATCACGGAGACCAGCAGGACCGACGGCGCCGAGATTGCGGCGGTCGATATCCCGGCGGAACGGCAGAAGCTTGCCCAGGCGCAGACGCGAATGCCCCGGCTCGTCGCCCCGGCCGACTATCCGGCACGCTGGAGGCTTGCGAGCGAAGGCCGCAAGAGCAAGACGTTCGCGACTCTATCGGCGCTCTATGCCAAGCGGATCGCCGCCGATCCGGACGATGCCGAGCGACTGACCGATCGTGCCTGGTTCCTGGAGCGGATCTACGATCGCCGCGGCGCGCTTGCCGACCTTGATCGCGCAATCGCGCTGGAACCCAAAGCCGACACGTACCTGACCCGCGCGTCACTCCATTACGCGCTAGGCGATACCGCGCAGGCGATCGCCGATGCCGAAGCCGCGCGCAAGCTTGATCCCGGGTCTGAGTCGGCGATCAACACCCTGGCCGATCTCCAGTCTCAGGCCGGCAACAGCGATGTCGCGCTGGCGCTGATGCAGGAGCGGATCGACGCCGGCGGAAAGGAAGTCGCCGACTTCCTGTCGAGCAAGGCGGAGTTCCAGGCGAGGGCCGGGAAGGGTGAGGACGCGCTGGCGACGATCGACGACGCTTTGGCGCAGCGGCCGGGCAGCCCGGCCCTCCTGAACTCGCGCTGCTGGATCAAGGGCCTGGTGAACACCGCGCTTGATACCGCGCTGAAGGACTGCACAAAGGCGATCGAACTGGCCGACTCGGCGCAGGCGGCGCTGGACAGCCGCGCGCTGGTCTATTTCCGTCTCGGCCGGATGGAGGACGCGCTCAGCGATCTGGAGGCGGTTCTCGAAACCAGCCCGGACATGGCGGAAAGCCTCTACATGCGGGGCGTGATCCGGCGTCGTCAGGGCAACACGGCGGAAGGCGATGCCGACCTCGCGGCGGCGCGTTTCCTCGAACCGCAGATCGACCGCACATACGTCCGCTTCGGCATCAAGCCGTAGCGTTCGCCGCCCACCAGCCGCCAACGCGGCCGCGCTCTTCGGGGGTCAGCTCCACCCCGATTTTGGATCGCCGGTCGAGCGCGTCGGCGGCGGAGCGGGCGAACTCCTCGTCGCGCATCCAGCGGGCCTCCAGCTCGGTCAGACCACCGCCCAGCTCGGCGCCAAGGCCGGCCGCGTCGGAGACGCCGGACAGCATCTCGGCGAGGCGGCAGCCATAGGCGCGCGCCATCCGCTCGGCACGTGCGTCGCCGAGGAATGGCCAGGTCGCGCGGACCTGCGCGACGAAGCTGGCGAAGTCGTCGATCGCGCCGCCGGGGAACACGCGCGCGCGGGTCACCGGGTGCGCGGCGATGCCGAGCAGCGGGGCGAGCTTGCCCATCGCCTCCTCGGCCAGGTGGCGTGCGGTGGTGATCTTGCCGCCGAAGATGCTGAGCAGTGGAGGGCCGGCGTCATCGAGTTCGAGCACATAGTCGCGCGTCACCGCGCGCGCCTCGCTCACCCCGTCGTCGTAGAGCGGGCGCACGCCCGACCAGATCGCCACCACGTCCGATGGTGCGATCGTCCGGGTGAAATAGCGGTTCGCCGCGTCGCAGAGATAGGCGACCTCGTCGTCCGAAATTCGCGCGTCCTCGGGCCGGTCGACCGGCACGTCGGTGGTGCCGATCTCGGTGCGGCCCTGCCAGGGGATGGCGAAGACGATCCGCCGGTCGGGCTGCTGGAGGATATAGGCGTGGTCGCCCTCGTACAGCCGCGGCACGACGATGTGGCTGCCCTTGACCAGCCGCACGCCCGCGGCGGCATTGACGCCGGTGCGTGCCAGCGCCTCCGCCACCCAAGGCCCCGCCGCGTTGACGATCGCGCGGGCGCGGACCTGCTCGCCATCCGCCAGCGTCGCCAGCCAGCCGTCGCCATCGCCCCCGTTCTCTCTGCGCGCGCCGGTGAACTCGGTGCGGGTGCGGATGGTGGCGCCGTTCGCCGCCGCGTCGACCGCGTTGAGCACGGTGAGGCGCGAGTCATCGACGAAGGCGTCTGAATAGACGAAGCCCTTGCCGCCGGTCTTCAGCGGCGCGGCATAAGCGGTGTCGCCGGCGCGCAACCCGCGCGAGCGGGGCAGGGTCATCCGCCCGCCCAGGAAATCGTAGAGGTACAGGCCCAGCCGAACCAGCCACCACGGCCGCACCGCATGCTGGTGCGGCAGCACGAAACGCATCGGCCGGATGATGTGCGGCGCCGCCTTCACCAGCCGCTCGCGTTCTCGTAGGGCTTCGGCGACCAGCTTGAAGTCATAATATTCGAGGTAGCGGATGCCGCCGTGGATCAGCTTAGACGAAGCGGAGGAGGTGTGACTGGCGAGGTCGTCGCGCTCGGCCAGCAGCACCGTGAGGCCAAGCAGCGCCGCCTCGCGCGCGATCGCGCAGCCGTTGATGCCGCCGCCGACGATCAGCAGGTCGTATGCCAGCGTTGTCATAGAGCTTCCATATCCTTGGCCGTCCCGCGAAGTCGAGAACGGATGACGCGCGCTCCGGTCGCGCCTATCTCTCGCCCATGAGAAAACCCGCCGGGCTGCCCACCCGCCAGCAGATCCTCGATTTCATCGCCACCAGCGACCAGCCCGCGGGCAAGCGTGAGATCGCGCGCGCCTTCGGCCTTTCCGCGCAAGACAAGATCGTGCTCAAGGCCCTGCTCAAGGACATGGCGGATGAGGGGCTGATCGACTCCGCTCCTGGCCGCGCCTTCCACAAGATGGGCGGCCTGCCCAAGGTGACGGTGCTGCGCGTCGCGGACGTGGACGAGGGCGGCAACGTCTGGGCGATGCCCGAGCGCTGGGAGGCGGAGACGCCCGCGCCGAAGCTTCGCGTGCGCGAGCGCAAGCGCGGTGCGCTGGGGGTCGGCGAGCGGATCCTCGCGCGCACCGAGGAGGCGGGGAACGGCTGGATCGCGCACCCGATGAAGGTGCTCGCCCCTGCCGCCGAGCAGATGATCGGCGTGCTCCGCCGTGAGGGCGACCGCTTCTGGCTCCAGGGCGTCGAGAAGAAGGAGCGGCGCGAGTTCCCCGTGTCCGATGTCGGCGATGCCGATGCCGGCGACCTCGTCCTCGCCGAGCGTGCCGGCCGCCCGCCCCGGATCACCGCGCGCGTGGTGCAGCGGCTGGGCGATCCGTTCGCCCCGCGCAGCTTCTCGCTGATCGCGATCCACAAGCACGGCATCCCGGATCGTTTCACCGCCGAAACGATTGAGGAAGCCGAGCGCGTCGCGGGCTCTTATCTGCGCGAGGATCGAGAAGATCTGCGGCATTTGCCCATCGTCGCGATCGACCCCGCCGACGCCCGCGACCATGACGACGCGGTCTGGGCGACACCCGACGACGATCCCGCCAACCCGGGCGGCTGGCGCGCGATCGTCGCGATCGCCGACGTGTCCTTCTACGTCCGCCCCGGCTCCCACCTCGACCGCGAGGCGCGCGCGCGCGGCAATTCGGTCTATTTCCCCGACCGCGTGGTGCCGATGCTTCCGGAGGTGCTGTCGGCGGATGTCTGCTCGCTCAAGGAAGGCGCAGATCGCGCAGCGCTTGCCTGCCACCTCCAGGTCACCGCGGCGGGCGTGCTCAAGTCGTGGCGGTTCACCCGCGCGATCGTGCGGATCGCAGCCAATATCGCCTATGAGGATGCGCAGGCGATCGTGGATAGCAAGCCCCTCCCCTTCAGGGGAGGGGTTGGGGGTGGGGACAGTGTCTCAACGAGACCTGCGCCCGCTGACAGGCCCCACCCCAACCCCTCCCCTGAAGGGGAGGGGCTTAGGGATATCCTCCTACCCCTGTGGGACTGCTGGCGCGCGCTGGCTGCGGCGCGGGACAAGCGCGAACCGCTCGACCTCGACCTGCCCGAGCGGCGGGTGATGCTCGACGAGAAGGGCCGCATCATGTCGGTGGCGCCGCGCGAACGGCTCGATGCGCACCGCTTGATCGAGGATTACATGATCGCCGCCAATGTCGCCGCTGCCAAGGCGCTGGAGGCGAAGAAGGCGCCGGTGATGTACCGCATCCACGAGCCGCCGACGCGCGAGAAGCTGGTCGCGCTCAAGGATTATCTGGAAACGTTCGGCGTCGCCTTCGCGCTCGGCCAGGTGATCCGCCCGGCGACGTTCAACGCGATCCTCGCCAAGGTGGGCGAGGCCGATTTCCGCCCGCAGGTGATGGAGCAGGTGCTGCGATCGCAGACCCAAGCCTATTACGGGCCTGCCAACGCCGGGCATTTCGGCCTGTCGCTCGGCTCCTATGCGCATTTCACCTCGCCGATCCGGCGGTACGCGGACCTGATGGTCCATCGCGCGCTGGTCTCTGCCTACGGGCTCGGTACGGGCGGGCTGAACGGCGATGAGGATTTCGACCGCATCGGCCAGACCATCTCCGCGCTGGAACGCCGCGCGATGGAGGCAGAGCGCGAGACGATCGACCGCTATGTCGCGGCCTATCTGTCCGAGCGGGTCGGCGAGACGGTGGAGGCTCGGATCACCGGTGTCACCAACTTCGGCTTCTTCGCGACGGTGGAGGGAGTCGGCGGGGACGGGCTGATGCCGGTGCGCGATCTGGGCGGGGAATATTTCCGCTTCGACGAGGCGAGCCAGCGGCTGGTCGGCGAGAGCAGCGGTGACGTCTATGCCTCGGGGCAGACGCTCCAGCTGCGTCTCGCCGAGGCGAACCCGGTTTCGGGCGCGCTGCGCTTTGAGATGCCCGAAGGGAAGGGCGCGCTGCCGCCGCGGCGTGAGGAGCGCCCGCGGCGCGTGATCAAGAAGCGCGGAAGGCCGGCGAACATCCGCCACCAGGGGAAGCGGTGATGGTCAGGCGGTAAACGTCATCCCCGCCTTCGCCATCAGCCGGTCGCGCAGCGGCACGCCCATCAGTGCCCCCGGCGTCCAGATGCCGCCCTCGCCGGCCACGTCCTGCACCAGACACAAGGCGCTCTCCGCCAGCATCTTCGACGTGCAGCCGTAGCCGGGGTCGCGGTCGCCGGTGACCACCGCGTCGATCCGCCCGCCGTCCGGCATCAGCCCGGCGAAGAGGATGTCGAAATGGCCGGTCTCGCGCTCTTCCTTGCTCGGTCCCTCGCCAGGTTTGGGCCCGCTGTCGCCCGCGAACGGATTGAGCTTGGCGAGCGCCTCCGCGGCCGCCTTGCCCAGGTCGCCCAATCCGGTGACCACCATCTCGTCATAGACGAAGTCGGCGCCATAGGGCTGGTCGAGCAGGAAATTGGTGCGGTGGACGTTCTTGGTGTTGATCGGCGCCATCACGAAGGGCGCGACCCAGGCGTTGATCGTCGGATCATATTCGGGGAGTAGTCCGGCCGGCTGGTGCGCGCCGCTGTGCCCCGGCGTCAGCGCAAAGGGGCTGGCGAGCAGCGCTATCAGCGAGGGATCGCGCGCCGCCGCCGCCATCGTCGCCTTGAGGCTCGCCGCGGTGCCACCGGAGAAGCCACCCTTCATCGAGCGGACGCGGCACTTCACCTGCGGCGCCGGCCTTCCGAAGCGGGCCCGCGCCGCCTCCTGGAGCGTCAGCACGCCGAGATCGAAGGGGATCGAATCGAAGCCGCAGGAGAAGACGATGCGCGCGCCGCTCGCCTTCGCCGCCTGGTGATGCGCGTCGATCATCTGCCGCATCCAGCCCGGCTCGCCGCATAGGTCGACATAAGCGGTGCCGGTCGCGGCGCAGGCGGCGACCAGGTCGCTGCCGTAGACCTGGTACGGGCCGACGGTGGTGATCACTACTGTGGTGCGCGCGCACATGGCGCGCAGCGAGGCGGCGTCGTCGGAGTTGGCGGTGAGCAGCGGAGTCGACTCGGGTAGGCCGAGGTCGTCGCGGACCAGCCGGAGATTGGTGAGCGAGCGCCCGGCCATCGCCCAGCGCACGCCGGCGGGATAGCTGCCCGCGAGATACTCGGCGACCAACCGGCCGGTATAACCGGTCGCGCCATAGACGATGATGTCGAAGTCAGCCACGCGCCTCTCCCTCTCTTTTGCGGAGAGGCTACTACGCCGCCATGTCGAACTGCAAACTCGCCAGCCGTGCGTAGAGGCCGCCCTGCGAGACCAGCGCCTGGTGCGTGCCTTCCTCGACGATGCGGCCCTCGTCCATCACCACGATGCGCCCGGCGGCGCGCACGGTGGCGAGGCGGTGGGCGATGACGATCGTGGTGCGACTGGCCATCAGCCGTTCGAGCGCCTCCTGCACCAGCCGCTCGCTCTCCGCGTCAAGCGCGCTGGTCGCCTCGTCGAGCAGCAGCAAGGGCGCATCGCGGAGAAGCGCGCGGGCGATGGCGACACGCTGGCGCTGACCGCCAGACAGGCGCGCGCCGCCCTCGCCGAGATAGGTGTCGAGCCCGTCAGGCAGCTTGCGCAGGAACTCCGCTGCATTCGCCGCCTCCGCCGCCGCCCAGATCGCGTCGTCCCCGGCCTGCCACTGGCCGTAGCGCAGGTTGTCGCGCGCGCTGGCGGCGAAAATCACCGTTTCCTGCGGTACCATGGCAATGCGCGAGCGGACCGCGGCGGGATCGGCATCGCGCAGGTCGATACCGTCGAGCGTCACCCGGCCCGCGTCGGGATCGTAGAAGCGCTCGATCAGCTGGAACAATGTCGACTTGCCCGCGCCGGAGGGGCCGACCACCGCCACCGTCTCGCCCGGCGCGACCGACAGGCTGAAATCGTGCAGCGCCGCAGTGTCCGGGCGGGTGGGATAGCGGAACTCGACCCCCTCGAATGCGACCGCGCCGCGCGCGGGTTGCGGCAATGCGCGCGGCGTCGCCGGCGCGGCGATCTCCGGCCGCGCCGCCAGCAGCTCGGCGAGCCGACCCGCGGCACCGGCTCCGCGCAGCAGGTCGCCATAGACCTCGGTAAGCGCGCCGAATGCGCCCGCGACGATGCCGCCGGTCAGCACGAAGGCGGCGATCGACCCGCCGGAGAGGCGCCCGGCGGCGACATCGATCGCGCCCTCCCACAGCACCATGGTGACCGAGCCGAACACCAAAGCGATGACGATCGCGGTCATCGCCGCACGCAGCGCGATACGCCGCCGCGCCGCCGCCATGGTCGCCTCCACCGCCTCGGTGAAGCGCCCGCTCTCGCGTGCCTCCTGTCCGAACGCCTGGACGATCTTCATCGCGCCCAGCACTTCGCCGGTGATGGTGCCGACATCGGCGATCCGATCCTGCGAGGTGCGGCTCTGGTTGCGGATGCGGCGGCCGAGCAGCGCCAGCGGCAGGATGATCGCGGGGATTGCCAGCATCAGCAGCCCGGCAAGCTTGGGCGAGATCACGAACAGGTAGATCACGCCTCCGATGCCGGTGACGATGTTGCGCAGCGCCACGGACACGGTGGAGCCGACCACCATCTCGATCTGCGCGGTATCGGAGGTGAGGCGCGAGGCGATCTCGCCCGGGCGATTCTCCTCGAAGAAGCCGGGCGAAAGCGTCATCAGGTGGCGCTGCACGGCGAGGCGGATGTCGGCGACGACGCGCTCGCCCAGCCATGAGACGAAGTAGAAGCGGATCGCGGTGGCGATCGCCAGCACCGCGACGATCATCAGCAGATAGTGGAACGAGCCGGCGACGGTGCTTTCGTCCTGCCCGGGGCCAAAGCCGCGGTCGATCACCCGCTTGAAGGCATAGGGAATGCCGATCGTTGCGGCTGACGTGACGGTCAGCGCGGCGACGGAGGCGGCGATGTGCGCGGGGTAGCGGGTCGCGCGGTGCCAGACCAGGCCGAGGTCGCTCATGCGCCGGCGCGGCCGTTCAGGTTCGGCAGGGTTCATGGCCTGCCCGCCTACACTGTCCGGTGTCGGAACGGCAACGCCCACGGTCAAACGGGAGCCGACGTTGCATGCGGCGCGTTATCCGTTACGAAATGCGAGATTCGCTCGGCTACAGGATACCCGATGCTCTACGACGCCTACGAGTTCCAGCGCTCCCTGCTCAACACCGCCAGTTCGATGGCCAGTTTCGGCGCGGGCATGTGGTCCAACCCGGCAAACCCGTTCTCCTATTTCGGCGGCGGACAGGTGATCGCCTCGGCGCTGGAGGTGTTCGCCCACGCCTCTGCGCCGCGCGGCAAGCCGGCCTTCGGCATCGATCGTGTCGAGGTGGACGGCCGCGAGGTGGCGGTGCAAGAGGAGGTCGTGCTGTCGAAGCCGTTCGGCGATCTCAAGAAGTTCGTCCGCGAAGGTGTCGAGGGAAGCCCCAAGCTGCTGATCGTCGCGCCGATGTCCGGCCACTTCGCGACGCTGCTGCGCGGCACGGTGGAGCGGATGCTGCAATCGGCGGAGGTGTACATCACCGACTGGCATGATGCGAAGCTGGTGCCGACCGCCGCGGGCAAGTTCGACCTCGACGATTACGTCGACTATCTGGTCGAGTATCTGGAGCAGATCGGGCCGGGCGCGCACATGCTCGCGGTCTGCCAGCCTTCGGTGCCCAGCTATGCCACCGTCGCGCTGATGAGCGCCGACCAGCACCCGTGCCGTCCGAAGACGCTGACGATGATGGGCGGGCCGGTCGACACGCGCGAGGCGCCCACCGCGGTCAACACGCTGGCGACCGAGCGGCCGTTCGCCTGGTTCGAGCAGAACGTGATCGCCACCGTGCCGGGCATGTATCCGGGCGCGGGGCGCAAGGTCTACCCCGGCTTCCTCCAGCTTAGCGGCTTCATGTCGATGAACCTCGGCAACCACATGCTGAGCCATTGGGAGATGTTCAAGCATCTGGTCCGCGGCGACGGCGAGAGCGCGGACGCGACCAAGACCTTCTATGACGAATATCGTTCGGTCTGCGACATGACCGCCGAATTCTACCTCCAGACGATCGATGTCGTGTTCCAGACGCATAAGTTGCCCAAGGGCGAATTCGTTCATCGCGGCCGCCTTGTCGATCCCGGCGCGATCACCGACGTGGGGCTGCTGGCGATCGAGGGCGAGCGCGACGATATCTCGGGCCTGGGCCAGACCAAGGCGGCGCTGACGCTGGCGACGAACCTGAACGATGCGAAGAAGTGCTATCTGATGGCCGAGGGCGTCGGCCATTACGGCATCTTCAACGGCTCCAAGTGGCGCACCCGCATCGCACCGGTGCTGGAGGAGTGGATCGCAAGCAACGGCTGAGGCCTTTACGGGCGCGTCGAAACGGGCATTCTGGAGGAGACCTCCAGGAGATCTCGATGCGCCTTCTCGTCGCCGCCTTTGTCCTTTCGCTTGCCACCCCCGCCGCCGCTGAGACGGTGGTCGTCACCGCGGCGCGGATGCTGGAGGTGGAGAGCGGGCGCGTCGTCGCGCAGCCGGTGATCGTGGTGACGGATGGGCGCATCGCCTCGATCGCCTCCGGGTCGGGGCAGCGGCCGCAGATCCCGACGGATGCCAAGCGCATCGACCTGGGCGACGTGACGATCCTGCCCGGGCTGATCGACATGCACGTCCACCTCACCAGCCTGGCGGAGGTGGGCGGTTACCAGACGCTGAAATATACCGACAGCTTTTGGGGCGCGGTGGGCGTTGCCAATGCGGCCAAGACTTTGCGGGCGGGCTTCACCACGGTGCGCAACGTCGGCGCTGCGGATTTCCAGGATGTCGGCCTCAAGGAAGCGATCGACGGCGGCTGGGTGATCGGGCCGCGGATCGTGCCGGCGGGCTATGCGATCGGCGCGACCGGTGGCCATTGCGACGACAATGCGCTGCCGCCCTCCTATGACAAGCAGCTGCCCAGCGTGGTCAATTCGCCGGCCGAGGGGCGCGCCAAGGTGCGCTGGCTGCACAAATATGGTGCCGAGGTGATCAAGATCTGCGCCACCGGCGGCGTCTTCTCGCTGGGCGATTCGGTCGGCGGGCAGCAGCTCAGCGTCGAGGAGATGAAGGCAATCGCCGACGAGGCGCACATGCTGGACATGAAGGTCGCGGCGCATGCCCATGGCGACGAGGGGATCAAGGCGGCGATCGTCGCGGGCATCGACACGATCGAGCACGCCAGCCTCGCCTCCGATGAGGCGATGCGCCTCGCCATCCAGCACAAGACCCGCTTCTCGATGGATATCTACAACGACGACTACATCCTGGCGACCGGCACCGCCAACGGCACCGAGCAGGAGAGCCTGGACAAGGAGCGCGCGATCGGCCTGAAGCAGCGCCAGACCTTCCAGCGCGCGGTGGGGCTGGGCGTGGCGATGGTGTTCGGCAGCGACGCGGGCGTCTATCCGCATGGCGACAATGCCAGGCAATTCAGCAAGATGGTAGAATGGGGCATGACCCCGGTGCAGGCGATCCGCGCTGCGACCAACGCCGCGGCGGAGGCGCTGGGTCGGAGCGATGTGGGCTCGCTCAGCGTCGGCAAATGGGCGGACATGGTGGCGGTGACGGGTGACCCCACCGCCGACGTGCGTGTGCTGGAGCGGCCGGCGGCGGTGCTCAAGGGCGGCGTGCCGGTGGCACTCGACTGATCGGCAAGCGTTCACCCCCGATATTGGGAGAGTGACGCATGGACGATGACGCGCGCCAGCAGGCCTATGCCGATTTCAACGAGGCGGTGAACATGGCCCCCGCGGCGCTGGAGACGTTCCTCGACAGCGAGGATTCGAAACGCGTTGGCTGGAAGGGCGAGGACGGCAAGGGATCGGGCGAGAGCGTCGGCCACAAGTCCGGCAAGCGGATCATCGAGATCAAGCGGACCAAGAAGGCCGACCTGACCGACGACGATTATGCGCACATGAAAAAGGTGGTCGGCTACGTCCACCGCCACCTGGCGCAGGGCGGTCCGGCCGAGGACAAGGAACACAGCGACTGGCGCTATTCGTTGATGAACTGGGGGCACGACCCCTGCAAGTGAGCGCTGCCTGACGATGCTGCGGAGCGGAAGTTGACACTAAGTTGACACCGTCGCGCGTGTTGGCCGGGGCGGCAGCGGATGAGCGCGGACGCGTCGCCGATCGTCGCGTGGCGAGCGGAGGCGGGTGGATCGACAGTAGAAAGAGCCTGAACGTGTAAGTACCACGCACGGGGCTTGTAGGACAGCGGCAATGGTTTCGGCGTGAGGACGCGGCGCCGACACGTTTCTTTCACTTCCCCGGCGAACGCCGGGGCCCAATATCGGGCCGCTCCCAGCTGGACCCCGGCGTTCGCCGGGGAGGCATATCAGTCCTTGCGGATCGACGTCTCTCCGTCGGATGGGATCAACTGATCCACTGCCTCCGCCAGCCTCTCGTCGAGGTGTTCCAGTAGCGCGGTCCAGTCATGGATGCCGGTCAGTTCGCCCGGTCCATCGGAAACGCCGCGCAGGCCCATCACCGGCACGCCGTAGCGGGCGGCGGCGCGCACCACCGCGAAGGTCTCCATGTCGACAAGGTCCGCGTCGATCGAGTCGTACCGCGCGCCGGTGACGACGTCGGCGCCGGTGGAAAGTGTGGCGGTAGGAAGATCGAGCGGGGTGGCGAGTTCCAGCCAGCCGGAATGATCGGCGAAGGGCGTCACACCCGCCTCGAAGCCGAGCGGGCTTGCGTCCATGTCTCGCCACGAAACGCGGCTGATCTGGTGGACGCTGCCGAGCGGGCGGCGGCGCGAACCGGCGGAGCCGAGCGAGACGATGAGGTCGGGCAACGTGCCGGCGGCGGCGAATTCGGCGAGCGCGGCGGTGGTGGCGATCGCCGCCTCGATCGGGCCGACACCGGTGAACAGCGGCACGAAGCGGCGCTGGAGGTGGGCGAGATATTCCTGGCCGAGCGCCATGGCGAAGAGGATGCGGCGGCCGGCGAGGGGGGTGAGGGGAGTCATGGAGATGTCCTACTTGCCCCTCTCCGTTCTGGGGAGATGGAGAGGCGCGCAGCGCCGAGGGAGAGGGGAAGTGCGGTGAGTGGCGTGACTCTCACTGACCCTCTCCCGACCTCGCCTTCGGCTCGGCCACCCTCTCCCCAAAAGGGGAGAGGGAACTGGTTAGTCCACCACCTTGCTCACCGCCGCGCTCCACCCGGCCAGCCGCGCGTCGCGCACGGCATCGTCCATCGCCGGCTCGAACGCCTCCACGTTGCCGCGCATCGCCTTGGCCGCGGCGAGGTCCGCGAACCAGCCGCAGCCCACGCCCGCCAGCATCGCCGCGCCCAGCGCGGTGGTCTCGGCGAAGCGGGGGCGTTCCACCGTCAGCGCGAGCATGTCGGCGAGGTCCTGCGCCATCCAGTCGTTGGCGACCATGCCGCCATCGATGCGCAGCCGCGACCAGTCGGCGCCATCCTTGGCGAAGGCCTGCTTCAGGTCATGTGCCTGGTGCGCCATCGCCTCCAGCGCGGCGCGGACGATGTGCGCCTTGCCGCTGGAGAAGCTGAGCCCGCTGATTGCGGCGCGCGCCTCGGGCTCCCACCACGGCGCGCCGAGGCCGGAAAGGGCAGGGACGAGGTAGACGCCGGCATTGTCCTCGACCGAGCGGGCGAGCGCGTCGGTTTCCGCGGCGTCGTGGATGAGGCCGAGCGAATCGCGCAGCCATTTCACGAGGCTGCCGGCGACGAACACCGATCCTTCGAGCGCATAGTTGCGCTTGCCGCCGAGCTGCCACGCGACGGTGGAGAGCAGGCGATGCTCGGAGCGGCGCGGCGTCTCGCCGCACTGGGTGAGGATGAAGGCGCCGGTGCCGAAGGTCGCCTTGGTATCGCCTTCGGTGAGGCAGGCCTGGCCGATCGTGGCGGCCTGCTGGTCGCCCGCGAGGCCGCAGATCGGGATGGCGCCGCCGAACTGCCGCGTCTCGCCGAAGGTGCCGGCGCAATCGACGATCTCGGGCAGCGCCGCGCGGGGAACGCCAAACAGGTCGCACAGCCCCTCGTCCCAGCCGCCATCGAGCGCCATCAGCGCGGTGCGGCTGGCATTGGACGCGTCGGTGACGTGCGCGCCGGTGAGCTTCCACACCAGCCAGCTTTCCACCGTGCCGATCGCCAGCAGATCGCCCGCCGCGCGGAGCTGTGGCCATTCGCGCATCGCCCAGCCGATCTTGGAGGCGGAGAAATAGGGATCGAGGATGAGGCCGGTGGTCGCCTGCACCTGCGGCTCGTGCCCCGCCTCGCGCAAGCCGCGGCACGCTTCGGCGGTGCGGCGGTCCTGCCAGACGATCGCGGGGGTGAGCGGCTCGCCGGTCTGCCGGTCCCAGAACACCATTGTCTCGCGCTGGTTGGTGATGCCGATCGCGGCGATGTTGGCAGGACCGCCCGCCTGCGCCAGCATCGCGCCCGCCACCCGCAAGGTCTTGCGCCAGATCTCGGCGGCGTCATGCTCGACCCAGCCGGGGCGCGGATAGCTCTGGGTCAGCTCCGCCTGTTCGACCGCGCGGCACTCTCCCTCGCGAGTGAACAGCATCGCACGGGTCGAGGTGGTGCCCTCGTCGATCACCAGGATGAATTCTGACACCGTTATCCTCCCTGGCTGTGTCGTAGCGCCACTATCCACCCGCCGCAAAGCCGCTAACGTCAGACACATGGCGGATCGCGGCATGTTACCGGTACACGATGAAGACGAGGCGCGGATCGCGCTCAGGCGGGACCGGCTGCTCGCCTCTCTGACGCTGACCGCAGCGCTGGGCCTGATGGTGGGGCTGCCGTTCGCGCTGGCGGCGGGGGCGGAGTTCTTTCTGCCCACCACCGCGGCGCTGGTGATCGGCATCGCGCTGATCCCGCCGCTCGAATGGCTGGAGCGGCGCTACATTCCCTCCACGCTGGCGGCGCTGATCTGTGTGCTGATCTTCCTGGTGATCGCCAATGTGGCGCTGGCAGCGATCGTGGTGCCGGCGACCGACTTCTTCCGGCTGCTGCCCAATCGGATCGACCGCATCCAGGCGAACCTGGCACCGTTGCTGGACCTCTACTCCAACCTGGAACGCTATGCCAACCGGGCGCTGCGTCAGATCGCCACCACGCCGATCCGCTCCTCGCCCACCGCCGCGGTGGCGCCGCCGCGCTCGATCCTGGAACTTGCCGCGACCAGCGCGCCGGCGGTTATCATCCAGACGCTCTATGCGGTGCTGGTGGTGTTCTTCTTCCTGGCCGGCTGGACGCGGATGCGGCAGCGGACGATCACCGCGCGCTCCAGCTTCGGCGGCGCGATGGCGACCGCGCGGGTGATCCAGGATGTGGTGGACGACGTCTCCGCCTATCTGGGCACGATCACCGCGATCAACATCATCCTGGGGCTGCTGGTGGCGCTGGCAATGCACGCGATCGGCATGCCCTTTCCGCTGATGTGGGGCGGCATCGTCGCCCTCTTCAACTACATCCCCTATTTCGGACCGCTGATCGCGGCGCTGCTGCTCGCCATCGGCGGGCTGATGACCTTTTCCGACATCTGGACCGCGCTGGCCGCGCCGGCGATCATGTACGGGATGCACCTGGTGGAGGCGAATGTGGTGACGCCGCTGATCGTCGGGCATCGGCTGACGATCAATCCGGTGCTCATTTTGATCTCCATCAGCTTCTGGGGATGGATCTGGGGCACGGTGGGCGCGCTGCTGGCGGTGCCGCTGTTGATCATCATCCAGACGATTATCGCCGCGGCGGGCAAGCCCGACATCGCCGGCTTCCTGTTCGAACACGGTACGCTGACCCGTGCGCCATCGGATCGTGAAGGATTGTCGGATTCGGGCGTTGACAGCCCGGCAAGGGGGCCCTAGCAGCGCGCCTCACGCTTTTGCGAGCGGGTGTAGCTCAGTTGGTTAGAGCGCCGGCCTGTCACGCCGGAGGTCGCGGGTTCGAGCCCCGTCACTCGCGCCATTGCCCCTGTCGATCGGGCGCAACAATCGCGCAACATAGCCGCTTCCCGACCGTTACGGTTCCACAACATTGGTGGAGCGGATGGCGCAGGCGCATTTCCCGGATGGTGTTGAGGACCGGCATGTTGCGGTGCCGTCGCGCCTGCATCGCCACGCCAATCCCTTGTCGCTGCTGCTGCTTGGCGGGATGATCGTGCTCGCGCTGTTCGGCATTCTGGGCGGGCGCAGGGCGGAGACACTCAGCGCGACCTCCTCCGCCGCCGACCTCGCCGTGACGGTGCCGCACACGATGCGCAGCGGCATCTTTTTCGAGATGCGGGTGGAGGTAACCGCGAAGCGTGCCATCGCCGATGCGGTGGTCGCGATCGACGCGTCCGCCTGGCACGACCTGACCATCAACACGCAGATCCCCGCCGCCGACAAGGAGGAGGCGACCGATGGCGTGTTCCGCTTCCACTATGGCCCGCTCAAGGCCGGCGAGCGGCTGACGATGAAGGTGGACGGGCAGATCAACCCGCCGCTGACCGTCGGCACGCGCGGGCGGGTCGCGCTGCTCGACGGCGAGGCCGAATTGGCGTCGGTGCCGCTCCACATCCGGGTGCTGCCGTAATGGACATCGTGCTGCGCGCTACCGCGATGTTCTTTGCGGTGTTCCTGCTGCTCCGCCTGCTCGGCAAGCGCGAGCTGGGGCAGATGGCGCCGTTCGAGGTGGTGGTCCTGGTGGTGATCGGCGACCTGATCCAGCAGGGCGTGACCCACAATGACTTCAGCATCACCGGCGCGGTGCTGGCGATCGGCACCTTCGCCTTCTGGGCCGTAGCGTTGGGCTGGCTGACCTACGCCTTTCCGCGACTGAAGGGCGCACTGGAGGGCGAGCCGCGCGTGATCATCCGCGACGGCGCGCTGATCGAGCGCAACCTGCGCCGCGACCGGATGACTCGCGGCGAGGTCGAATCGGAGATGCGGTTGGCCGGCATCGGCCGGATGGAGGAGGTCTCCTGGGCGATCCTGGAGCCGCAGGGCAAGATCAGCTTCATCAAGCGGTCCGATGCCGAACAAGGGGGGCGCGCGCAGCAGCAGGACGACGACGGGCCGGCGCGCTGAGCGCGATTGCGTCCCGGAGCCTCCGCGTTACACAAGGATCATGCGCGACACCGTGATTTTCGATTTCGGCGGGGTGATCACCTCGTCTCCGTTCGAGGCGTTCAACCGACTGGAGCGCGAGCGCGGGCTGCCGGCGGACTTCATCCGCCGGGTCAACGCGCTCTCGCCGGACGACAATGCCTGGGCGCGGTTCGAGCGCGCGGAGATCGACGCGCGGCATTTCGATGCGGCGTTTGCGGAAGAGGCCAAGGCGCTCGGCCATGAGGTGCGCGGGGAAGATGTTCTTGCGGTGCTCGCCGGCGACGTGCGGCCGCGGATGGTGCATGCGCTCGATTGGCTGCGGCGGCACGGCTATCACCTGGGCTGCATCACCAACAACGTGCCGACCGGCCAGGGCGCGGGCATGGCGCGCACCGCCGACAAGGCGCGCGCGGTGGCCGAGGTGATGCAGCGGTTCGACTGCGTGCTGGAAAGCAGCAAGGTGGGCGTGCGCAAGCCCGATCCGCGCATCTACCAGATGATGTGCGAACATCTCGGCCGTCGGCCCGACGAATGCGTGTACCTCGACGACCTGGGCATCAACTGCAAGCCGGCGGCGGCACTGGGGATGGCGGCGATCAAGGTCTCGACCGAGGACCAGGCGCTGACCGAACTGGCGCAGGTGCTGGGGGTGGAGGCGGGGAGCTTCTGACGCGGTGGGTCTCGGCTGAACCGCCGGATCAGGTGTGTCCCCGCGAAGGCGAGGACCCTGTCTGAGCTCACGCCCTTGCGGGAGCAAATCGGGGACAAACGGGCCAGCACGGGGAGCAACTCCGGACCATTTCAGCCGTTGCCCCGCCATGCGCGTGGTTACGCTGCCAGCTCCCGACGATTTCAATGCCTGGCGCGACGCGGCGCGCGGGCTGATCGCCGCCGCGGTGCCGCCCGATGACGTGGTGTGGCAGGTGGGCGCGGAGGCGGGGGACCTGTTCGCCGCTGCCGAGACGCCCGCGCCGCCGCGGCACGATCCGGTCGGCCCCGCCTTCACCGTGCCGCGCGCGTTCCTCGATCTCGCCCGCAACGTGATCCTGCACCGCGATGCTGAGCGCTTCGCCCTGCTCTACACGATGCTGGACCGGCTGCGCACCGAGCCGCGGCTGACCGATGACCATGCCGATCCCCTGGTCCGGCGGTTGGAGGGGCTGGCCAAGCATGTCCGCCGCGACATCCACAAGATGCGCGCCTTCCTCCGCTTCCGCGAAGTGCCGGAGGAGGCGGGGAGCCGCTACGTCGCCTGGTTCGAGCCCGAGCACCATATCGTGCGCGCCAACGCCGCCTTCTTCGTCAATCGCTTCGCCAGCATGCGCTGGTCGATCCTGACGCCCGAGGTGGCGCTGCATTGGGACGGCGCGATGCTGTCCGAGGGTCCGGGTGCGAGCCGCGCCGACGCACCGGAGGGCGACCCGACCGAGGAGGTGTGGAAGACCTATTACGCCAGCATCTTCAATCCCGCGCGCGTCAAGGTTGGCGCGATGCTGAAGGAGATGCCGCGCAAATATTGGAAGAACATGCCCGAGACCGCGCTCGTCCCCGAGCTGCTGGCAACGGCGCAGGCACGGGAGAGCGGCATGATCACCAGGGCGCAGTCCGCCGAGATCGGCGGCAACAGCCGGATCGCCTGGGAAGCGCTGCGGGAGGAGGCGATGGGCTGCACCCGCTGTCACCTCCACAAGCATGCGACGCAGACCGTGTTCGGCGAGGGGCCGATCGAGGCGCGGCTGATGTTCGTCGGCGAGCAGCCCGGCGACCAGGAGGACCTGGCCGGCCAGCCCTTCGTCGGCCCGGCGGGGCAGGTGTTCAACCGCGCGCTCGCCGCGGCGGGGATCGCGCGCGAGGACACCTACGTCACCAATGCGGTGAAGCACTTCAAGTTCGAGCCGCGCGGCAAGCGCCGCATCCACGCCAAGCCCGACGCGGGCGAGATCGAGGCGTGCCGCTGGTGGATCGAGCAGGAGCAGATGCTGCTGCGCCCCAAGGTGATGGTGGCGCTGGGCGCCACCGCGGCGCGATCGCTGTTCGGCAAGGTGATGACGATCAGTCGCGAGCGGGGCCGCGCGCTCCAGCTTCCCGGCGGGGGCGCGGCGTGGATCACCGTCCATCCCAGCTATCTGCTGCGCCTCCCCGACGAGGCGGCGAAACGCGGCGAGTTCGACCGCTTCGTCGAAGACCTGAGGGCCGCCGCGGCAACCGTGTGACGACTGTGCCACATCGGGTGTCGCAGCCGCCACAATCCCTTGTGGAGCTGCCTTGCCGGCGATAGCGCGACGGCGGGATGGGGTTCGATGCGGGGGAATCGTGAGGATCGTCAGGAGGTGCGTCGCGCTGATCGCGCTGGCCACGGTGATGCTGTTCGCCGCCGGCACAGCGCCGCCGCTGCGTGCGCCGATCGCTGTGTTCGTGCATGGTGGCGGCTGGGTTTCCGGCACGCCGGCGATGGGCGATCCGCTGTCCGGCTTCTTCCGGGGACGCCAGTTCCTGTTCGCCTCGATCGACTATCCCAAGCCGCCCACGGTGCCGCTGATGAGCAGCGTGGAGCAGGTGCAGCGGCAGATCGCCAATGCGGTGCGCAGCGGCCCTTCGGTGGTGGTGGCGCATTCGGCGGGGGCGCATCTTGCCGCCACCGCCGCCTTCCGCCCTGACGCGCCGCCGATCCGCTGCCTGATCCTGCTCGACGGCGTCGGCTATGACCTGGTCGGCCTGCTCAAGGCCAATCCCACGTTGCAGCAGCGGCTGGGGCTGACGTGGCGCCAGGCGGCGGCCTTGTCGCCCACAGAATTGGCCACCGATTCGATGCGGCGACCGGCGGTGCTGCTCGCCGCCGGGGGTGATGCGCGCGGCACCGCGGATCAGGCGCGCAGGTTCGCCTGGGTGCTGCGCGGCAACGGCATGGACGTGACGGTGAAGATCTTCCCCGGCGCCGCGCACAATGATTTCCGCACCGCTTTCCTGGATCCGAACAGCCCGATCGCCAGGGCGGCGGCGGCCTTCCTGGCGGCGCATCCGGGCTGTTCGAAGTAGCGGTCCGAAACGTCAATCCTTGTCGCGGTTGGCGAACAGCACCGCGGC
>NZ_JBELLZ010000031.1:0-34368 GCF_042096255.1 Sphingomonas sp. | reverse complement strand
GTCTCCGGCGAGTTTGCAACCGAGGTGGCCGCCACGCGCGCTCGCCTGATAGGCGGTGAACTCCGCCCGTCCGAGCCGGGCCGCCCAATAGGGCGTCAGCACGCAATGCGCCGATCCGGTGACCGGGTCCTCGTCGATTCCGGCCGCGGCGGCGAAGACACGGCTGACCACGTCGGTTTCGTGCCCTGGCGCCGTGACGACGGTCAGCGTGTCCGCCTGCGCGGCGAGCGCGCGGAACTCGGGATCGAGCGCCTGGACCGCGTCGGCGCTGTCCAGCACGACCAGTCCGTAGCCGTTCGGATGCCAAAGCGTCTCCACCGCCTCGCGCAGGCCAAGTGCAGCGACGATCGCGGCGAGCGGACGGGGCGCGGCCGGATAGGCAGGCAGCGCCATCCGGTAGGCGTCCGCGGCACGCTCGACCTCCAGCACGCCGGCATGCCGGGTGCGAAAGCGGACCCGATCGCGGTCGCGGTCCGAAGACAGCACGAAATGGCCGCTTGCCAGCGTGGCATGGCCGCAGAGCATCACCTCGACCGCCGGCGTGAACCAGCGCAACGTGAAGTCGGCGTCGCCGCTCTCATCCGGCACCAGGAAGGCGGTCTCGGACAGATTGTTCTCCGCCGCGATCGCCTGGAGTGCCTCGTCGTCGAGCCAGTGAGCCAGCGGCATGACCGCCGCGGGATTGCCGGTGAAGGGCGCGCGCGCGAAGGCGTCGATCTGGGCGTAGGGAATGCGCATCAGATCCTCTTGGCAAACCAGTGGGGCAGCACGTCCGCCTCGACCAGCGGGTTGTCGGTATCGACATGCCCCTCGGGATCGAGGTGGATCAGCGTCTCGACGCGCGGGAACACCTCGCGCAACCGATGCTCGACCCGCTCGACGATGTCATGCGCCGCGGCGACGGTGAGCTTCGGGTCCACTTCCATGTGGAATTGCGCGAAATCGTGGCTACCCGAGCGGCGCGTCCGGAAATCGTGGATTCCGCGGATGCCCGGCTGGCGCGCGGCGACCTCCATGAAGGCGGCGCGCTGGTCCTCCGGCCATTCCTTGTCCATCAGCTGGTCGATCGCCTGGCTCGATGCCTGAAAGGCGTTCCACGCGAGCCAAAGCGCAATGGCGATACCGAACACGGGATCGGCGCCCGAAACGCCCAAATACTGGTCCAGCACCAGCGCCCCGATCACCGCGACGTTGAGCAGCACGTCCGATTGATAATGGACGTTGTCAGCAAGGATCGCGACCGATCCGGTGCGGCGAATAATGCTGCGCTGATAGGCCAGCAGCAGCAGGGTGGCGCCGATCGCCAGCACCGAGACGCCGATGCCTAGGCCCGCATCCTCGTTCACCCGCGGCGCCTGAAAACGCTGGATCGCGCGCCAGGCGATCCCGATCGCGGAGGCGGTGATCAGCACCACCTGGAACAGCGCCGCCAGCGCCTCGGCCTTGCCATGGCCGAAGCGGTGGTCATGGTCGGCAGGCTCGGCGGCAAGCTTGACGCCGTACAAGGTGACAAGGCTGGCGAGGAGGTCCAGCCCAGTGTCGGCAAGCGAGCCGAGCATCGCCACCGACCCGGTGTGCCAGGCGGCATAACCCTTTACCAAGAAAAGGGTGAGCGCCACCGCCACGCTGGCGAGCGCGGCGCGCAACGCAAGCGGAATGATGCGACGGCGTTCGTCCTGGGTCACGGAAACAGCAATCCCTCGCTCCAACCCTCCACGTCGCGCGTGAACAGGCGACGCTCGTGAAGGCGATGCGCACGATCCTGCCAGAATTCGATTGCGTCGGGAACCACCCGATAGCCGCCCCAGTGCGGCGGCCGGGGCACCTCCCGCCCCTCGTACTCGGCCTCAAGCGCGCGATAGCGCGCCTCGAAGATCTCGCGCGAGTTGAGCGGGCGCGACTGGTCCGACGCCGCGGCCCCCAGCTGCGAGGCGCGGCTGCGGCTGGCGAAATACGTGTCGCTCTCCGCATCAGTGACCCGCTCCACTGCACCTTCGACGCGGACCTGTCGACGCAGCGACTTCCAATGGAACAGCAGCGCCGCATGCGCATTCGCGTCTAGTTCGCCGCCCTTGCGGCTCTCCCGGTTGGTGTAGAACACGAAGCCGCGCGGATCGTGCCCCTTCAGCAGCACCATGCGCACGGAAGGACGGCCGGCCACATCGGCGGTGGCCAGCGCGACGGCATTGGGATCGTTCGGCTCGGACGCTTCTGCCTCGGCAAGCCAGCTATCGAACAGCGCGTGGGGGTCTTCGGACATGGCCGGCATGTAGGTGATCGGGGCGCGCGGTGCTATGTTGGGGGTCAAGGTGTTCGATGGCCAGCGCTGTACAGGTCAATGACAGTACCGAAGACCGGATCGACGCGTTGGTAGCGTCGGCCCGCTTCGCATCGCCAGAGGCGGTGGTCGCAGCGGGGGTCGAGCGTGTCGCCCAAGACGACGCATGGCTGCGTATGCTCGACGCGAAGATCGCTGCGGGACGCGCCGACTTCGCCGCGGGCCGTTTCTACACCGTTGATCAAGTTCGTGAAGAGCTTCGGAACCGGAGTCGCGCTTGGCCTCGGTCGTCTTCTCGCCAGCCGCGCTGAGCGACTTGTGGGAGATCGAAGGCTACATTGCACACGATGATTCGGTGCGGGCAAGCGGCTACATCGACGAGCTTGTCGACGCCTGCAACGGCCTTGCCGATTTCCCACGTCGCTTTCGCAAGACGCCGCGGTATGGCGCCGACGCTCACGTGCGCGTTCACGGCAACTACGTCATCGTCTACGATGTGATCGGAGACGAGGTACGAATCAACGCGGTCGTTCACCGCGCTCGTGATATGGACGCGCTGCTCGGCTGACGTTCGGAACGAGTCGTCGCCCTGCGGATTGAATCGCCCTCGCAACGAGGGGCTGGAACCGATGGCAGCGCGGGCGTATTGGCAGGGGCAGATCCGGCTGGCGCTGGTTTCGATCCCGGTGGAGATCTATTCGGCGACCAAATCGGGCGCGCAGATCAGCTTTCACCAGATCCATGAACCGACCGGCAAACGGATCAAGTACGAGAAGGTCGTCCCCGGCGTCGGCCCGGTCGACTTGGACGAGATCGTCAAGGGCTATGAGGTGGAGAAGGGCGAATACGTCCTGCTCGACCAGGACGAGATCGACGCGGTGAAGCTCGAATCGAAGAAGACGCTGGAGCTGACCCAGTTCGTCGATGCGTCCGACATCGACGTGCTCTATTACGAGAAGCCGTATTTCGTCGTGCCGGCCGATGACCTTGCCGAGGAGGCGTTCATCGTGCTGCGCGAAGCGTTGCGACGCACCAAGAAGGTCGGGCTCGGCCAGCTGGCGCTGCGCGGGCGCGAATATGTCGTCAGCCTGAAGCCGTGCGGGCGCGGGATGGTACTGGAGACGCTCCGCTACGCCGACGAGGTGCACCGCGCGCAGGGCTATTTCCGCGACATCCCCGACGCAAAGCCCGATGCCGAGCTGCTCGAACTGGCCGAGGCGCTGATCCAGAAGAAGTCCGCCGAGTTCGATCCCAAGGTGTTCCACGACCGCTACGTCGATGCGCTGCGCGACCTGGTCGAGCGCAAGCAGAAGTCGAAGGGGCGCAAGATCATCGAGGACAAGGACGAGGGCGGCGGCCGCAGCGCCAGCAACGTCGTCGACCTGATGGCCGCACTCAAGAAGTCGATGGAGAAGCCCGACGCGAAGCCGGCGGCGGCGAGAGCCACGGCTGCGAAGAAGACGCCGGCGAAGAAGGCGCCCCCCAAGGCGCCGACCGAGAAGAAGCCGGCGGCAAGGAAGCGGGCATAAGGCGTGGCCGATCCCCTCGCCCGCTACAACGCCAAGCGCGATTTCTCAAAGACCGCCGAACCCGCCGGCACACTCGCGCCCGGCCATGGCAACTTCTTCGTCGTCCAGAAGCACGATGCCACCCGCCTCCATTGGGACTTCCGGATCGAAATGGACGGCGTGCTCAAGAGCTGGGCGGTCACGCGCGGCCCCAGCCTCGATCCCGACGAGAAGCGCCTTGCAGTGCGCACCGAGGATCACCCGCTGGGCTACGGCACGTTCGAGGGCACAATTCCCAAGGGCGAGTATGGCGGCGGCACGGTGATGCTGTGGGACCGTGGCACCTGGGCGCCGATCGCGGGCAAGAGCGCCAAGGACCTCGACAAGGGTCACCTCCATTTCGTGCTCGACGGCGAACGGATGCGCGGCGAGTGGCTGCTGATCCGGCTGAAACCACGCGGGAAGGAGCGCAACGAGAACTGGCTGCTTCGCAAGATTGATGACGCGGAGGCCGGCGGGACGGACGTGCTGGTGGAGACGGCGCTGACCAGCGTCTCGACCGGGCGGACGATGCAGGAGATTGCCGAGGGGAAATCCTCCCCACGCATCGGGGAGGGGGACCGCCAGCCGCAGGCTGGTGGTGGAGGGGCGTCCCCTCGGGCGACTCGCTCGCGGAGACGCCCCTCCACCGCTTCGCGGTCCCCCTCCCCGTTCCGGGGAGGATTTCCGGACTTCACCCCGCCGCAACTCGCCACCCTTGTCGACACCGTCCCCACCGGCTCCGGCTGGCTGCACGAGGTAAAATACGACGGCTATCGCGCGCTGGTCGCGATCGGCGCTGGAAAGGCGAAGGTCTTCACCCGCAGCGGACTCGACTGGACCGACAAGTTCACTGCCATCGCCGATGCCGCCGCACGACTCCCCGTCGGCTCGGCGCTGATCGACGGCGAGATCGTCGCGTTCAAGGATGGGCGGCCGGACTTCTCCACGCTCAAGGACGCGATCTCTGCCGGCGGCGACATGACTTTGTTCGCCTTCGACCTGCTCGATCTGGACGGCGAGAACCTCACCGCACTGCCCAACGTTCAGCGCAAGGAGCGCCTGCGCGCGATCCTCACCGAATCGGATCGCCTGCGCTTTGCCGAGCATATCCTGGGAAGCGGTGAGCAACTGTTCGCGGCGATGTGTCGCGAGGGCTATGAGGGCGTCGTCTCCAAGAAGGCCGACGCGCCGTACCGCGGCGATCGCACGCAGAACTGGCTCAAGATCAAGTGCATCCAGCGTCAGGAATTCGTGATCGTCGGCTGGACCAAATCTGACAAGTCACGCGGCTTCCGCTCGCTGCTGCTCGGCGTGCATGAGGACGGTAAGCTCCGCTATGCGGGCAAGGTCGGCACCGGCTTCACGCAGGCGCTGATGATGGAGTTGCGCGAGAAGCTCGACAAGCTTTCCCGCAAGACGCCCACCGTCGATGTCCCCAAGAACCTCGGCCGTGCCGCGGTGAAGGGGGCGCAATGGGTAACGCCCAAGCTCGTCGCCGAGATCGCCTTTGCCGAGGTGACCCCCGACGGCGTGCTGCGCCATTCCAGCTTCCTCGGCCTGCGCGGCGACAAGCCGGCGAAGGAGGTGGTTGCGGAAGCGCCGCAGCCCGCACCGGCTGCGCCGGCGATTTCGGTCAAGGTCTCCAGCCGCGACCGGCTGATCTTCCCCGACTCGGACGTCACCAAGGGCGATCTTGCCGACTATTGCGTGGCCATGGCGCCGGCGATGCTGCCCTGGCTCGCACGCCGGCCGATCAGCCTGGTGCGCTGTCCGCAGGGACGCGGCAAGAAATGCTTTTTCCAGAAGCACGACGCCGGCAGTTTCGGCGACCATGTGAAGAAGGTGCCGATCCGCGAGAAGGACGGCAGTACCGAGGATTACCTGTTCGTCGAGGATGCGAACGGCATCGTCGCCTGCGTGCAGATGGGCACGATCGAGTTCCACGGCTGGGGATCGTCGGTCGGCACGCTGGAACAGCCCGACCGCATGGTGTTTGATCTCGACCCCGACGAAGGACTTGATTTCGCCGACACCAGACGCGCCGCCGAGCACCTGCGCAATCAACTCGCCGAGCTGGGCCTCGCCAGCTTCCCGATGCTGTCAGGCGGAAAGGGCGTGCACGTGGTGGTGCCGCTGACCCCCGCAGCCGAATGGCCGGCGGTGAAGGACTTTGCGCACCGCTTTGCCGAGGCGCTGGCACAGGCCGACCCCGATCGGTTCGTCGCCACCATGGCCAAGGCGAAGCGCAAGGGCCGGATCTTCATCGACTATCTCCGCAACCAGCGCGGCAGCACCGCGGTTCTCCCCTATTCCGCCCGCGCCCGCGCCGGTGCACCGGTGGCTGCGCCGGTCTCCTGGACCGAGCTGCGCGACATCGACACCGCAGCGCGCTGGCACGTGAGCGATGCGGCCGAGCTGCTGGAGCGCGCCTCCAGCCGCGCGCTTCAGGGCTGGGGCATCGCCGACCAGGTGCTGCCGGACCTCTGACCTGTCCTGGACGGCAGGGGGAATATCCGAAACCTGTTGCATCGCCACACGCGGTGTCGGACGTATCGCGCCGAGATGGCCAGCGCCCCCCTCCTCGACCCCGCCACCCATGCCGAGCGCTGGGTCGCAGATTATTGCGCGCGTGCGCCGGATGGCGACGTGCTCGCCGGGTCGCGCGATCCCGCCTGGTCGGCGGTTCTGGAGGAACTGGCAAGCGCAGCCGGCGACGACCTCTCCCACGCTCGCGACCGCATCCAGCGCCAGGCGGTGGACATCGGCACCGGCTTTCGCGTGATCGGCGAGGCGGAGGAGCGGCCGTGGCCACTTTCCCCGGTGCCGCTGATGATCGCCGAGCACGAATGGGCGGGGATCGAGCGGGGCGCGATCCAGCGGGCGTGCCTGCTGGAGACGATTCTCGACGATCTCTACGGGCCCGGACGCGTGGTCGCCAACGGATTGGTGCCCGCGGCGCTGGTGACCGGCAGCCCGTTCTTCCTGCGGCCAATGACGCGCGTCGAACCCCCGGGCGGCCGCCATCTCCATTTTGTGGCCTTCGATCTCGGCCGCGGCCCGGATGGCGAGTGGCGCGTGCTCGCCGATCACCTGCGCGCACCCACCGGTGCGGGCTATGCGCTGGAGAATCGGCTGGCGCTGGCGCGTACGCTGGGCAGCCTGCAGGATCGCCTCAACATCAAACGCCATGCCCCGTTCTTCGCCGCCTTCCGCGACGGCCTGGCGGCGCTGTGCCGCCGTGCCGATCCGCGGATCGGGCTGATGACGCCCGGGCGTTGGAACCCCAGCTATGCCGAACAGGCGCACCTCGCCCGCTATCTGGGCTATCTGCTGGTGGAGGGTGCCGATCTCGCCGCGCTGGAGGACAAGCTCTACGTCCGCACCATCGCCGGGCTGAAGCGCGTGGACGCGCTGTGGCGCCGGGTGGACCCGCGGCTGCTCGATCCGCTGGCGTTCGATTCGCACTCGCAGATCGGCGTGCCGGGGCTGATCGACGCTTATGCCGCGGGCAATGTGGTGCTGTCGAACGCTCCGGGCGCGGGCCTCCTGGAGGCGCCCGCCTGGGCCGCGTTCCTGCCGCGCCTGTCGGTCCGTCTCACCGGCGAGGAACTCGCCATGCCGAACATCGCCACCTGGTGGTGCGGGCAACAGGATGCGCGAGCGCAGGTGGAGCGCGAGCTGCCGCGGCTGTTCGTCGCCTCAGCGTTCGGCGCTGCGCCCCTGGGGCTCGCCGACGGCCGCGGCATCGCCGGAAGCGAACTCGATCCCTCGGGCGGCGCCGCTCTTCTCGCCGATCTGGACCGGCGACCGCAGGACTATATCGGGCAGGAGATCGTACGGCTCTCCACCATGCCCGTGGTGATCGGCGAACGGCTGGAGCCGCGCCCGTTCACCCTGCGCGTCTTCGCCGCGCGCGGCCCGGACGGCAGCTGGACGGTGCTGCCGGGCGGCTTCGCGCGGATCGGGGAGCACCCCGATCCACGCGCGGCGGTGATGGGCGAAGGCAGCTGGTCCGCAGATGTCTGCATCCACGGCCAGGAGCAGGTCGCGCCCGTGTCGTTGCTGCCCCGCTCCGACAGCCTGCAGGTCCGGCGCAATCCCGGCACGCTGCCGAGCCGGGTCGCCGACAATTTCTTTTGGCTCGGCCGCTATTTGGAACGTGGCGAGGCGCTGCTCGCGGTCCTGCGGGTGATGCTGGGCAACTCGATCGACGCGGACGGCGGCGCTGCGCTGTCGCCGGAGACAGTATCGCGGCTGGCGCAGATGGTGGTCGGCGCAGGTGCGGCGCCGTCGCCGGCGTCGCTGCGCCGTAGCGAGTTGCTTCAGTTGGCGCGCACCGCGATGGAATCGCCGGACTGGCAGTCGGTCGCCACCATCAACCGGCACGCGCGGCGCATCGGCGAGGGTTCGCGCGATCGCTTGTCGGCAGATATGATCCGGCTGCTCGACGCGCCCTTTCCCACCCACCGGGGCCTGATCGACCGGGCGGGCTCGCTCCAGCGTCGCTATGCCGCGCTGGCAGGGCTTTCCGCCGAGCACATGAGCCGCACCGCCGCGTGGCGCTTCCTCGATCTCGGACGGCGCGTCGAACGTGCGATAGCGCTCACGCGGGCGACGCAGGCGTTCGGCATGGCGGGCGGAACTCTCGACGACCTGTCGACACTGCTGGATCTCGGCAACAGCCAGATCAGCTATCGCCAACGCTACCTAACCGGGATCGCGCGGGTGCCCGTTGTCGATCTGGTGGCGCTCGATCCGGGCAATCCGCGGTCGATCGCGTTCCAGGTCGAGGCGGCGGCAGCGCACCTGGCCGCCCTGCCGGTCCTTACCGACGACGGCATGGCCGAACCCCAGCAGGCGGAGGGCATCGCCCTCACTGCCCTGCTGTCGACGACGAACGCGAACACGCTCGACCATCGTGGGCTCGGCGAAATCGATCGTCGCCTCTCCGTCCTTTCGGACGCGATCGCGCGACGGTATTTCCTGCACGGGGCCGAGCCGCTCCGGGCGAGCGGGCTGACGCTGGCATAGGCCGCCGCGGCCGTGCCCGCGACGGACTAGGTCAAAGCGCCCTACATGGTCGCGTTCGGCGCCATCGTCCCATCGGGCGCGGACATGTCGTTCATCATCGTCTCGTCGGACGAATTCATCGGCATGCTCGAGTTCATGTGCATGCTCGAATTCATCGTCGAGTTGGTGGTGGTGCCCTGGCTCGGGCCGGTCATCTGCGCGAGTGCCGCACTGGATACGGCGAGAAGCGCGATGCTGCCGATGGTCTTCAGTCGCATGGGTCTCTCCTTGGGGTGGGCCGGACCTGCCGGCTCTCTGGTTGTCGCCGCCGTTCAGCGCGGCGGCGGTGTGGCGGTAGTCGCGGAGTCGGCGGGGCTCGTGCCGAAGCCGGCGACGCCGTCGGTGAAGGTCGAGTTGGGCACGCTGGTCGGACGCGCAGGTGCGGTTCGCGCGGCGCTGGCACGATCGGCCTCGGCGGCGCGGCGTGCATCCGCGGCGCGCTGGTCGGACGCGGACGTCGCGCGTTCGATCGGGTTGGGCGGGGTCAGGATCGAGCGCGCGGGAGTGCTGGTCTGCGCCGAGGCGAGAGCGGGCACGGCGACGAGCGTGAGGAATAGGGCAGGACGCATGGCATAGTCCTTCTGTCGCAAAGAAGGACTCCGATGCGGGCCTAAAGGTTCCGCCCGCTCATCCGCATTGCGCGCGGTGGAGCAGCTTCTGGTCCGCCAGCACCAGCGCCACCATTGCCTCGACCACGGGTACGCCGCGAATGCCGACGCAGGGATCGTGACGCCCGCGGGTGGCGATCTCCGCCGCCTCGCCCGAGCGGGTGATGGTCTCCACCGGGGTCAGGATCGAACTGGTCGGCTTGAACGCGACGCGTAGCGTGACCGGCTGGCCGGTGGCGATCCCCCCGGCGATACCGCCGGCATGGTTGGAAAGGAAGGCGGGGCCGCCCTCGCCCGGACGCATCCGGTCGGCATTCTCCTCGCCCGACAGCGCGGCGGCGGCGAAGCCGTCACCGATCTCGACGCCCTTCACCGCATTGATGCTCATGCAAGCCGCGGCGAGCTCGCTGTCGAGCTTGGCGTAGAGCGGCGCGCCCCAGCCGGCGGGCACGCCGGTGGCGGTGCAGGCGACCACCGCGCCGAGCGAGGAGCCCGCCTTGCGGGCAGCGTCCACCTTCGCCTCCCAGCGCGCAGCGGCGGCGGCATCGGGGCAGAAGAAGGGATTGGCGTCGATCTGCGCGTCGTCGAACGCGGCAGGGTCGATCGCATCGCCGCCGATCGCCTCCACCCAGGCGCGGAAGCGGACCTCCGGGATCACCGCGCGCGCGACCGCGCCCGCCGCCACCCGAGCCGCCGTCTCGCGCGCCGAGGAGCGGCCGCCGCCGCGATAGTCGCGAAAGCCGTATTTCGCGTCATAGGCGTAGTCGGCGTGCCCGGGGCGATAGGCCTCAGCGACCTCCGAATAGTCCTTCGAGCGCTGGTCGACATTCTCGATCATGAGGCTGATCGGCGTGCCGGTCGTGCGCCCCTCGAATACGCCGGAGAGGATGCGCACCGCATCGGGCTCGCGCCGCTGGGTGGTGAAGCGCGACTGGCCGGGCCGACGCCGGTCGAGCCAGGGCTGGATGTCCGCCTCGGCGAGCGACAGGCCCGGCGGGCACCCGTCCACCACTGCGCCGAGCGCAGGCCCGTGGCTCTCGCCCCAGGTGGTGAAGCGGAAGACGCGGCCGTAGGTGTTGGAGCTCATGCAGCTTGGCGCGACGTCCGCGTCATATCTCCGCGGCCCGCGAGTATCCCATCGATCGAGATATCCTCGTCGAGTTCATCCCAATGAATGCCAGTCGGGCTGATCCATGCCTTAGCCCGGTCTTCCGCTGTGCCGTGAAGCAGCCTCGGATACCATGCGAGTGGCACGCCGATGGTACGTCCGTCATCCAGATGGACCCACATCTGATCGTCATCGAATTCAACCTTAGTCGCTTCCACCGAAGTGCTCATACCAGGCCTTCTCGATCTCCGCTCGGCGCTCCTCAACAACACCGATAATCCAACGTTGTGTCCTTGCGTCAATGCCGCTTCTACCTGCGAATCGTACCTCGGGATAGAGCCAGAGCTTGGCGTCTCCCGCGCCGCGCTTCGCCACATGAACGTGCGGCGGCTCACGCGGATCGCCTTCATTCGAATAGAAGTAAAACCTGAAGCCCCGCTCGGTGAAGACGATCGGCATCTTCGATTACGCCAGCGCGATGTCAGGCGCGTCCTCCGCCTTCATGCCGATGACGTTGTAGCCGGCATCGACGTGGTGGATCTCGCCGGTGACGCCGCTCGCCAGGCCGCTGAGCAGGTACAGGCCGGCGCCGCCGACGTCCTCGATCGTCACATTGCGGCGCAGCGGCGAGTTCAGCTCGTTCCACTTGATGATATAGCGGAAGTCGCCGATCCCGCTCGCTGCCAGCGTCTTGATCGGGCCGGCGGAGATGGCGTTCACCCGGATGTTCTCGGGCCCCAGGTCCATGGCGAGATACTTGACGCTGGTCTCCAGCGCCGCCTTGGCGACGCCCATCACGTTGTAGTGCGGCACCACTTTCTCGGCACCGTAATAGGTGAGGGTGAGCAGGCTGCCGCCCTCGGGCATCATCGCCCGCGCGCGCTTCGCCACCGCGACGAAGCTGTAGGCGGAGATGTTCATGGTCATCAGGAAATTGTCGAGGCTGGTGTCGACATATTTGCCGCGCAGCTCGTTCTTGTCCGAGAAGCCGATCGCGTGAACGAGGAAATCGAGCGTCGGCCAGCGCTCCGCCAGGCCGGCGAAGGCAGTGTCGAGCGCGGCCATGTCCGACACGTCGCAATCGAAGATGAAGTCGCTGCCGAGCTGCTCGGCGAGCGGCTTGACCCGCTTGGCCAGCGCCTCGCCCTGGTAGGAGAAGGCAAGCTCCGCACCCGCCTCGCTCAGCTTCTGCGCGATACCCCAGGCCAGCGACTTGTCGTTCGCAAGCCCCATGATGAGGCCCCGCTTGCCTGCCATCAATCCCGTCACGCCGTTACCGCCTCCTGCTGCACAGCCGCCCTCTCTACAGGCGTTTCGGGCGGTTCGGCCAGTGCCGCGTTGAGATGCGCGCCGAATACCAGCCCGATCCCGATCAGGTAGAAGAACAGCAGCATCACCACTACGCCGGCGAGGCTACCATAAGTGAGGTCGTAGCCGCCGAGCTGCGACAGCACAAACGGCAGCCCGGCGGTCATGCTGACCCACCACACCGTTGTGAACAGCGCACCAGGCCAGATACGGGTGCGCGCATGGCGGTATTTGCCGGGCGTGACGAAGTAGAACAGCGCGAAAAGCGCGCCGAACATGATCACGCCCGGGATCAGCCGCGACAGACCGATCCAGCCGGCGACGTTTTCCGCAAACGGCAGCAGCCGATAGACGAATTGCTCGGCGGCGGTGAGCACGCCCTGGATCAGGAAGGAGATCAGCGCGACGATTACCGACAGGACGATACCAAGACTGAGGCCCAGGCGCGCGCGCCACATCGGGGTGTGGCTGGTATAGCCATAAGCGCGGCGGAAGATGTCGCGGATCGTTTCCACGAAGCTGCCGACCGTCCACAGGCCGACCAGGCCGCCCAGCCAGAGCAGCGAGCCGGTGCGCGCCTGGAGCACATCCGCCAGCGGCTTGCGGAGGAGATCGCCGACGTCGGGCGGCAGCACGCTGAGGAAGGAGACGACCGCGCGCTGGGTCTCGGCGCTCTGGCCGAGCAGAGAGAGGGTGGCGGCGGCGGTAATGAAGAAGGGGAACACCGTCATCAGCGCCAGATATGCGAGGTTGCCGGCGTGGATGAAGCCGTCGTTGAACACGCCGATGCCGGCGCGCTTGAATACCTCATAAAGGAAGCTGCCCGGCTTCACTTTGGCAAATTGGCGGTCCAGACGGACGCGCGCAGCACCATGGTGGTGCGCACGCGCCTCAGGTGTCATGCCCAGCGCGGCATCGGTCATGCGTAACTCCCTGTTCGGGAAGTCAGACGCCCATCGCCGCGCGCGGGTTCCCCTCCGCAGGCGTCCAGCTGTCGACGAACTGGCGCAGCGCGGCATCCTCCCCGGGCAGGTCGATCATCAGCGTGACCAACTGGTCGCCGCGCCCGCCGCCCTTCTTGTGGAAGCCCTTGCCCTTCAGCCGCAGCACCTTGCCCGAGGAGGCGCCCGCCGGCACCGTCAGCATCACCGGCTTGTCGACCGTGGGAACCTTGACGGGGCCGCCCTTCACCGCCTCCACCAAGGTGATCGGCAGGTCGAGCCGCACGTCGTCGCCCTCCCGCGTAAAGAACCGATGCGGCTGAACCTCGATGGTGACGATCGCGTCGCCCGCACCGCCCGGCCCCGGCTCGCCCTTGCCGGCAAGCTTCATCTGGGTGCCGTCCTCGACCCCGGCGGGGAGCTTCAGGTCGATGGTCTTGCCGTCGGCGAGGGTGATCCGTTGCGGCGACAGACTGGCCGCATCGACGAAGGGGACGCGCAGGCGATAGGCGGCGTTGGCACCCTTGGGTGGCGCGCCGCGGCGGCCGAACCCGCCCGAGAAACCGCCGCCGCCGCGCTGCGCGCCGCCGCCGAACAGCCCTTCGAAGATGTCCGAAATGTCTGCGCCTTCGCCGCCGAAGTTTTCGCTGCGAAAGCCGCCGCTTTGCCCGCCCGGCCGACCCTGGAAGCCGCCGCCGGGGAAGCCCGCGCCGAACGGCGAGGCGGGGTTGCCCTCCGCATCGATCTCGCCGCGGTCGAAGCGGGCGCGCTTGTCCTTGTCGGTGAGCAGGTCATAGGCGGAGGTCACCGCGCTGAACCGCTCCGACGCCTTGGGATTGTCCTTGTTGCGGTCCGGGTGCAGCTCCTTGGCGAGCTTGCGATACGCCTTCTTGATGTCGTCCTCGCTCGCGGTGCGCGCGACGCCCAGCGTGGAATACGGATCGGCTGCCATCGGGTCCCCTGTGTGTTACCCAGCTATGTGGGGCGGGCGTGCAGCGAGCGCAATCATGCCGCCGTCTCCACCGGCGCGACATCGACGCTGACGTGCATCTCCTGCGCGCCGGCGCCGAGCACGACGCCATCGACCGGCGCGATCTCCGCATAGTCGCGGCCGACCGCGATGATGATGTGGTCCTCCGCCATCCAGATGCCGTTGGTGGGATCGAGGCCGATCCAGCCGCGCTCGGGCCCGCACCACAAAAGCACCCAGGCATGGGTAGCATCGGCGCCGACCAGCCGCGCCTGTCCTTCGGGCGGGATGGTGCGGATGTAACCGGAGGCATAGGCGGCGGGCAGGCCGGCGGCGCGCAGGCCGGTGAGCATGATCTGCGCGAAATCCTGACAGACGCCGCGGCGCTTGGCGAAGGCCTCGTGCGGGGGCGTGTCGACCAGGGTGGCGGCGGGATCGAACTCGAACTCGCGCTGGATGCGGCGGGCGAGCGCGATCCCCGCCTCCAGGCTGCCACGGTCGGGCGCAAGGTCCTTGGCGCACCAGTCCGCGATGGTGCGATCGAGAGGGATCAGCGGCGAGGGGTAGAGATAGGTGGCGGGGCCTGCGGCGGAGAGGTCGCGGCTGTCGCGGGCGAGCGCGGCGATCTCCGCCAGCGTCGGATCGGAGGCGTCGGGCACCGGTACCAGCCGATCGACCGCCAGCCGCGCGCGGCTGTCGATCACCAGCTGGCGCACTGGCTGCTCCACCACCAGCCGGGTGACGTGCGCCAGCCCCGCCTCGGCATGCGCAGGATGGGTGCGGCCGGCGGGCGAGACGTGGAGCGCATAATGCTCGACGCGCTGCCCCGGCCAGTCGATCGGCTGGAGCCGCAGGTTGCAGCGCGCGAACTTGACCGCGCCGCCGTAATCAAAACGGGTGACGTGGCGGATGTCGTAGATCATCGCCGCAGCCCCGCTCAGTCGCCGAACGGATCGCGGACCAGGATCGTGTCCTCGCGCTCGGGGCTGGTGGAGACGAGCGCCACCGGGCAGCGGATCAGCTCCTCGATGCGGCGGATATATTTGATCGCGGCGGCGGGCAGCTCGGCCCAGCTGCGCGCGCCCGCGGTCGACTCGGACCAGCCCTCGATCATCTCGTACACCGGCTCCACCTTCGCCTGGTCGGCGGCATGCGCGGGGTAGTAATCGAGGATCTCGTCACCAAGGCGGTAACCGGTGCAGATCGCCACCTCGTCGAAGCCGTCGAGCACGTCGAGCTTGGTCAAGGCGATGCCGGTAATCCCCGACACCGCCGCCGACTGGCGCACCAGCACCGAATCGAACCAGCCGCAGCGGCGCTTGCGCCCCGTCACCGTGCCGAACTCATGCCCGCGCACGCCCAGCCGCTCGCCGGTCTCGTCATGCAGCTCGGTGGGGAACGGGCCGGAGCCGACGCGGGTGGTATAGGCCTTGGCGATGCCGAGCACGAAGCCGACCGCGCCCGGCCCCATCCCCGATCCGCCGGCGGCGGTGCCGGCGATGGTGTTGGACGAGGTGACGAACGGATAGGTGCCGTGGTCGATGTCGAGCAGCACGCCCTGCGCGCCCTCGAACAGGATGCGGCGGCCGCGCGCGCGCGCCTCGTTGAGGTCGCGCCACACCGGGCGGGCGAAGGGCAGGACGAAGCCGGCGATCTCGCGCAGCTGCGCAACCAGTGCGTCGCGGTCGATCGGCGGCTCGCCGAAGCCGGCGCGCAGCGCATCGTGGTGCGCGGTGAGCCGGTCGAGCTGCGGGCCGAGATCGTCGAGGTGGGCGAGGTCGCAGACGCGGATCGCGCGGCGGCCGACCTTGTCCTCATAGGCGGGGCCGATGCCGCGGCGGGTGGTGCCGATCTTGCCCGCGCCCGACGCATCCTCGCGCAGTCCGTCGAGATCGCGATGGAAGGGGAGGATCAGCGTGCAGGTCTCCGCAATGCGCAGCGTTTCGGGGGTGACGGAGACGCCCTGCCCTTCCAGCCGCGCGATCTCGTCCTTGAGCGCCCAGGGATCGAGCACCACGCCGTTGCCGATCACCGAAGGAGTGCCGCGGACGATGCCCGAGGGGAGCAGCGACAGCTTGTAGGTCGTGTCGCCGACGACGAGCGTGTGGCCGGCATTGTGCCCGCCCTGGAAGCGGACGACCATGTCGGCGCGCTCGGCCAGCCAGTCGACGATCTTGCCCTTGCCCTCGTCGCCCCATTGCGCGCCGATCACCGCTACGTTGGCCATTTCATGCTCCTGATTCGGCGCGTGCTTTGACGGGTGGGCGCGCGGGGGACAAGCGGGCGGGGGCGGACGGAGACGAATTGAGGCGGTTTAGGCGTGGACGCGGAAATCGGGGCTTAGGCGACGGGTTGGCGACTGGAACGTGACACTCAGGCGACACGGTCGCGACTCTGGCGCGACAGTGGCGCGGCTGCTTGGCGACCGCGACGCGACACGACGCGACGCCGGCGCGACACCATGGGGCGGGGGCAGAAGACGGGCGACCCGCCCGATCGGGTTAGGCGTCAAGCGGCCGCAGATGAGGATGCATGGCATGGCGGACAGGGCATCACAGCTTTTCCGACATTGGAAGGGTGCGATGGGCGGGGCGGGCGCGGAAAGGTAGCGGGATCCCGGCTCAAGGCCGGGATGACGGAGGTTGGGGGGAAGCCGACATTGCGGATAGGGGTGATCTGGCGCATCTTCACAGCATGAAGTCCGCCACGGCTAAGCTCCCGAAGGGCCAGAGCTATCCTCTTCGGCCCTCCAAACTCGAAGAGGCGCTTGCCTCCGCTGCTCTTTCGATTGACGTTTATCTGACTCGCACGCCCGGCAGGTTCTTCAACGCGCACTTTTGGCCACCAACCCCCGACATCCCATATGAGCGCATCTATGTTCAGGCAGGTTCGGTGCCGAGCGATGAAGCGTCGAGCGCCCGTGCCGAGATCGAGTCCATAGCGCTTCCTGCTCTTGTGCGATGGATGGCGGGCATATTGGCATTGGACGAGAAATCGCCCGCGCGACGGGAACGCAGTGAGTTCAAGTTCTACTGACTGAATGTCCGCAAGTGGGCGGAAGCCGACTTTGTAGTTGCAACCGTCACCCCGGCCCCTTCGGCGAAGCTCAGGACAAGGCTTGTGCCGGGGTCCACGGTGCGGCGAGGGAGGCGCTCCGATTTGGGCGCGTTCGGCTGCCTCGCGGTGGACCCTGGCACGGGAGGGTGGGCTCTTGATCCTCCCCCGTAGGCGACGGAAGGGGGCGGTCGGCGGTGCGCTCCACAACGAAGCGTACCGCTGTCCTCCCTCTCCTCGCGCATTCGCGCTTCCTCCCCCTGGGGGGGAGGATCGTGGAAACACTTCAGACCGGCTGCGCCGTGCCGCTGCGCCACACGTGGGTGCAGAGCTGCGCTTCGGGCGTGTCCTCGGGTTCCAGCGCGGCGACGGTGACCCAACCTTCGCTGCGCAGTCGGGCGCCCTCGCCTGCCGGCGTGCCGTGCGGCAGGAACAGGCGGCGGCGCTCGCCGCTGCCCTCTCCCACCAGCGCGTCGGCGAAGAGCGAGAAGCCGGTGGCGGGTTCCTCGCCGCCGTCCTCGCGCAGCACGGTGTAGGTGCCGCCGCGGCCGACCTCGCGGGTGGCGCCCTCGGCGAACAGCGAGAAGCCGAGCCAGCTCTGATATTCGAAGCCGTGGCGCTCGGTGGGATCGAGGGTGAGCGACACCGGCAGGGCGGCGGCGATCGCCTCCAGCCCGTCGAGGCGGCTGGCGAGCACGCCCGCGGTGTCGAAGGCGCGCAGGCGCTCCAATGCGAGCGCGAACGGGCCGGCGGCCTCGATCAGCGGCAGATACGCCGGGGCGAGCGCGGCGACCGCGCCGGCGTCCTTGGCATCGAGCGCGGCGCGCAGCGCCTCGGCATCGGCGACCGGCAGCGGGCCGGCGGCGAGCGCGTCAACGAGGTCCGGTAGAGTAAAGTCGATCGACACGCCGGTGGCGCCCGCGGCGGCGAGTGCCTCCACCGCGACCGTCACCACCTCCTGCGCGGCGGCGACGGTGTCGCGGCCGATCAGCTCGCAGCCGATCTGCCGCGTCTCGCGGGCAGGGGCGAGCTCGGGCGCGCGCAGCTTGAGCACCGGGCCGGCGTAGCTGAGGCGGACGGGGCGCGGGTGGTGCGCCATCCGAGTGGCGGCGATGCGCGCGACCTGGGCGGTGAGATCGGGCCGGATCGCGAGGGTGCGCTGACTGACCGGATCGACGAAGCGGACCGCGTCGTGGAGGCCGCCGGCCTTGAGGCGGGTGGCGAGCGCGTCGGCATATTCGACGAGGGGGATCGACGCGTTCGTAGCCGTGCGAGGCGGCGGCGGCGAGGATGCGGGATTCCAGCGCCGCGGCGGTGTCGGCATGGGGGGGCAGGCGATCGCGGAAGCCTTGGGGGAGGAGGGGGGTCATGGTCGCGTCTCTAAACGCGAGAGGGCGGAACGGGTAAGCCCTCTCCCGCGTGCGGGAGAGGGTTTGGGAGAGGGGCTATCGTCTGGGCGATCACGTCGAGCACGCCTTCCAGGTTGCCCATCACGTCGGCGTTGGTGAAGCGGAGGACGCGATAGCCTTTCGATTGGAGCCAATCGGTGCGGCGCCGATCGCGCTGTGGATCGGTGTGGGTGTCACCGTCGACTTCGATGACCAGCTTGTGCGCCCAGATCAGAAAATCGACGATGTAGGGGCCGATGACTTCCTGACGGCGGACCTTGATGCCGTTGAAGCGCTTCGCCCGGAGCGCGATCCACAGTTCGCGTTCGGGCTGGGTCATCTGGGTGCGCATGGCTTTGGCGCGGGCGAGCAAGAGCGGGTCGGTTGTTTTCACTGGCCCTCTCCCAAACCCTCTCCCGCACGCGGGAGAGGGCTTTACTTGCTCGCCTTCGGCTTCGCTAGAACCCCAGCCCCATCGCGGTCTTGACACCCGGCAGCGCCTTAACCTGGGCGAGGAGGTCGCCGGTCACCGGCTCGTCTACCGAGAGCAGCAGCACCGCCTCGCCGCCCGCGGCGCGGCGGCCGAGGTGGAAGGTGCCGATGTTGACCCCGGCCTCGCCCAGGAGCGTGCCGATGCGGCCGATGAAGCCGGGCGCGTCCTCGTTGACGACATAGAGCATGCTGCCGACCAGATCGGCCTCCACCTTGATCCCGAACAGCTCGACCAGGCGCGGCGCCTGGTCGCCGAACAGGGTGCCGGCGACCGAGCGCTCGCCGTCCGAGGTCTTCACCGCGACGCGCAGCAGGGTGTGGTAATCCCCTTCCCGCTCGGTGCGGATCTCGCGCACTTCAAGGCCGCGGTCCTTGGCGAGGAAGGGCGCGTTGACCATGTTCACCGTCGCGGTCTGGGTGCGCAGGTAGCCCGCGAGCACCGCCGAGACGATCGGCTTCATGTTGAGCTCGGCCGCGGCGCCCTCGGTGTGGATCGAGATGCGCGGGATGGCGCCATGCGCGAGCTGGCCGACGAGGCTGCCGAGCTTCTCGGCAAGCGCCATGTACGGCTTGAGCTTGGGCGCTTCCTCGGCGGACAGCGAGGGTACGTTCAATGCATTGGTGACGCCGCCGGTCATCAGGTAATCCGCCATCTGCTCGGCAACCTGGAGCGCAACGTTGACCTGCGCCTCGTTGGTGGAGGCGCCGAGATGCGGGGTGGAGATGAAGTTCGGGGTGCCGAACAGCGGGCTCTCCTTCGCGGGCTCGGTGACGAACACGTCGAGCGCGGCGCCGCCGATATGGCCGCTGTCGAGCCCGGCCTTCAATGCCGCCTCGTCGACCAGCCCGCCGCGAGCACAATTGATGATGCGCACGCCCTTCTTGGTCTTGGCGAGGTTCTCGGCGGAGAGGATGTTGCGGGTCTGATCGGTCAGCGGGGTGTGGAGGGTGATGAAGTCCGCGCGGGCGAGCAATTCGTCCAGCGTGACCTTCTCGACGCCCAGCTCGATCGCGCGCTCCTCGGTGAGGAAGGGATCATAGGCGACCACCTTCATGCGCAGGCCGAGCGCGCGATCGGCGACGATGCTGCCGATGTTGCCGGCGCCGATCAGGCCGAGCGTCTTGGCGGTGAGCTCGACGCCCATGAAGCGGTTCTTCTCCCACTTGCCGGCCTGGGTGGAGGCGTCGGCCTCGGGCAGCTGGCGGGCGAGCGCGAACATCAGCGCGATCGCGTGTTCGGCAGTGGTGATCGAATTGCCGAACGGCGTGTTCATCACCACCACGCCCTGCGCCGACGCGGCGGGGATATCGACATTGTCGACGCCGATGCCGGCGCGGCCGATCACCTTGAGGTTGGTGGCGGCGGCGAGGATCTCCTTGGTCACCTTGGTGGAGGAGCGAATGGCGAGGCCGTCATATTGGCCGATCATCGCCTTGAGCTCTTCGGGGGTCTTGCCGGTGATCTCGTCCACCTCGACCCCGCGGCTACGGAAGATCTGGGCGGCGAGGGGGGACATCTTGTCGGAAATGAGGACCTTGGGCATTTTGATTTCCTTCCCCCTCTCCCGCGTGCGGGAGAGGGCCGGGGAGAGGGAAGTGCGGCAGGCGGGCGGGAGCCGAGCGGATACGCCCTCTCCCAACCCTCTCCCGCACGCGGGAGAGGGCTTAGTTCTTCGCCGCTGCGTAGGCCCAGTCGAGCCAGGGACCGAGCGCCTGGATGTCGGCGGTGTCGACGGTGGCACCGCACCAGATCCTGAGGCCCGGGGGCGCGTCGCGATAGCCGCCGATGTCATAGGCGGCGCCATCGGCTTCCAGCAGCGAGACCATCTTCTTGATGACGGCCTCGTCGGCATCGACGGTGAGGCACACGCTGGTCTTCGAGCGGCTGGCGGGATCGGCGGCGAGGTGGCCGAGCCAGTCGCGCTCGGCGACAATCTTGTCGAGCGCGGCGGCGTTGGCATCGGAGCGGGCGATCAGGCCGCGGGGCCCCAGCGACTTGGCCCACTCCAGCGACCAGATCGCATCCTCGACCGCGAGCATCGATGGCGTGTTGATCGTCTCACCCTTGAACACGCCCTCGGCGAGCTTGCCCTTCGAGACGAGGCGGAACACCTTTGGCAAAGGCCAGGCGGGCGTGTAGCTCTCCAGCCGCTCGACCGCGCGCGGGCCGAGGATCAGCACGCCATGCGCGCCCTCCCCGCCCAGCACCTTCTGCCAGGAGAAGGTGGCGACATCGATCTTGTCCCACGGCAGGTCGTAGGCGAACACGCCGCTGGTCGCGTCCGCGAAGCTGAGGCCCTCGCGGTCCGCCGGGATCCAGTCGCCGTCCGGGACGCGCACGCCGCTGGTGGTGCCGTTCCAGGTGAACAGCACGTCGTTCGACCAGTCGACCTGCGCCAGATCCGGCAGCTGGCCGTAGTCGGCGCGGATCACGGTCGGGTCGATCTTGAGCTGCTTTACCGCGTCGGTCACCCAGCCTTCGCCGAAGCTTTCCCAGGCGAGCGCGGTGACGGGGCGGGCGCCCAGCATGGTCCACATCGCCATCTCGAACGCGCCGGTGTCGGAGCCGGGGACGATGCCGATGCGGTGGGTGTCGGGAAGCTGGAGCAGCTCGCGCATCAGGTCGATGCAATACTGCAGTCGCTGCTTGCCGAGCTTCGAGCGGTGCGAGCGGCCGAGCGAGTCGGCGGCGAGCTTCGCCGCGTCCCAGCCCGGAGGCTTGGCGCAGGGGCCCGAGGAGAAATAAGGTCGTGCCGGCTTGTCGGCAGGTTTCGCAGGCGCAAGGGTGGCGTCGGCGAGCGTCGTTTCAGTCATATCTGACTCTCCTTACAGAGAGCACGCGCGGCGTTGGGACCGCGTGGCCCGCCGGCGGCCCTAGAGATTTGCGCGGCGCGGTCAAGCGTTGATCCGCCCGGCGGGATCGGCGACACGGCGCGCGTGCGCACCCCTGCCCTCCTGCTGGCGCTGCTGCTCGCCGCCTGCGGCCGGTCGGAACGGCCCGCCGCGAGCGCGCCAGCCAAGCCGATCGCCGCGCCCTCGTCGCGCGAGACCGCGCAATGCCATGTCGACCTCAACCGCGAGGGCGTGCGCTTCTCGATCCTGCCGGACAAGGATTTCGGCGGCGGCTGCGGGATCGTCGGCACGGTGCAGCTGATCGACATCGGCGTGCCGGTGACCAACCTGAAGGCGGTGCGCTGCGGCGAGGCTTTGACCTTCACCCGCTGGGTGCGCAACGCGGTGGCACCCGCCGCCTTCCAGATGCTGGGATCGGAGCTGGTGCGGGTGGACTCGATGGGCAGCTATGCGTGCCGCAACGTCGTCGGCTCCTCGCGCGCGGCGGGGCGGCGATCGGGGCACGCTATCGCCAATGCGATCGACATCGCCGGCTTCACCCTGCGCGACGGGCGGCGGATCACCATATTGCGGGACTGGAAATCGCCTGATCCCGACGTGCGCCGCTTCGTGGAGACGATCCACGCCTCCGCCTGCCGCCGGTTCGGCACGGTGCTGTCGCCCGACTATAACGCCGCCCATCGCGACCACCTGCACCTGGAGGACGACCGGGCGCGCTTCTGCCGCTAGCCGCGTCATCAAGCCTTCATCAGAGACCCTCACGTACCCGGCAACAAGAGGGAAGACGCGATGGCTGATCTGAAGGGCACCAAGAAGCGCGACACTATCAATGGCACCAACGTGGCGGATACGATCGTGGGGCTGGCGGGGGACGACCGGCTGAGCGGCGGCAACGGCCATGACACTTTGCTCGGCGGCACCGGCGACGACACCTTGCTGGGGGAAGCGGGTGACGACGTGCTGGAGGGCGGCGCGGGGGCGGACACGCTGAATGGCGGCGACGGCTTCGACCTGGTCTCCTATGCCAACAGCTCCTCGGTGCGGATCGACCTGCGCCAACAGCTTCAGCGCTCGACCGGCGAGGCCTCGGGCGACCGGCTGATCGGCGTGGCAGGCGCGATCGGCAGCTTCTTCAACGACGTGCTGCGCGGCGACGCGCGCGCCAACCAGTTCCTCGGCAATGGCGGTGAGGACCTGATCGAGGGCGGCGACGGCAATGACACGCTGATCGGCGGCGACGGCGGCGACCAGCTGAACGGGGAGGACGGCGACGACGTACTCCAAGGCGGCGAGGGCCTGGACAGCATCGACGGCGGCTATGGGGACGACATCGTCAGCTACGAGGATTCGAACGCTGGCGTCACCGTCGACCTCGGGCTGGGCGAGCAGGAGTCGGAAGGCACCGCCAAGGGCGACACCCTGTCCAGCATCGAAGGCGTCGCCGGATCGCGCTTCGCTGACCGGCTGGAGGCGAGCAGCGCCGATACGCTGATCCTGGGGCTGGGCGGCAATGACCTGCTGCTCGGCTGGATCGGCGACGACCAGATCGAGGGCGGCGACGGCGACGACACGATCAACGGCGACATCGGCGACGACCAGTTGCTCGGCTCGGCCGGCGCGGACTTCATTATCGGCGATTCGGGCGAGGACATCATCCTGGGCGGCGGCGGCGCCGACGTGATCCGGCCGGGCTATGACGCCGACCGGATCGACGGCGGCGGCGGTTTCGACACCCTGATGTACGATGACGCCGACGAGTCGATCTCGATCGACCTGGAGATCGGGCTCGGCGACCTGGGCATCGCCGAGGACGACCAGGTCGTCAACGTCGAGGGCGTGGTCGGCGGCCGGTTCAGCGACTGGATTTATGGCGACGATGTGTTCAACCGGCTGGAAGGCGGCGGATCGAGCGACACGCTGTTCGGCCGCGGCGGCGCGGACCGGCTGTTCGGCGGCGGGGGCGACGACCTGATCTCGGGCGGGGCGGGCGCGGACATGATCGGCGGCGGCGACAATTATGACACCGCCGACTATTCGGACTCGGACGCCGGCGTGCGCGTGAAGCTGGGCGCCGAGGTGCAGGCCGGCGGCCATGCCGCGGGAGACGTGCTCGGATCGATCGAAGGCGTGAACGGCAGCGATTTCAACGACCAGCTGACCGGCAACGGCACCGCCAACACGCTGACCGGGGGTGGCGGCGTCGACCGGCTGACCGGAAACGCCGGGAATGACGTGCTGGAAGGCGGCGACGATGCCGACACGCTGAACGGCGGCACCGGCGTGGACTGGGCAAGCTATGCGGGCGCGGCGAGCGGCGTGACGGTGAGCCTGGCGCTGGCGGTGCAGAACCGCGGCTCGGGCGATGCCGCGGGCGACCGGCTGATCGCAATCGAGAACCTGCGCGGCTCGATCGCGGGCGACTCGCTGACCGGCGACGCCAATGACAATGTGATCGACGGCGGGCTGAGCGCCGACGACATCCAGGGCGGCGGCGGCAGCGACACGCTGATCGGCGGCTATGGCGACGACATCGTCTCCGGCGGGCTGGGCGCCGATGCGCTGCAGGGTGACGACGGCAACGACCAGCTTTCGGGCGACGATGGCGCGGATACGCTGTACGGTGGCCAGGGCATCGATCTGCTGACCGGCGGCGCCGGAGCCGACCGGTTTGTCTGGGGCCTGTCGGTGGAAAGCACGCTGGCAGCGGCAGACCAGGTGGCGGACTTCACCCGCGGCGAGGACATCCTTGACCTGTCCGGCCTCGACGCCGACCGGCTGACCGATGGCGACCAGGCGTTCGCGCTGGTGGACGATTTCACCGGCGTGGCGGGCGAACTGGTGTTCGCGGCGCAGGGCGGCAACGGCGTACTGCTCGCCGATGCCAACGGCGATCTGGAAGTGGACTTCGCGATCGCGCTGATCGGGGTGACCCAGTTGGGGGCGGCCGACCTGGTGCTGTGAGGGGGAAACAAAACCGTTCGTCCTGAGGAGCCGCTGAGCTTGTCGAAGCGGCGTCTCGAAGGACCGCCGGGGGAAATGTCCTTCGAGACGGGCCTTCGCCTGCGCTCAGTCCCTCCTCAGGACGAACGGGGGGGTGTGGGCTGGTACGCCGCCCCGCCGTGCCCCTCGCGCAGGTAATCCTCACTGCGCATCTCCTCCAGCCGGCTGACCGTGCGCTGGAACTCGAAGCGGCCGTCGCCCGCGGGGTAGAGCGCGTCAGGCTGGGCGTCCGCGGCGGCGAGCAGCTTGACCTTGTGCTCGTAGAGCGCGTCGACCAGCGACACCAAACGCGCCGCCTCGTTGCGGTTCTCCGGGCCGAGCACGGGGACGCCGACGAGGATCACGGTGTGGTACTTGCGGGCGATGGCGAGATAGTCGGTGGCGCCCCTCGCCTCCCCGCACAGCCGCTTGAAGCTGAACACCGCAACGCCCTTCAAGGCCTTGGGGACGTGGAGGGTGCGGCCCTGGACGGTGAGGTCCTCGGACGGGACGCTGGCGCGATCCTCCACGGCGTGATCGGTGAGGCGGAAGAAGGCGGCGGAGAGCTGCGCGGTCGCCTCGGCACCGTTCGGGACCAGCCATGTGTCCTGCTGACCGAGCCGGTCGCGGCGGTAATCGACCGGGCCGTTGAGCGCGAGCACGTCGAGTCGCTGCTCGATCAGCGCGATGAAGGGCAGGAAATGCTCGCGGTTGAGGCCGTTCTTGTAGAGGTCGGGCGGCGGGCGGTTGGAGGTGGTGACCACGGTGACGCCGCGCTCGATCAATGCGGTGAACAGGCGGCTGAGGATCATCGCGTCGGGCGAGTTGGTGACCATCATCTCGTCGAAGGCGAGCAACGGCGCCTCCTCGGCGAGCGCCTCGGCGACGGGGACGATCGGGTCACCGGCCTCCTTGCGCCGCTCGATCGCGATGCGGCCGTGGATTTCCTGCATGAACTCGCCGAAATGAACGCGGCGCTTCCGCTCCACCGCCACATTGGCGAAGAACAGGTCCATCAGCATCGACTTGCCGCGACCGACATCGCCCCAGAGGTAGAGGCCACGGGGGGGCACGACCTTCTTGCGGAAGAAGCCGGTGGTGCGGGGGTGCTCCAGTTCCTGCGCGAGCGCGTCGAGGCGGGCGGCGGCGGCGGCCTGCTCGGGATCGGGGCGGAGCTCGCCGGCGGCGATGAGGGACTGGTAGGCAGGGAGGACGGCGGTCATGCCCCCATGTACCCCCGCGAAGGCGGGGGTCCAGCCTGGGTTCCCGCCTTCGCGGGAGCCCACCCTCTTATCCCCTGCTCGGCTTTCGGATCGTGCCCGAGAACTCGCAGATCACGTCCTCGGCCTGGACCAGCAGGCCTCGCAGGAACAACAGGCGGCCGGTCTCGCGGAGCAGCTCCACCTGCGCTTCCAGCGGCTCGCCCACCCGACCGGCGCCGATGAAATGGGTGTTGAGATCGAGTGTCACCGCGGTGCCCGCCTCGATCAGGCCGAAAGCACGCGAGGCGGCGAAGAGCGCGACGTCGATGAAGCCGAGCAGGGTGCCGCCGTGGACCGCATTGCCGAGATTCGAGTGCTGACGTTCGGGCGTCATGCGGACGCGGGCGGTGCCCTCGTCGAGGCGGACCAGCATCTCGCCGAGGAAGGCGTTGTAGCGGGTGGCATCGCGGAAGCCCCAGCGTTTCCAGCCGGGGTGATCGGGATGATCCTCGTAGAGGAGGTGCGGGTCGGGCAGGTGCTCGCGGTTCTCGGTCAATCAACCGACTCCCGTTCGGCCCGAGCGAAGTCGAAGGCCATGCGTGGCGTGGAGTGCTTCGACTTCGCTCAGCACGAACGGTTGGGTGGATCGAGCGGCCTTAGAGAACCCGCTCGGCCTCCATTTTCTTGATCTCGGCGATCGCCTTGGCGGGCGACAGCCCCTTCGGGCAGACGTTCGCGCAGTTCATGATCGTGTGGCAGCGATAGAGGCGGAACGGATCCTCCAGCGCGTCGAGGCGCTCGCCGGCCATCTCGTCGCGGCTGTCGGCGAGCCAGCGATAGGCCTGGAGCAGGATGGCGGGGCCGAGGAACTTGTCCGCATTCCACCAATAGCTGGGGCAGGAAGTGGAGCAGCAGGCGCACAGGATGCACTCGTACAGGCCGTCGAGGCGCTGGCGGTCCTCCGGCGACTGGAGCCGCTCCTTGCCGGCGGGCGCGGGGGTCTCGGTCTGGAGCCAGGGCTTGATCGAGGCATATTGCGCGTAGAAGTGGGTAAAGTCTGGAACGAGGTCCTTGATCACGTCCATTGCGGGCAGCGGGGTGATCTTCACCTCGCCCTTCACATCCTCAATCGCGGTGGTGCAGGCAAGGCCGTTGCGCCCGTCGATGTTCATCGAGCAGGAGCCGCAGATCCCCTCGCGGCACGAGCGACGGAAGGTGAGCGACGAATCCTGCTCGCCCTTGATCTTGATGAGGGCGTCGAGGACCATCGGGCCGCATTCGTCGAGGTTGACCTCGAACGTGTCGTAGCGCGGGTTCTCGCCGCTGTCGGGATCGTAGCGGTAGATCTTGAACTTGCGCATCTGCCCGCCGGGCTGGGGCGACGGATGCGCCTGCCCCTTCTTGATCTTGCTGTTGGCGGGGAGGGTGAACTGGGCCATCTGGGTTCCTTCGCTGCGTTGCAGCTATGCCCCTGAGGAACCGAGCGCAAGGGTTTAGGCGCGGCTCAGATCACGTCGAGCACCAGGCCCTTGTCGCGCGCCTCCTCGGCATCGACGTACCAATTGTTGGGCGCGCGGCTCTGGAGCTCCTCGAAGCTGACCTGCGATCCCGCGACGATGTCGCGAAAGCCCTCCTCCTGGATGCGGATCGAATGCTCGATCTCGTTGAGCTTGGCCTTTAGGATGTGCGGCAGGGTAGAGAGCGGGCCGTTGAGCTGGAGCGTCGAGGTCATCAGCCGCTCGTGCAGCATCAGCCGGGTACCGCGGGTGAGGAAGCGCTTGTCAACCGGAAAAGCCGACATGAAGGTGGCGCCCGCCGAATAGACCGCGACCTTGCCGAGGAACAATGCCTCGCGGCCGGTATAGTCGCGCAGCAGGCGGATGTCGTCGCCCATCGCCCGGCCGATCTCCGGGTCGCCGCCCAGAGTGGTGATGCTGACCACGACGGGGCCGTCCTGCGGCGCATCGAGCAATTGCTGCTTGAAGTTGGTGTACATCATGTCGTCCACCGGCCCGTGCAGCTGGACGTGCGGATGGGCGAGCAAAGGATAGCGCGTGGCGCGGGCGTCGTTGCGGGCGGCATCGGTCATGGCGCGCGAAACGGCGGTGGACGCGGCCGGTTCCTGCGGTGCAGCGAAAATCAGCGCTTGAGGTCGTCGAGGATGGTGATCGCCGGGCGACCGACCTGTGGCGTCGTGCCCCGCGGCATGCGTGCGTCCAGCGGCGCGAGCCAGCGCGACACGTCGCTGCCGATCGACAGCTGGGGTTGCGAGGGGGTCAGCTTGCCCTTGGCCTCCCACGCCTCGATCAGGCCGAACGCCTCGGCGCTGGCGGCGGCGAGCGGCTGGGGCTTGCGCAGGGCATGGTTGACCAGCGCGTCGCCGAAGAAGGTCCAGTCCGAATCGGCCTGGCAGCCGAAGGAGGTGCGGTCCGCCGAGGCGGCGGTGACGATCGCGGTGGTGGGCGACTGGAGCATCGGCACGAACACGCCGGCGAAACAGGCCGAGAGGATCAGCAGCCGGTTGTGGATGCCGAGTTGCGACAGGTTGGTCCACAGCCGGGTGGGCGAGACCGCGCCGGCGCCGGCGTCGCCATCATTGTAGAACAGGCCGAACGGCGCACCATGCGTGGTGACGTAGAGGACCAGCACGTCCTCCTTGGGGTCCATCAGCTCGGCGACGCGGGCGAGTGCGAGGGCGAGATGGTCCGGCGCGCCGCGCGGGGCCTGGCTGTCGGCGGCGCCGTCGGTGCCGGCGAGGAGGAGCGTGCGGCCGGCCGCGTCGTAGCGACGCGAGAGCACCGCGGCCGCCTCGCGCGCCTCGCGGCCGAACACCGCGTCGCTGTCCATGCCGACCGCGACGACATAGGCATCGACGGTGCCCGGCCGCTGCGGCTGGAGGGTGGCGAGCGCGGCGGTGAGCCGGCGATGCTCCGCGAGCTGCCAGGCGGGGCTACGATCGCGCTCCACCTGCGCGCCGGCATCGGCGAGCGCGAGCGCGGTCTGCGGTTCGATATTGTCGAACAGCAATGGCGGGCGGGTATGCGGCGTCGGCTGATAGACCTGGGGGCTGGCCGGCGCGCCGATCATTGCCAGTGCCGCCGCGAGGGCGCGTGTGAATGCCCGCATGCGCGCGACCTTGGCGCGCCCTGCCCTGCCCGGTCAAGCGGCGGAACCCCGGCGGGGCGGGGCCGGTTGGGGTGCGCAAGGAGATGTGCGCCGATGAAGCTCAAGCCGCTCGACCAACAGGTCATCGTGATCACCGGAGCGAGCTCCGGCATCGGGCTGGTCACCGCCCGGCGCGCGGCCGCCGCGGGCGCAAAGGTGATGCTCGTCTCGCGCGACGCCGACGCCTTGGCCGAGGCCGCGGCGGGGATCGGCGAGGCGGCGGCGTGGCATGCGGCCGACGTGGCGGACGCGGGGGCGGTGCGCGAGGCCGCCGCCGAGGCGGTGAAGCGCTGGGGACGGATCGACAGCTGGGTGAATTGCGCAGGGGTGACGATCTACGGCGCGCTGCTCGGTACGCCGGAGGACGAGCATCGGCAGCTGTTCGACACCAATTATTTCGGCACGGTCAACGGCTGCCTGGCGGCGGTGCAGCACCTGCGCGGGCGCGGCGGCGCGCTGATCACGGTGGCCTCGATCGTGGCGGACATCCCCTCGCCGGTGCAGGGCGCCTATGCCGCCTCCAAGCACGCGGTGAAGGCCTATGTGGAGGCGCTGCGGATCGAGCTGGGCGCGGCGGGGCTGCCGGTGTCGGTATCGCTGGTGAAGCCGTCGGGCATCGACACGCCGGTGGCGGAGCATGCGCCGGCGCATGTCGGCGGCAAGGCGCTGCTGCCGCCGCCGGTTTATGATCCCGAACTGGTGGCGGACGCGATCCTGGCCTGTGCCGTCGAGCCGCGGCGCGAGGTGACGGTGGGCGGCGCGGGGCGGGCGCAAGTGCTGTTCGCGCAGCATTTCAAGGGCGTGTTCGAGAAGCTGGCGCCCTTCTACGCCGCGACGATGGTGGATCCCTCGCAGCCGCAGCCCTCGCACGCGGGCAACGGGCGCGAGCGCTCGGAGGCGCAGAGCGGGCGGCGGACGAGCCTCTATGCCGCGGCGGCGCGCCACCCGCGCGCGACCGGGGCGGTGGGTCTGGCCGGCATGGCGCTGGCGGGCGTGCTGATCGCGCGGCGCTCGAAGGACGGTTGATCGACTGCGCAGGAGCCGCAAGGATGGGCGCCATAAGGAGAGGCGCGTGATCGACCTGCACTTCGCCGCCACCCCCAACGGGTGGAAGATCACGATCATACTGGAGGAGCTTGGACTGCCCTATCGGGTGGTGCCGGTCGACCTGGGTGCGGGCGCGCAATTCGCGCCGGAGTTCCTGGCGATCAGCCCCAATAACCGCATCCCGGCGATCATCGACCACGAGCCGGCGGACGGCGGCGCGGCGCTAGCGGTGTTCGAGTCGGGCGCGATCCTGCGTTACCTGGCCGACAAGACCGGGCGGTTCGGCGGGGAGGGTCTGCGCGGGCGCCTGGCGGTGGACCAGTGGCTGATGTGGCAGATGGCGGGGCTCGGGCCGATGCTGGGGCAGAACGGCCATTTCCGCCTCTACGCGCCCGAGCGGCTCCCCTACCCTACCGACCGGTACGCGAGGGAAGCGGACCGATTGTACGGCGTGCTCGACCGGCAGCTGGCGGCGACGGGCGCGCATGTCGCGGGCGCGGACTATACGATCGCGGATATCGCCTGCTTCCCCTGGATCATCACTCACAAGGCGCAGGGGATCGACATGGCGAGGTTCCCGCATGTCGCGCGCTGGTTCGCGCAAGTGCGGGTGCGGCCGGCAGTGGTCGCGGGCACCGCGGTGGGACGGATGGCGCGGCCCGACGAGATCACCGCCGAGGCGAAGCGGGTGATGATGGGGATCGGCGGATGATCGAATTCTTCTTCGACTGTTCGAGCCCGTGGACCTGGCTGGGATTCGAGAGCATCCAGCCGCTCGCCGCCGAGCTTGGCGTGCTGGTGGCGTGGCGGCCGATCCTGGTGGGCGGCGTGTTCAACGCGGTGAACGGCAGCGTGTACGAAGGCCGACGCAACCCGGTGCCCGCCAAGGCGCGCTACATGGCCAAGGACCTGGCCGACTGGGTGCGGTTGCAGGGGCTGGAGATTCGGTTTCCGCCGACCGTGTTCCCGGTCAACAGCGTCAAGGCGATGCGCGCCTGCTGCTGGCTGGGGCAGGATTGCGTGCCGTTCGCGCGCGCGGCGTTCCGGGCGTATTGGAGCGACGACCGCGACATCTCGCAGGATGCGGTGCTCGCCGAGGTGGCGGCGGCGGCGGACGTGGATGCAGCGGCAATGTTCGCGGCGATCGGGACGGATGCGGTGAAGGCGGCATTGCGCGCCAACACCGACGAACTGATCGCGCGCGGCGGCTTCGGATCGCCGACGATCTTCGTGGGCGGGGAGGACATGTATTTCGGCAACGACCGCATGCCGCTGGTCCGCGCGGCGGTAGAGCGGTTGCGGGGAATGTGATAGATCGCCCTCATGGCAAGCAGACTTTCCGATAGCGCGCTGCTGACCGCCGAGCAGTTCCTGGAGATCGAGTTCGGACCGGACATCAAGGCAGAGCTAGATAACGGCGTCATCCGAATGATGGCGGGAGGGACGATCACCCACTCGACCATTCAAGGTAATTTCATGCGCTTCCTTGGAAATGCGCTGCGGGGTTCAGGATGTCGCCCGCATGCCTCGGACGCCGCCGTTCGCACGCAGGCCGCCTCAGTACGCTATCCCGATATCACAGTGGATTGCGGCGCCTCGATCAGCGACGACAAGGTGCTGGCCAATCCGCGCATGGTGGTTGAGATCCTCTCGCCCTCCACTCGCCGTGACGATCTCGGCGTGAAGCTCGACGAATATCGGGAGATCGAGACGGTCGACACGATCGTGCTGGTGGACCCTGAGACCGAGCGCCTGCGTGTGCTCCAGCGGACCGGGCCGGGGGCGTGGGCGGATCGATCGTTCGCGGAGCCGGCCGATCTAGAGTTGCCGTCGCTGGGGCTGGTGATGCCGTATGATGAGATTTTTTCGGATGATTGACAACTGAGGCGCCTCCCCGACGAAGGCCGGGGCCCAGCATCGGACCGCTCGCAACTGGGCTCCGGCTTTCGCCGGGGGGTCTGCGTGAGAGCAGCGCGCTCATCGCGCTGCTTGCGGCTCGGTCCAACTCAACGACAGGTCGCTACCGCGAGTCGATCCCGTTTCGACCGCCACACCCGCGGCCGCGAACCGCTGGGTCGCGGCTTCCACCGCGGCAGACGGGCCGGACAGGGTGACGCCGCGGCCGAGACGGCGGGCGGCCCAGAGCGCGTCGTCCAGCGCCGCGGCATCGGGCGCGTCGTCCTCGACCGGGATGTCGCCCAGCGCGGCTTCGGGTGGGATCAGTTCGATGCGCCAGCCTTCGTTGGCTTCGGCGGCGCGGCGCTCGATCGCGCGATAGGTGGCGAAGCCCGCTTCCGGCAGCGGCGCGAAGCGGGCGCTGGCGCGGCGTAGCACCGGATCGACCAGCACCTCCGCCGGCGCGACGCCGGCGGTGAGCGCGATCCGCTCGGCGACGCCATCGCGCAGGTTGCGCACGGAGGCGCCGCGCGCATCGGCAGCGGCGGCGGCGATCTGCGCCGCCTCGCCCGCGCCGGTCTCGCTGCCGACGCGGACCTGATCGACATGCAGATCGAGCGGCATCGCCACGGTGCGCCGGGCCTCCGCCACCACCGCCCGGTCGGCGCCTGATACCAGCTTCGGCGTCAGTACCACTGCGCGGACCACGGCCGGGTCGCGATCGAAATCGATGTCGAGCTGGCTGAGGCGCGCGGTGCCGCCGAAGGGGGTCAATACCGCCTCGCGGATCTGGCGGCGCGCAAAGCTTTCGGTGGCGATCTGCTTCAAGGCGAAGCCGAGCGGGATCGCGAGCGCCGCCAGGCCGGCAACGATGAGCGTGCCCTGGAGCCGCGTCTGGGTGGGCGAGAGATGCGCGCCAAAGCCATATAGGCGCGCCACGGCCGCGGCGGTGAGCGCGATGGTGATGAGATTGGTGACGAACAGCAGCAACGAGCCGGCGAGCGCCGTCCAATTCTGCGTGGCGAGACCGAAGCCGATCACCGCCAGCGGCGGCATCAAGGCGGTGGCGATCGCCACACCCACCACGGTGGTCGAGCGTTCGTGAATGATCGCATAGGCGCCCGCCAGCGCCGACAGCAAGGCGACCAAAAGGTCGAACAGGTTGGGCCGGGTGCGGACCGCGATTTCGCTGGTCACCGTCTGGATCGGCGAGATGGCGACAAACAGTGCGGACAGGCCGACCGCGAGGACCGCGCCGAGCAACAGCGCCCAGGAAGAGCGGCGAATCTCGATCAGGTCGAAGGTGGCGATGCCGAAGCCGAGGCCGATGATCGGCAGCATCAGCGGCGAGATCAGCATCGCGCCGATGATCACCGCGCTGGACGGCAGCAGCAGGCCGAGGATCGCGATGCCCGCGGAGATCAGCACCGCGAACAGGTACGATCCCGACCAGCCCGATTCGGCGGTAATCCGGTCGATCACCGCGCCGTGATGAACCTTGCCGGAGGCGCGGGCCCGCCACCAGCGGGAGATCACCCCGCCGCGTGTGATCCCGGCGCCCTCCATCCGCCGAGGCCCCTCAGTACACGCGCTTCTTGGGCTTGATGTACTGGACGTCGTCGGTGAGCGTGTAATCGTGCACCGGGCGGTAATCGATCGCGCAGGCGCCGCCCTTGCCGCCCCAGCCCTCGAACGTGGCGATGGTGTGCTTCATCCAATTGGCGTCGTCACGATCGGGGAAATCCTCGTGCATATGCGCGCCGCGGCTTTCCTTGCGGTTCTCGGCGGAGCGCATCGTCACGACCGCCTGGCTGATCAGATTGTCCAGCTCCAGCGTCTCGACCAGGTCGGTGTTCCAGATCAGGCTGCGGTCCTTGACCGATACGTCCTGGAAGCTCTGGTAGATCGCGTCCATCTTGGTGACGCCTTCGGACAGCAGGGCGCTGTCGCGGAACACCGCGGCGTGGCGCTGCATGGTCTTCTGCATCTCCAGCCGGACCTGCGCCGTGGTGGCGCCGCCACTGGCGTTGCGGAAGTGATCGAGCCGGCCGAGCGCCATTTCCTCCGAGCCCTTCGGCAGCGGGTTATGCGGCGTGTTGGGCTTGAGCGCTTCCTTGAGGTGGAGCCCGGTGGCACGGCCGAAAACCACCAGGTCGATCAGGCTGTTCGAGCCGAGGCGGTTCGCGCCATGGACGCTGACGCACGCCGCCTCGCCCACCGCGAACAGGCCGGGCACGACCGTGTCGGGATCGCCATTCTTGTTCTGGACGACCTGCCCACGCCAGTTACACGGGATGCCGCCCATGTTGTAGTGCACCGTCGGCGTGACGGGCAAAGGCTGACGGGTGAGGTCGACGCCCGCGAAGATCTTGCCGGTCTCGGTGATGCCGGGCAGCCGCTCGTGCAGCACCTTGGGATCGATGTGATCGAGGTGCAGGAAGATGTGGTCCTTGTCCTTG
>NZ_JBELLZ010000030.1:0-34479 GCF_042096255.1 Sphingomonas sp. | reverse complement strand
TGCGGCCGAGCGTCGCCGGGCCGACCGGCACGGTGATCTGCGCGCCGGTGTCGGTGACGGTCTGACCGCGGGTCAGGCCCTCGGTCGAGTCCATCGCGATGGTGCGTACGGTGTTCTGGCCGAGGTGCTGCGCGACCTCCAGCACCAGCCGGTTGCCGTTGTTGCTGGTCTCCAGCGCCGACAGGATCGCCGGCAGGTGGTTGTCGAACTGGACGTCGACCACCGCGCCGATCACCTGCGCGACGCGGCCGACATTGTTGCTGCCCGATACGGCGGGGCGATCCTCAAGGACGGTGGCCATGATGTGCTTCCTTGCCTTCTAACTCGTCGAGCCAGTGGCGAACTGGCAGCTCTTTGTCACTTGGTCCCAACGGCCGCCGCCGTCGAGGCATCTATCGATCTTTACTTCTGCCGAGATCCAGAGCCCTGCCGCAATCAGCGCCACCAGCGCAATCGGGAGCAGGGTGCCGAACCGAAGCGTCAACTACAGCGCTTCCGCGCCCGAGATGATCTCGACCAGCTCGGTGGTGATCGCCGCTTGGCGGGCACGATTGTACTGGATGGAGAGCCGCTTGATCATGTCGCCGGCGTTGCGGGTGGCATTGTCCATCGCAGTCATCCGGCTGCCCTGCTCGCTTGCCGCATTCTCCAGCAGCGCGCGGAAGATCTGGATCGCGACGTTGCGGGGCAGCAGCTCGGCGAGGATCGTCTCCTCGTCGGGCTCATATTCCACCACCGCGCCGCCGTCGTTGGAGAGCTGCGGCTCCGACCGGTCGATCGCGACCGGGATGATCTGCTGGCCAACCGGCTCCTGCACCAGTGCCGACTGGAACTTGGCGTAGAACAGGTGCGCGACATCGAACTCGCCCGCCTCATAGCGCGCGATCAGGTCGTCGGCGATCGCGCGAGCGTCGTCGAAGGCGACGGTCTTGACCGTGGACAGGTCGTGGTCCGCGGCGATCCCTTCCGGATAGAAGCGGCGCAACACGCGGCCCTTCTTGCCGGCGAGATAGAAGCGCACCGTCTTGCCGGCGCGCTCCAGCTCATCGGCCTTGCGGCGCGCGGCGCGGACGATGTTGGTGTTGAACGCGCCCGCCAGGCCACGCTCGGAGGTGGCGACCACCAAGAGGTGGACCTGGTCGCGCCCCGTGCCGGCGAGCAGCTTGGGCGAGGATTCGCTCAGCGTCACCTTCGAGGCGAGGCTCGCCATCACCGCGCCCAGCCGCTCGGCATAGGGGCGCCCGGCCTCCGCCGCCTCCTGCGCGCGGCGCAGCTTGGCGGCGGCGACCATCTTCATCGCCTTGGTGATCTTCTGCGTCGACTTCACTGAGCCGATGCGGATCTTGAGGGCTTTAAGCGATGCCATTCAGCTTCCCATCGTCACCCCGGGCTTGACCCGGGGTCCCGCTGCCTTTCGGCCACCGCTGAGAAAGCGGGACCCCGGCTCAAGGCCGGGGTGACGGGTGTGTGTGTTACCGTCCAAGTACCTTACGCAAACGTCTTGGCGAAGCTGTCCAGCGCCGCCTTGAGCCCGCTCTTCGCCTCGTCGCCGAGGTCGCGAGTGTCGCGGATCTTGGCGAGTACGCCGGCATGATCCGAGCGCAGGTACGCCAGCATCGCCGCCTCGTAGCGGTTCACGTCCGCCACCGGGATGCTGTCCAGATAACCATTGGTGCCCGCGAAGATCGAGGCGGTCTGCTCCTCGAACGGCATCGGCGAGAACTGCGGCTGCTTGAGCAGCTCGGTCAGCCGCGCGCCGCGGTTGAGCAGGCGCTGGGTGGAGGCGTCGAGGTCCGAGCCGAACTGCGCGAACGCCGCCATCTCGCGATACTGCGCCAGCTCCAGCTTGATCGAGCCGGACACCTTCTTCATCGCCTTGGTCTGCGCGGCCGAGCCGACGCGGCTCACCGACAGGCCGACGTTAATAGCCGGGCGGATGCCCGCGAAGAACAGGTCGGTCTCCAGGAAGATCTGGCCGTCGGTGATCGAGATCACGTTGGTCGGGATGTAGGCCGAAACATCGCCCGCCTGCGTCTCGATGATCGGCAGTGCGGTCAGCGAGCCGCCGCCGTTCGCGTCCGACATCTTGGCGGCGCGCTCCAGCAGGCGGCTGTGCAGGTAGAACACGTCGCCGGGGTACGCCTCGCGGCCCGGCGGACGGCGCAGCAGCAGCGACATCTGGCGATAGGCGACCGCCTGCTTCGACAGGTCGTCATACACGATCAGCGCGTGCATGCCGTTGTCGCGGAAATATTCGCCCATCGCGCAGCCGGTGTAGGGCGCGAGGAACTGGAGCGGCGCGGGATCGGACGCGGTCGCGGCGACGACGATGGAATAGTCCATCGCGCCCTGCTCGGTCAGCGTGCGGACCAGCTGCGCGACGGTGGAGCGCTTCTGCCCGACCGCGACGTAGACACAGTAGAGCTTCTTGCCCTCGTCGTCCGACTGGTTGACCGTCTTCTGGTTGATGAAGGTGTCGACGGCGACCGCCGACTTGCCGGTCTGGCGGTCGCCGATGATCAGCTCGCGCTGGCCACGGCCCACCGGCACCAGCGCGTCGATCGCCTTGAGGCCCGACTGCATCGGCTCGCCGACGGACTGGCGCGGGATGATGCCCGGCGCCTTCACCTCGACGCGGCTGCGCTTCTCGGCGACGATCGGGCCCTTGCCGTCGATCGGGTTGCCGAGCGCGTCGACGACACGGCCGAGCAGGCCCTTGCCGACCGGCACGTCCACGATCGTGCCGGTGCGCTTGACGGTGTCGCCTTCCTTGATCTCGGCGTCCGAGCCGAAGATCACGACGCCGACATTGTCGGCCTCCAGGTTGAGCGCCATGCCCTGCACGCCATCGGCAAACGAGACCATCTCGCCCGCCTGGACATTGTCGAGGCCATAGATGCGCGCGATGCCGTCGCCGACGCTGAGCACCTGCCCCGTCTCGCTGACGGTCGCCTCGGTGCCGAAGCTGGCGATCTGGTCCTTGATGACCTTCGAAATCTCTGCGGCGCGAATATCCATGGAAATCAGCCCTTCATCGCGCTGGCAAGCGCATTCAAACGGGTACGGATCGAGCTATCGATCATCTGGGAACCGATGCGGACGACGAGGCCGCCGAGCAGGTCCGGATCGACCGACAGGTCGACCGAGACCTCGCGGCCGACGCGGCTGCGCAGCGACTGCTTGAGTGCATCGACCTGCTCGCCGTCGAGCGGGTGCGCGCTGGTCACTTCCGCGGTCACCTCGCCGCGGTGGCGGGCGGCAAGCAGGCGGAAGGCGCGGATGATCGCGGGCAACTCGCCCAGGCGGCGGTTGTGGGCGAGCACGCCCAGGAAGTTGCGGGTGACGGGATCGACGCGCAGTTCGTCCGCGGTGGCGAGCACCGCCTTGCCCGCGGCCTCGCGCGCCACCACCGGCGAGGTGGTCAGCGCCTTGAAATCGTCCGACTGGTCGAGCGCGGCGCGCACCTTGGCGAGGCTGGCCTCGACCGTTTCGATCGCCCGGCCCTCTTCCGCCAGGTCGAAGAGCGCGGTGGCATAGCGGCCGCCGAGGCTCGCCTGGATGCTGCCGATACTGCCGCTGGAGCTATCCACGCGATTCGGATCCCCGTCCAAAAATGGTTAGGCCCAGGCGGCATGGATGGCGCGCGTGCCCCCGCACCGCCGCATGGCTTGGCCGGCGCGTAGCAAAGGGGTAACCGGAGTGCAACTGCACATGAATGGAGGGCTCGCGATGGGGACGATGGAGCGAATGGCGATGGCGGACGGCGCGGAGATCGGCGTCTATCACGCTGTTCCGCAAGGCGAACGCCGCGGCGGACTGGTGCTGGTGCAGGAGATTTTCGGCGTCACCGATCATATCCGCGACCTGGCCGACGAATATGCCGCCGACGGTTACGAGGTGCTCGCGCCCGCGCTGTTTGATCGCGAGCATCCCGGCTTCGAGGCGGACTATACCGGCCCGGACTTCGATCGCGCGATCGAGCTGGCGCGCAAGCTCCACCCGTTCGATCAGTCGCTGACGGACGTGCAGACCTGCATCGATGCTTTGCGCGATAAGGGGCCGGTGTTCGTGGTCGGCTATTGCTATGGCGGCTCGGTTGCCTGGGCGGCGGCGACGAAGCTGGACGGGGTCGCCGCGGCCAGCGCCTACTACGGCTCGATGATCCCCAGGTTCGCCGAGGAAGCCGCGCCGCGCGCGTCGGTCATCGCCCATTTCGGCCGTCACGATCACGGCATCCCGATGGAGGGCGTCGAAGCGGTGATCGCCAAGGCATTCCCGACCGCCGAGGTGTTCGTCTATGAGGCCGGCCACGGCTTCAACTCGGACCGGCGCAAGGACTATCACGAGCCCAGCGCCGACCTTGCCAAGGAACGCACGCTGGCGCTGTTCCGGGCGAACGGCGGCTAGGCCGGGTCCAGCACGAACCTGCGCCGGCGGACCCCTATCCGGCGGGCGTCGGCTCCGTCTTCGCTTCGCCCTCGAACACCGCCAGCGCCGCGGCGCCGTCGCCGCCGTCAAGCGCCGCCAGCGCCTTGGCGGCCGGGTTGTCCGGCGGGAGGTGCGGATTATAGGCGAGCGGCCCCAGCGCCTTGCGTGCCGCCTTCAGGTCTCCGTCGCGGATCAGCTGGCGCGCGGCGAGAAAGCGGACGCCATCGTCCTGCGGCACCAGTTCGAGCGCGCGGTGCAGCCCCGCCACCGCCGATGCCACCGGTGGCCGGCCCTCGCGCTCGAAGCTGGCGTAGAACAGGACCAGCGGATAGGCATAATCGGGATCGAGCCTGTTGGCGCGAATGATCAGGCTGCGCGCCGCCTTCCACTTCTCCGGGTCCTTCTCGGCCTGCGCCATTGCCACCAGCGCCTTGTAGATCAGCGCCTGCGCCGAGCGCGGGTCGGCGGCGATCGCGCGGTCCGCGGCGGCATCGGCAGCGGCGTGCTCCCCGGCATCGAAGGCGATCTCGGCGAACCAGCCCTGCACCACCGGATCGTTGGGAAATCGCGGCGCCACTGCCGCCGCCTTGCGGTAGAGCGATGCCGCGGTCTCGCGGTTCACCCCGCGGGTGGAGACGAGCCGGAACGGGATCATTGCCTCCGCCCCCGGCGACAGGGCGGCCACCTGCACCACCGGCTCGGGCACCATCGACAGGTCCAGCACCATGCCGGGGATGCGCGACTGGCGGACGTAGCGGTTGAGCGTCCTGTCCAGCTCCTTCAGATCGCCGAACGCTTCCGTCGCCGCCTTCAGGCTGGGCGTGCCGCTGTTGAGAAGGTCCAGATAGCGCTTGAACTTCGCCCGGCGCGCTTCGTCGAACATGATCCAGTGGGTCATCAGCCAGCCGCGGCCGTAGAGCACGTCCATCTGCTCGGGCGACAGCTTCCTGCGGCTGCCCGGATCGAACAGCATGGTCGCCGGCATCTCCGGTCCCGTGAACAGTCCGCGCCCGCGGTGCTGCGCCGCGACGCCGATCGTCACCTTGTCCTTGATCGTCATCGTCGAGACGAACTCGGCATAGCCCTCGCTGAACCAGGCGGGATAGGCGACCGCATAATTGCCCAGCAGGAAATGGTGCGCATATTCGTGGAACAGGATGGTCTGCGCACGCATCGCGCCGTCGTAGCCGCCGGCGGTGCGACGGGGTGTGAAGGCGACCGACCCGCTCGCCCGCCCGTCGTAGAAGCCCGCGACATTGGCGCACTTGCCGCACAAGCGCTGCACCGCGCCGACGTCCGACACGACATACACGGTGACCTTGTTGGACCGCGCACCCTCTGCATCGCGCATGGCGTGGAACAGCCGGACAAAGCCGTCGAACCGCTCGAGATCGACGGCGAGCTTGCGCACCTCCGCGGCGGAGGCCTCCTCATAAACGACGAAATGGGGCGTTTCCGCCCTCATCCACTCCGCCGCCGCCGGCGGCGCGAGCAGCAGGCCGCAAGCGATCGACAGCAGACCGCGCCAGTTCATCTCTTCCCCCGAGCCCCATTCCGCGGCGCGCAGCTTATCGCGGGCGCGGCGTTGGGGAAGGCCCTATTGCATCCGACCCCGCGCCTGCACCGCTGCCCGGCGCGCCTCCACCGCTTCGGGCGTGACCGCCCGGTTCGCGGCCGAGGAGCGTTGGTGCTCCAGCACCATCGCGTCGCCAAAGGGCAGCGCGAAGCCGTCGTCGATCAGCCTTTTATAGTCGGAGATGAAGGCGGCATCGGCCGAGGCGATATCCGCCGCCAGCGTCCGCGCAGCCGGCAGCAGCTCCACCGCAGGGACCACCCGATTGACCAGGCCCCAGCGCTCGGCCGTCTTCGCGTCGAGGAAGTTGCCGCTCAGCGACAGCTCCTTGGCGCGCGCGATACCGATCAGCCGTGACAGCTTCTGACTCAGTCCCCAGCCGGGCATTACCCCCACCCGCGCATGCGTGTCGGCGAAGCGCGCATTCTCGCTGGCAAGCAGGATGTCGCAGGCGAGCGCCACCTCGAACCCGCCGGTGATCGCCACGCCGTTGATCGCGCCGATCACCGGCTTGCGACACAGCTCGATCGCCTTGACCGGGTTCTCGTCCGCGCCCTCCGCGTTCGCGGAGCCGAGCGCGCCCGGCTCACTGCCGAGTTCCTTGAGGTCCAGCCCGGCGGTGAATGCCCGTTCGCCTGCCCCGGTCAGCACCACTGCGCGGACGCTCTCGTCCGCATCCAGCGCGATCATCGCCTCGTAGAGCTGGCGCCGCAGCGCCTTCGACAAAGCGTTCATCGCCTCCGGCCGGTTCAGCGTCACCGTGGCAACAGCGTCCACGATCTCGACCAGCACCAGCGTCATCGGTCCTCTCCTTTGAAAGCAAGCCGTGGGATGCCCACGTGCTGCCGGGAGGGTAGAGCAGCCGCATGACCGATGCCATTCATCCGGACACCGCCTGGGCCGCTTTTGACGCGCGCGACCGCGCGTTCGACGGCCGGTTCGTGGTCGCGGTGCGCACCACGCGAATCTATTGCAAGCCAAGCTGCGCCGCGCGGCACCCCCGCCGCGAGAACGTCGCCTTCTATCCCGATCCTGCGCGCGCGCGCGCGGCGGGCTATCGCGCGTGCCTGCGCTGCCGCCCCGACGAAGTCGGACGTGACCGTATCGCCGTGGCCGCGGCAACCGCGCTGATCGAGGCGGCGGAGGCGCCGCTGCCGTTGGAGGCGATGGCGGCGCGCGTCGGCTATGCCCCGCACCATTTCCATCGGCTGTTCAAGCGCGCGACCGGCGTCACCCCCGCCGCCTACGCTCGCGGCGTCCAGGCGAAGCGCGCCGCCCAAGCGCTGGAAGACGGCTCCAGCGTCACGGAGGCGGTCTATGCCGCGGGCTATTCCGCGCCCAGTCGCTTCTACGATCAAGGCGCGCCCCGGCTCGGCATGGCGCCCAGCGCCTGGGCACGCGGCGGCGCGGGCGTGGCGATCCGCTGGACGTTGGCGGCGACCAGCCTCGGCCCTCTGCTGGTCGCCGCCACCGACAAGGGGCTGTGCCGCGTCTCCTTCGACGAGGACGAGGCCGCGCTGCTCACCCGCTTCCCCAATGCCGAGGTACGGCCGGCCGATGCCGCGCTGACCGCCCTCGCCGCGCAGGTGGTCGCCGCGGTGGAATCCCCGGGCCAGGATGCGGACCTGCCGCTGGACGTGCGGGGCACCGCCTTTCAGGAGGCGGTGTGGCAGGCGTTGTGCGCGATCCCGCCGGGCGAGACGCGCAGCTATGCCGCGCTGGCCGCCGCAGCAGGGAAACCGAAGGCGGTGCGCGCCGCCGGATCGGCGTGCGGTGCCAATCCCGTCGCGGTGGTCGTTCCCTGCCATCGTGCGCAGCGGGCCGACGGCAGCCCGGGCGGCTATGCCTATGGGCTAGAGCGGAAGCGGGCACTGCGCCGCCGCGAGGGAAGTGGCTAACGCGCCGGTTAGGTAAATATCAAGCGTTCGGCCCTAGGCCCCGTCCCCGACTATGAGGGACGTGGGCATGAGCGCGTTTGGGCGGCGTAACGGCATCAGCGGCGGATCGCGCCCGGGGTTCGGGGTGGCGCGGCCGATGCAGGGCGGACCGCGCGCCGAGCCCGGCGGCGAGCAGTTCCCGCCGCTCGACAGCGTCGCGCTGCCGGGCGAGATCGATGGCGAGGGCAGCATGCCCGGTGTCGCGATGGATGCGATGCAGCGCCTGGCCGACCGCCAGAACGCCAGCGGCGAGGCCGGCAGCAGCCGCGTCGAGGGTTTCGAATCCTCCATCCACAAGATCAAGGAACAGGTCCTTCCCCGCCTGCTCGAGCGCGTCGATCCCGAAGCGGCCGCCACGCTCGGCAAGGACGAGCTTGCCGAGGAATTCCGCCCGATCATCGGCGAGGTGCTCGCCGAGTTGAAGCTGACTCTCAACCGCCGCGAGCAATTCGCGCTGGAGAAGGTGCTGGTCGACGAGCTGCTCGGCCTCGGCCCGCTGGAGGAGCTGCTCGCCGATCCCGAGATCAGCGACATCATGGTCAATGGCCCCGAGCAGACCTTTGTCGAAAAGAAGGGCAAGCTCCAGCTGGCGCAGATCAGCTTCCGCGACGAGGAGCATCTCTTTCAGATCGCGCAGCGCATCTGCAACTCGGTCGGCCGCCGCGTCGATCAGACCACGCCGCTGGCCGACGCGCGCCTCAAGGACGGCTCCCGCGTCAACGTCATCGTACCGCCGCTCTCGCTGCGCGGCACCGCCATCTCGATCCGTAAATTCTCCGCCAAGCCGATCACGCTCGATATGATGGCGGGCTTCGGTTCGATGAGCCCCAAGATGGCGACCGCGCTCAAGATCGCGGGCGCGTGCCGATTCAACGTCGTCATCTCGGGCGGCACCGGCTCGGGCAAGACCACCATGCTCAACGCCCTGTCGAAGATGATCGACCCGGGCGAGCGCGTGCTGACCATCGAGGACGCCGCCGAGCTCCGCCTCCAACAGCCGCACTGGCTGCCGCTGGAAACCCGCCCCGCCAACCTGGAGGGCCAGGGCGAGATCTCCATCCGCGACCTCGTCAAGAACGCACTGCGTATGCGGCCGGACCGGATCATCCTGGGCGAGATCCGCGGCAGCGAGTGTTTCGACCTGCTCGCCGCGATGAACACCGGCCACGACGGTTCGATGGCGACGCTTCACTCCAACTCCCCGCGCGAGTGCCTGGCGCGCATGGAGAACATGGTGATGATGAGCGACATCAAGGTGCCCAAGGAAGCGATCAGCCGCCAGATCGCCGATTCGGTGGACATGATCATCCAGGTAAAGCGCCTGCGCGACGGCAGCCGCCGCGTCACCAACGTCACCGAGGTGATCGGCATGGAGGGCCCGGTGATCGTCACCCAGGAGCTGTTCAAGTTCGAATATCTGGACGAAAGCGCCGACGGCAAGATCATCGGGGAATACCGCTCGATGGGCCTCCGCCCCTACACGCTGGAGAAGGCCAAACAGTTCGGCTTTGACCAGGCTTATCTCGAAGCCTGCCTCTGAACTCTACCGCGTGTTAACCACCGCCCGGTTAGCGGTGTCTCGATAACATCTCGACGGAGCCGTCCCGCTTGACCGACCTTCCCGCCCCCGGCTCGATCAGCCCGACCATAGACATCGCCGCGCGGCTGCGGGTGTTCGACTTCGACGGATCGCTTGCCAGCGCCAGCCGGGACGTCTGGGCCGTTCTGGAACCGGATATCCGCTCGGTTGCGGAAGCCTATTGGAGCCAGTGGCGCCGCAGCTTCGGCGACCAGCGCAGCTTCGCCACCGGCGATACGGAGCGGATGATCGATCTGGGTTGCGCTTTCCTGCGACAGCGCTTCTTGGAGACCAATGGGCGCGGCTGGATCGATTCGATCGAGCGCTCGGTGGCGGCGGCCTATACCGCGGGCGTCAGCAAGACCGCGCTCCTGTCGATGATCTCGGCCAGCGACCGGGCTGCGCTGGAGGTGATGATGCGCCGGATGAGCCGGGACGAGCCTCGGCTGACCAGCATGATCGACACGCTTATGCGGCTGTCCGCGCTCGAATGCGAGGTGACGGTCGCGATCTACGCCGCCTATAGCGACCATTCGAACCGTGTCGCCCGCGACCGGCTGGCGAACGACTTCCACCACGGCATCGCCGCCACCGTGGAGGATGCCACCCGCGACGGCGGCGCCCTGCGCGTCCAGGCGTCGGGCGCGTCCGCCTCGGCGCGCGGTATGATCGGCAAGGCCAGCGAGGTCGCCGCCGCCGCCGAGCAGTCCGCACTCGCGATGCGCGAGGCCGCCACCACCGCCGCCGGCCTGATTCGCGCCATCGAAGACGCGCGCGCCGAGGTGGAGGTCGCCGCGGGCATCGCCCAGCGCGCCAGCAGCCAGGCGGGCGAGGCGACCAGCACCTCCGAGGCGCTGTCCGACCACGCCAAGTCGATCGAATCGATCCTGGGCCTGATCCGCGACATCGCCGGCCAGACCAACCTCCTCGCGCTCAACGCCACGATCGAAGCGGCGCGCGCGGGCGATGCCGGCCGCGGCTTCGCGGTGGTGGCGCAGGAGGTGAAGAGCCTCGCCAACCAGACCGCGCGCGCCACCGACGACATCGCGGGCAAGATCGCCGCGATCCAGGCCGCCACCCGCGGCACCGTCGATGCCAACGCCTCGATCGCGGTCACCATCGGCGAAGTCCATTCCTCGGCCGAGCGGATCCGCCATGCCATGGAGGCGCAGGCACAGACCGTCACCGCGATCACCGCGGCGGTGGACGAGACGGCGCTCGCCGCCGATTCAATGTCCGGCACCATTGCCGCGATCCGCGCCGACACCGAGACGGTGGCGAGCGAGATCGACCGGGTCGGCGCCGGCTTCTCCCTGCTTGACGATCGCCTCGGCAGCCTCAAGCAGCGCGCCGGCGACTTCGCGGGCAAGGTCGCGGCCTGATCGGTGGTCGCGCCAGCGCCATTGTCCGGATGGACCGGTGAGGAGCGCAGCGCGCGCGAGATCGTCCGCGACTATGATTGGGACGGCACGCTCGCCGACATCCTGAGCGAGATCTGCTTTCAGATGACGCCAGACGACTGGCGGGCCATCGCCACGACCTTCTGGACGCATTACCTCGCTGCGCCGGCCTCTGCGCATCTGCGCCCGATGCTCGGCCCCGAGAGGCTGGAGCGGCGCATCGCCCGCTCCACCGAATACGTGCAGGCGATCTACGCCCATCCGTTCGAAGATCGCTGGTGCCAGATGGCGCATGTCCATGCTCGCGATTCCTATGCTGCGGGCGTTCCGCTGCCGGTGCTGCTTCATGCCCTGGCGGCGGCGCACAGCCACGCGATCCTGCGGGTCGCACCGCGAGTGGCGGACATCGCGGTGTTCGCCCGCTTCGCCGATGCGGTACAGCGCATGGCCCTCGCCGAGGCCCAGGTGATGGCCGCCTATCTCGCCCGTGCCGACGCGGCCCGCGCCCAGGCCGACCGCGCCGCGCATGCCGCCGCCTTCCACGACCGGATCGCAGTGGCGATCGACGGCGCCGCGGCAATGCAACAGGAAGTCCGCGGCCATGCCGAGCAGGCGACCGGCTCCGCCCATCATGCGGTGGCGCGCGCCAGCGAGGTCGCGGTTGCGGCGGACCAGTCCGCCACCGCGATGCGTCAGGCGGCCGCTACGGCCGCGGGGTTGATCTGCGCGATCGACGAGGTGCGCACCGGCGTCGGCAGCGCAGCGGAGACGGCGCAGGACGCCGCCGCACAGGCCGAAGAGGCGGCGACGCTGTCAGATACGTTGGCGGAGCACGCCCGCTCGATTGAATCGATTCTCCAGCTGATTCGCGACATCGCGGGCCAGACCAACCTCCTCGCGCTCAACGCCACGATCGAGGCGGCGCGTGCGGGGGATGCAGGCCGCGGCTTCGCGGTGGTTGCGCAGGAAGTGAAGAGTCTCGCCGGCCAGACCGCGCGCGCCACCGACGACATCGCCGCGCAGATCGCCGCCATTCAGGCGGCGACCCGCGCGACCGTGACGGCCAATGCCGCGATCCGCGGCACGGTGGAACGGGTACGCCTGTCCGCCGACCAGATCCGCCGCACCGTGGAGGGCCAGACCACCACCGTCACCGCGATCAGTGCATCGATCGACCAGACGGCGATGACGGCCGAGGCGATGGCCGGAACCATTGCGGAGGTGCTGCACGAGACGGGCCGGGTCGCCGCAGAATTCGACATGCTGATCCAGCACGGCGCCGCGATCGGCGACCAGATCCGGGAACTGCAACAGGCCGCCGAGACCTTCGCACAGGACGTGGCCTGACTCGACCCAGGTCGCTATGCGGCGGGGCATGACCATTCTCGTCACCGGCTCCAGCCGCGGCATCGGCGCCGCCATCCACGCCGCCTTCACCGCCTGCGGCACGCCCGTGCTCGGCCATGCCACCAGCGCGTCGGACGAGCGGATCGCCGCCGATCTCGACCAGCCCGGCGCCGCTGCGGCGCTCTGGCAGGCCGCGCTCGACCGGCTGGGCACGGTTGACGTGCTGGTCAACAACGCCGGCGTGTTCGAGTCCAATCCGCTCGACGGCGACGATGCCGACTGGCTCGCCGGGTGGGAGCGGACGATGCGGATCAACCTCACCGCCTCGGCCGAACTGTGCCGGCTCGCCGTACTTCACTGGCAGGCGCGCGGAGCCAAAGGAGACAAGCGGGGCGGCCGCATCGTCAACGTCGCCAGCCGCGCCGCCTATCGCGGCGATAGCCCCGCCCACTGGCATTATGCCGCCTCCAAGGCGGGTATGGTCGCAATGACCAAGACGATCGCGCGTGCCTATGCCGCGGAAGGCATCCTCGCCTTCGCCATCTGCCCCGGCTTCACCATGACCGGCATGGCCGAGGACTATCTGGCCAGCCGCGGCGGCGACAAACTGCTGGCGGACATTCCGTTGGGCCGGGTCGCCATGCCCGAGGAAGTGGCCGAGATGGTCCGCTGGTGCGCGCTCGATGCCCCCGCCTCCATGACCGGCGCGGTACTGGACGTGAACGGCGCAAGCTATGTCCGCTAGCCTGCTGCTGCTCGCGGCGGCCGCCGATCCCGCGGCCTGGGTGTCGGCGTGCCGGGGGCATGGCGGCTGGACCGATCCGGCGCCGCCCGTCCGCATCGCCGCGGACGTCTACGATGTCGGCACCTGCGGCATCACCGTGCTGCTGGTTCGCACGCGTGCGGGGCTGGTGCTGATCGACGCCGGCCCGGCCGCCGCCGCGCCGCTGGTCGAGCGCAACATCGCCCGCCTCGGCTATCGCCTGCGCGCCGTGCGCTACATCCTCAGCGGTCACGAGCATCACGACCATGCCGGCGGCTTTGCCGCGCTCCAGCGGCGCAGCGGCGCCATCCTGGTGACCCGCGCCGCCGGGCGCGCCGCGATCGAGAGCGGCCGGCCCGATCCGGCCGACCCGCAGGCGCGCTCGCTCGATCCGTTCCCGCCCGCACGGGTCGGCCGCACGGTGGCGGACAGCGGGACGGTCAGGCTCGGCGGCGTGACCTTCACCGCCGTCGCGACGCCCGGCCATTCGCCGGGCGCGACGAGCTGGACTTGGCGGACCTGCGACCGGTCCGGCTGCCCCACGATCGTCTATGCCGACAGCCTGACCGCGGTAAGCGCCCCCGGCTACCGGTTCTCCGATCACCCTGCGCAGGTCTCGACGCTGCGGGCGTCGATCGCCAGGGTGGCGGCACTGGACTGCGATCTGCTGATCACGCCGCACCCCGGCGCCAGCGGGCTGGCTGATCGTCTCGCCGGCCGCGCGCCCTTGGTCGATCGCACGGGCTGCCGTCGCTATGCGCAGGATGCCGCCGCGGGACTGGATCGCCGCCTTGCCGAGGAGCGCGCCCGATGAGCTGGAAAGTCACCCTGCCCTGCACCCGCGCCGAGGCGGAGGCGATCGACGCCGCCGACGACGTGGCGATCGAGGCGGTGCTGATGACCACCGAGGAGGTGGAGGATGATGTCGAACGCTGGCGTCTCGACGCCTATCTGGACGACGCGCCCGATGCGGCGATGATCGCCGCCATCGCTGCGCTCGTGCCCAGCGCCGCGGGGGTACAGCCCGTGGTCGCGCCGATCACCGACGCCGACTGGGTGGCGATGAGCCAGGCGGGGCTGGAGCCGATCCGGGAAGGCCGCTTCGTGGTCCACACCTCCGTCCACCCCGGCAACGCGCCGCCGGGCGGGCGCGCCTTCCTGATCGACGCCGGGCAGGCATTCGGCACCGGGCACCACTTCACCACCGCCGGGTGCCTGAAGATGCTCGACGCGCTGGCGGAACGGCCGGTGACCAATGCGATCGATCTCGGCACCGGCACCGGGCTGCTCGCCTTCGCCGCGCGCCACCTTTGGCCCGACGCGGCGGTGATGGCCACCGACATCGATCCGATCGCGGTGAAGGTCGCCGAGGAGAATGCCGCGCTGAACGACATCGAGCGCGTGGCGATGCTGGTCGCCGACGGTACCGACGATGCCGCTATCGCCGCCGCTGCGCCGTTCGACCTTGTCATCGCCAACATTCTGGCCGGCCCGCTGATCGCGATGGCGCCGGAGATCGCCACGGTCGCCGCACCGCACGCCGCCATCGTCCTCGCCGGGTTGCTCGCCACCCAGGCCGATGCGGTGATCGCCGCCTATGCCGCGCAGGGCTGCCGGGCGACCGCGCGGGACGATCGCGGCGATTGGACGATCCTGTGCCTGGCGGCACCGGCGCAACGGATCGCGGCCTCGGGACCGATGGGCGACCGGGGAGCCTGGGCCGGCGACCGCTAGCCATCCGTCAACCGTCGCCCTACCTTCGCCCCCGAGGAGAGACGATGTAGCATGGCCGCCGTCGATTTCGCCCCGATCCTCACCACCGTTGCAGAGACGATTCAGACCGCGATCGCCCCGGTGTTCCTGCTGGCCGGGATAGGATCGTTCCTCAACGTCCTCACCGGCCGCCTGTCGCGCGTCATCGACCGCGCCCGCGCGATCGAGGAGCGGCATCTCGCCGATCCGCCCGACATGCGCGGCCATTATGCCGACGAGATGCGGCTGATCGACCGGCGCATGGTGGTGATCAACCGCGCGCTGATGCTGGCGGTGACCAGCGCGGTGGCGATCTGCGTGGTGGTGGCGATGCTGTTCGTCGCCGAGCTGTTCAAGTGGCGCAGCGGCCGCGAGGTCGCGGTGGTGTTCATCTTCGCGATGGCGATGCTCACCGCCGCCTTCTTCGCCTTCGCGATCGAGGTACGGCTGTCGCTGCGCGTCACCCGCGTCCGCCATGCGCTGATCATCGAACAGCTGAAATGACCGCGCTCAAGATCGCCGGAAGCGTCCTGCTGTTCCTGGTGGTGGCGCTGTGCCTCGCCATCGCGCTGGCGCCGCGCTTCCTGGACCGCATCTATTATCGCGGGCCCGCCAGCGACCATTTCGACGGCGCCCGCTTCTTCAATCCGAGCGGCGAGGAGGAGACGTTCCGCGTCCCCTCCGGCGGCAGCCGCGCGGGCTTCTTCTGGCGCTACCTTACCGGCAGCGACGGCCGGCCGCCGTGGCCTGACCGTGTCGCGGTCACGCAGTCCAAACCCGAGCCGCGCGTCGCGGGCGACCGGATGGTGGTGACGTGGGTTGGCCACGCCACCGTGCTGATCCAGACGCAGGGACTCAACATCCTCACCGATCCGGTCTGGTCGGAGCGGACCGGGCCGGTCGGCCGCGGCCCACGCCGAGTCGCCGTGCCCGGTATCCGCTTCGAGGACCTGCCGAAAATCGACCTCGTACTGGTCAGCCACAACCATTACGACCATCTCGACAAGGCGACGCTCCGCCGTCTTTGGCAGCGTGACCGGCCGCGCATCGTCACCAGCCTCGGCAACGACAGCGTGATCGGCCAGGTCGGCGCCGAGGCGACCGCGCTCGACTGGGGCGAGCGGCTCGAGGTCGCGCCAGGCGTCGCGGTGACGGCCACCCGCAACCATCACTGGGGCAGCCGCTGGTTCTCGGACCGCAATCGCGCGCTCTGGTCCAGCTTCGTCGTCACGCTTCCCTCCGGCGGCAACCTGTTCTTCGCCGGCGATACCGGCATGGGCGACGGTCTATGGCCCGCCGAGGCCGCCGCGCTCGGCCCGATCCGGCTCGCGCTGATCCCGATCGGCGCGTTCCGCTTCGTCCCCGGCCAGATGGCGAGCGGCAGCCACATCGGCCCGCTCGACGCGGTGCGCGTGTTCGACCGGCTGGGCGCCTCCTTCGCGCTGCCGATCCACTGGGGAACGTTCCGGTTGAGCTACGAGGGGCACGATACGCCGCCGAAGATGCTCGCCGAACTGATGCGCTGTGCGGGCGAGCCGCAGCGGTTCGCGCCGGGCGTGATCGGGCGGGGCGTCGAGGTGCCGGCGTACAGCGCGCCGGGACGGATCGACGAGGCGGCCCTGGCGCGCTGTGCCGAGAGCGAGGCGATCAAGGCGCTGCTTTGACCGCCGGGGTCCACCGGGCGGCAAGAGCCTCCGCAAGGCCCAAGGCAGTCCCTTGCGGCTCCGTGGACCCCGGCACAGGGCTGGGGTGACGAGCAGCGCCGCCTACCGCATCGGGTCGATCAGATACTTCTCGCCCGTTGCCTTGCGCTCATATGCGCGCAGCACATCAGGGCTAAGCGCCTCGGCCAGCCCGATCGTCGCGGTATAGCCACTGGCGAAGGTAGTGGTCAGCTCGTCCACCACGCGCTGGCGCATGCGGCCGACCACCTCGCGCCCCGCCTTGGTCATGAACGGCGTCAGCAGCCAGCCCGAGACGCTCCACTGGAAGCCGAAGCTCAGCCGGTTGAGCATGGTCGGCGCCAGGTCCAGCGCGCCATAGATATAGAGCTGCTTGAACTGGTCCGAGCCGTAGCGGCTGTATTCGGTCATGTTGCGCACCGCCGCGGCCTCCATCGCCTGGACGATGTCGCTGCCCGATTTCCCGCCGCCGATCGCGTCAAAGGCGACAGTCGCACGCGTCTCGGCGATCGCATCGACCAGTCGCTCGCGGAAGTCGTCGGCGCTGCTGTCGAGCACATGGGCGGCACCTATGCCACGCAGGATTTCCGCCTGCTCCGGCTTGCGGACGATGTTGACCAGCGGGATGCCGTCGGCGAGGCAGATCTTCTGGAGCATCTGCCCCAGATTCGAGGCCGCGGCGGTGTGGACGATCGCCTTGTGCCCCTCCGCTTTCGCGGTCTCGACGAAGCCCAACGCGGTCAACGGGTTGACGAACATCGCCGCCCCGTCAGCCGCACTCGCCCCCTCGGGCAGCGGCACGACGTCGCGGGCCTTGAGCTTGCGATATTGCGTATACATCCCCCCGCCGAGCATGCCGACGCGCTTGCCGACCAGCTGCGACGCATCCGCCCCCGCCGCGACCACCGTGCCCGCGCCCTCGTTGCCCACCGGCATCGACTGACCCAGCCGCGCCTTGATGCCGGAGAGCCGCCCCTCGGGAATGGCGAAGGTAAGCACTGGCCGCTCCGCGCTGCCGCCCGCCTGCATCGTGGAAACGTCCGCTGGGCCGAGCAGCAGGCCGAGATCGGAAGGGTTGATCGGCGCGGCCTCGACGCGGACGATCACCTCGTCCGCGGCGGGATCGGACACGGTGATCTCCTCCAGGCTCAGCGTCAGCTCGCCGCCTTCGGTCGCCTCGGACCGCAGTTCCAGCCCGCGATACTCGTCCGCCATATGCCGCTCCTCTCGATTGGTTTGGGCGGGGTTGTGGGGAGCGGGAGCCGGCGGGTCAACCGACAGGAACTCCCCTCCCTGCAAGGGAGGGGTCGGGGGTGGGTGGAGTGCTCGCGATACGGCTTCGTCACCGCCGGCCCATCCGTATCGCAGTTCCGCGATTCATCCCCAGCCCCTCCCTTCCAGGGGAGGGGAGCAGCTTCCCTCACCCCACCTTCAACAACTCCAGCACCGCTGCAGTCATCGCCGTCGCGCCGGTCACCACCACCGGCTCCGGCGACACCTTGAACAGGGGCGAATGGTGCGAGGGCACCGGCGGCCCGCCCGCCGCGGCCGCATCGAACGCCGCCTGCGGCGTGCCGCCGACCGAGAAATAATAGCCCTTCACGCCTGTATCCGGCTGGACGAAGGCGGCGAAATCCTCCGCGCCCATGCCCTTCTGCTTGAACGGAATCACCCGCTCCTTCCCCAAGGTCGCTTCCATCACCGCATTGAGCCGGCGTGCCAGCGCGGCGTCGTTGATCGTCGTCGGCGTACCCTCGATCACCGTCACGCGCGGCATCTTGTCCGCGGGCATCCCGTTCATCACGCCGACGCCCTGTGCGACGCGCTTGATTCCCGCGATCAGCTTGGCGCGCGTCTCCTCGTCATTGGCGCGCACCGTCACCTGCAGCTTGGCCTCGTCAGTGATGATGTTGTGCTTGAGGCCCGAGTGAAAGCTGCCGACCGTGATCACGCCGGGATCGAGCGGCATCCGCTCGCGGCTGATCAGCCCTTGCAGCGCGATCACGATCTGCGAGGCCATGTAGACCGGGTCCTTGCCCATGTGCGGGCTCGCCCCGTGCGCGCCGATCCCCGGCACCACGATGTCGACCGAATCGGACGAGCTGTACTGGATGCCCTCCGATGCGGAGACGGTGCCCGCCAGTCCTTCCGAATTGCTGTGATAGGCCAGCGCGTACTGCGGCTTGGGGAAGCGGGTGTAGAGCCCGTCCTTGATCATCGCCTTCGCCCCGCCGACCCGCTCCTCCGCGGGCTGGGCGATGAACACCACCGTCCCCTTCCAACGGTCCTTCATCGCCGCCAGCCGCCGCGCGGTGGCGAGCAGGCCGACGATGTGCGTGTCGTGCCCGCAGGCGTGCATCACCGGCGCCTCGACCCCGTCGACGCCCACTTGCCGCGCCTTGCTCGCCATCGGCAGCCCGGATTTCTCCTCCACCGGCAGCCCGTCCATGTCGGCGCGCACCAGCACCACCGGCCCCTCACCGTTCTTCAGCACGCCGACAACGCCGGTCTGGCCGACCTTTTCGGTCACCACCATGCCGGGCACCTTGCGCAGTTCGGCCGCCATCCGCGCCGCGGTCTTGAACTCGCGGAAGGACAGCTCGGGATTGCGGTGGAACTCCTCCCAAAGCTTGCCGAGATCGCGATCGTAGTCCGCCTTGATCGCGGCAGCATAATCAGGAGCGGCGAGCGCAGGTGTGGCCGCGGTGAGCAGCGCGGCGGCGATGATGTGGCGCATGTGTTTCCCCTTTTCGGGGGAGCTTAGCCGCAAGTTCCGCTTTTGCGACATTCCTTTTCCTCCCCTGCAAGGGGAGATGTCAGCGCAGCTGAACGAGGGGTATCACCCCATCGAGAGCGCGATACCCCTCCGTCACGCGCTTCGCGCGCGCCACCTCCCCTCGCAGGGGAGGATTGCCCGTATCGCGAGGCCAGACGCGCTCACCCGAACGTGCGCGCCAGCCCGTGGTACAATTTCTCCCGGCACACCTGCGTGCTCGCCCAGTCGGCCAGGAAGGCGGCGGCGAACATCGGCAGCATCAGGCCGCGGCTGCCCGTCGTCTCGGAAAGGATGATTACCGCGGTCAGCGGCGCGCGGACCACCCCGGCGAAATAGGCGACCATGCCCAGGATCACCACCGCGCTCGCCGGGCCGGAGGGGAAGACCAGGCTCAGCAGGTTGCCCACCCCCGCCCCCACGGCCAGGCTGGGCGCGAAGATGCCGCCGGGCAGGCCTGCCACCGCAGTCGCCAGCGCGGCGACGAACTTGGCGGGGCCGAACCACCAAGGCGCGTCCACCCCCAGGATCATCGCGCGCGCGGGCGCATAACCGGTGCCCCAGGTCAGCCCGGTGGCGATGCCCAGACCCGCCACCACCAGCCCGCAGGCGAAGGCGAAGGCGATCGGCCGCCGCTTCGCCACCAGCAGCCAGCGGTGCGTGCCCTGTGCCACGGCCAGCATCATCCGCGCGAACAGCCCGCCCGCGGCACCGCCCGCCAGACCCGCCACCGGCGCCACCACCAGCGCGCTCGCCAGCGGCATATGCGCGCCGATCGCGCCGAAATACAAATAATCGCCTGCCAGGGATTGGGCGACCATGCCCGCCACCACGATCAGCGACAGCACCAGCAGGGTCACGCGCTGCTCATAGGCCGAGGCGAGCTCTTCGATCGCGAACATCACGCCCGCCAGCGGCGTGTTGAACGCCGCCGCCACGCCCGCCGCTCCGCCCGCGATCACCACCGACGGGCGCAGCGCGACGTGCATCACCCGGTGGCTGACGCCCATGATCGCCGCGGCGAGCTGCACCGTCGGCCCCTCGCGTCCGACGCTGGCGCCGCACAGCACCGCGGCGATCGTCAGCACCGCCTTGGCCGCGACGGTGGCGGGCGCGATCAGGCCCGAGACGCCGAGGTCGCGCCGCTCGCGCGCGGCGATCACCTGCGGGATGCCCGATCCGCTCGCCAGTGGCGCCCAGCGGCGCGTGACCCAGACGAGCGCGGCGAAGCCGAGCGGCGTGGTGATCAGCGGCAGCCAGCGGTTCGCGCGAGCATAGCGCTCGAAGATCACCCCCGCTTCGTCCGAAGCCTGCGCGAACAGCACCGCGACGATACCGACCGCGATCGCCCCGGTCAGGATCGCGACGCGGCTGCGGAAGCGGAGCGACGTCGGGCCGGTGGCGCGCAGCAAGGCACGGGAGCGGCGCGCGGTCCAGCGGCGTGGCCGGCGGGCAGGAGGTGAATCGGGCACCCGAGGCTTCCTAGTGTCGAACAGCCCGATGCCCAACCTCTGTCACCCCGGCCTTGCGCCGGGATGACGTGGATTCAGTCCACGAACGCGCGCTCGATCACATAGCGGCCGGGATTGGCGTTCGATCCCTCATCCAGCCCCGCCGCTTCCAGCAGCCCCGCGGTCTCGCGGATCATCGCGGTGGAGCCGCACAGCATGACGCGGTCGGTCTCGGGATCGAACTGCGCCGGCCCCTCGCCGCCCGCAAACAGGCGACCGTCGGCGATCATGTCGGTGATCCGGCCCGCGGTCGGGAACGGCTCACGCGTCACCGTCGGCAGGTAACGCAGCTGCGCCGCCGCTTCCTCGCCGATCAGCGGGTCCTCCGCCAGCTTCGCGGACAGCTCCTCGTGATAGGCAAGATCGCTCACCTGCCGCACGCCATGCACCACGATCACCTGCTCGAACCGCTGGTACACTTCGGGATCGCGGGTCAGGCTCAGGAAGGGGGCGAGGCCGGTGCCGGTGGACAGCAGCCACAGCCGCTTGCCGCCAAGCAACGCGTCGCACACCAGGGTGCCGGTGGGCTTCTTGCCCATGTAGAGCTGGTCGCCGGGCTCGATCCGCTGAAGACGGCCGGTCAGCGGCCCGTCCTCCACCTTGATCGACAGGAACTCGATCTCCTCGCTCCACGACGGGCTGGCGATCGAATAAGCGCGCATCACCGGCTTGGCGGGCCTGCCGCTCGCCGCCTGCTCGGCGGTCTCGATGCCGGGCAGGCCGATCATCACGAACTCGCCCGAGCGGAAGCGGAAGGAGGCGGGGCGATCCACCGCGAAGCTGAACAGGCGATCGTTCCAGTGCCGCACCCATTTCACCGTCACGGTCTGGAAGGCGGCATTGTCGGGGATCAGCACGGGCGCGCGGGTATCGGTCAAACGGGAAAACTCCTGCGGGAACGGCAGGCAGATAGGGAGACGTGGGGCCATTCCTAGAGCTGCGATCGGGTCGCAATATGCGCGGGTCCCGAACGGGTCAACGCATGCGCGCGGCGGAACGGCGCATGTCGCCGCCCCGCCGCCGCCCGATCACAGGATGAAGTCGCCCGCCACCAGCGGGCCGTCCTCGGTCTTGACGTAGAACAGGAAGTCCGCCTTGCCGTCGTCGTTGATGTCACCCATCACCAGGGTGCGGCCATTGCGTTCGACGGCGCGCAACTCGTTGGCGCCCGAGCCGGAGAAGGCATCGTCGCCGATGAACTGGAACGCCCCGCCGATGTAGCGGGCGGCGCCCTCCAGCGAGATCTTGTCGCCTTCCGCGTGACTGAAGTCGGTAATCTGGTCGCGCGCGCCCGGTCCGCCGATATCGTAATGCTGGCGGAACACGAACGTGTCCGCCCCCGCGCCGCCGGAAATCCGATCGCCGCCATAGCCGCCGGTCAGCACGTCGTCCCCATCGGCCCCGGTGATCCGGTCGTTGTAACCGGAGCCGGTGATCTTCAGCGAATCGCTGCCCGACCCGGTCAGCCAGCCGGGCTGGAAGTGGACGTTGCTGATGTCCAGCGTGCTGCCGCCGGTCACCTTGATCCCCTCGATCTCCGAGAGCTGCGCGTCGCCCAGCACGAAGGTGCCGCCGCCCTTCAGCACCAGCCGGTCGTCGCCTTCCCCGCCGATGATCTGCCGCGGCACGGACTTGATCACGATCGTGTCGTCGCCATTGTTGCCGAACAGCCGGTCCTGACCGGCACCACCGACGATCCAGTCATTGGCGGCAGTGCCCGACACCGTGGTGACGGCGCCCCCGGCGACGCTGCGCACGTAAATCGAGCCCATGCTCACGCCCAGATTCTGGAACAGCGCCTCGCCACCATCGCCCACGAAGACCCGCTCGATGCCGCTGGCGGCGTCGCTGCGTAGCGTCAGCACCACGCCCGCATCGATCATCAGCGTATCGACGCCTTCGCCGCCCTCCACCGTGGCATAATTGTGGGAAACCGACAGCGTATCGTCCCCCGCACCGCCGAACAGCTGGTCCGCGCCGCCGCCGCCGACCAGCACGTCATCGCCGCTGCCGCCGCGCAGCAGGTCTCCGTTTGCACCGCCATGGAGCTCCACCGCGGCGGTCGCGTCGGAGAAGTCGAGCGACAGGCTGTCGAGCGCGAGGTCGGTCTCGTCGAAGGCGAACTGCTCGCCCGTGGTCAGGTCGGTCAGCGCATAGCCGTCCGCGGTAGCCGCTAAGCGGTAGCCATGATCGCTGGCATAGGCAAAGCCGAGCGTCAGGACGGTGGCATTGGCGTCAGCAAACGACGTGCCGCGCGAAGAGCGGATAAGCATGGGCGACCCTTTTCATCTGGACCGCTCGTTCCCGGCGGCCTTCGGCGCCCCGCTAGCCGCTAAAGCTGTAGCAATCGTTTCGATCGCGACTCACGCCGCGACCGCCTCCAGCGCCTCGCTCGCCTCCAGCCACGCGGCCTCGGCCTCGTCGATCCGCTCGCTCAGCTCGGCGCGTCGCTTCATCAGGTCGGTCATGGTCAACTTGGCCAGCGAAGCCTCGGCCGTGGACGGATCGAACATCGCCCGATCCACCGCCGAGCGTTGCTCGGTCAGCTTTGCGAGCTGCGTCTCCACCTCCTTCGCCCGCTTCTTGAGCGCCAGCCCCTTCTCGCGCGCCTCGGCGGCGGCCTTGCGGTCCGCCTTGCCGCCCTTCTTCACCTTGCCGCCCGGCTCCTTCGCCAGCACGAAGGCGATGTAATCGTCCAGCGTCCCGTCGAACTCGCGCGCGGTGCCCGCATCGACCAGCACCAGGCGATCCGCCGTCATCTCCAGCATATGCCGGTCGTGGCTGACGATCACCACCGCGCCCTCATAGGCGGCGAGCGCCTGGATCAGTGCCTCGCGCGCATCGACGTCCAGGTGGTTGGTCGGCTCGTCCAGGATCAGCATGTGCGGCGCGTCGCGGGTGATCAGCGCCAGCGCGAGCCGCGCGCGCTCGCCGCCCGAGAGCTTGCCGACCTGCGTCGTCGCCTTGTCCGCGCCGAAGCCGAACCGGCCCAGCTGCCCGCGCACCGCCGATTGCGCTGCCCCCGGCATCAGCGCCGTCATGTGCTGGAGCGGCGTCTCGCCCGCATCCAGCTCCTCGACCTGATATTGGGTGAAATAGCCGACGCGCATCCGGCCGGAGGCGTTCATCGCACCGTCCATCGTGGTCAGCTGGGCGGCGAGGAGGCGGGCGAGCGTGGTCTTACCGTTGCCGTTGCGCCCGAGCAGCGCGATCCGGTCGTCGGGGTCGAGCCTGAGGTTGAGCCGCTGGAGGATCGGCGTCTCGCCATAGCCGACGCTCGCCATGTCGAGCGTGATGAGCGGCGGACGCAGCGGATCGGAGCTGGGAAAGTTGAAGGACAGCGAGGGATCGTCGACCAGCTCGGCGATCGGCTGCATCCGCGCGAGCGCCTTGGCGCGGCTTTGCGCCTGCTTGGCGGTGGAGGCGCGGGCGGAGTTGCGCGCAATATAGTCGCGAAGCTTCTCGCGCTCGGCCTCCTGCTTCGCCTTGGCGGAGGCGAGCTGCGCCTGCCGCTCGGCGCGCTGCCGCTCGAAGGCGTCGTAGCCGCCGGGATAGAGCGTGAGCTTGCCACGCTCGAGGTGCAGGATGTGATCCACCACGTTGTTGAGGAAATCGCGCTCGTGACTGACCAGCACGATCGTGGCGGGATAGGCCTTGAGGAAGTCCTCCAACCACAGCACCGCTTCGAGGTCGAGGTGGTTCGAGGGCTCGTCGAGCAGCAGCACGTCGGGCTGGGAGAACAGCAGGCTGGCGAGCGCGACGCGCATCTTCCACCCGCCCGAGAAGCTGTCGAGCGGGCGGTGCTGCGCCTCCTCGTCGAAGCCCAGGCCGACCAGGATCTGCGCGGCGCGGCTGGGCGCGGTATAGGCGTCGATCGCCATCAGCCGCTCATGCACGTCGCCCAGCCGATCGGGATCGGTGCTGGTCTCGCTCTCCTCCAGCAGCGCGGCGCGCTCGGTATCGGCGGCGAGCACGGTCTCGAACGGGGTGGCGTCGCCCGCGGGCGCCTCCTGCGCGATATAGCCGAGCTTCGCGCCGCGCGGCATTGCCACCGTGCCGGTATCGGGCTCCAGCTGGTCGGCGATCACCTTGACCAGAGTGGACTTGCCCGCGCCGTTGCGCCCGATCAGCCCGACCCGCCCGCGCGGCGGCAGCTTTGCGGTGGCGCGGTCGAGGATCAGCCGGCCGCCGAGCCGGACGGTAATGTCGGAGATGTCGAGCATGGGGGGCTATTAGCGGCTTTGGAGGTACTGCACACCTCCCCTTCCGTTCGCCCTGAGCGAAGTCGAAGCCTGTCCTGAGCGCCTGCCCTGGCAGGCAGTCGAAGGGGGCAAGCGCCCACGCCTCGGCTTGTGCTTCGACTTCGCTCAGCACGAACGGAGGTGGAACGTTTCCAACAATCGCCCCATATCCTCCGCATGCCGATCCAGATCCGCACCACCCTCGCCGAACCCGAGACCGGCGAGAACTTCGTCCCCCACCGCCCCAATCGCCCCGAGAAGGCCGAAGGCGGCCGGCCATTCAAGTTGGTCAGCGACTACCAGCCCTCCGGCGACCAGCCGACCGCGATCGCCGAACTGGTCGCGCAGGCACAGGCGGGCGAGCGCGACCAGGTGCTGCTGGGCGTGACCGGATCGGGCAAGACCTTCACCATGGCCAAGGTGATCGAGGCGATGCAGCGCCCGGCGCTGATCCTGGCGCCCAACAAGATCCTGGCCGCGCAGCTCTACGGCGAGTTCAAGTCGTTCTTCCCCGAGAATGCGGTCGAATATTTCGTCAGTTATTACGATTACTATCAGCCCGAGGCGTACGTCCCCCGCTCCGATACCTATATCGAGAAGGAGTCGAGCGTGAACGAGGCGATCGACCGGATGCGTCATTCGGCGACCCGGTCGCTGCTGGAGCGCGACGACGTGCTGATCGTCGCCTCCGTCTCGTGCCTGTACGGCATCGGCTCGGTCGAGACCTATTCGGCGATGATCTTCGACCTCAAGAAGGGCCAGAGCGTCGACCAGCGCGAGATCGTGCGCAAGCTGGTCGCGCTGCAATACAAGCGCAACGACGCCGCCTTCGCACGCGGCAACTTCCGGGTGAAGGGCGACAATCTCGAGCTCTTCCCGTCTCACCTTGAAGACGCGGCGTGGCGCATCTCCTTTTTCGGCGACGAGATCGAGGAGATTGTCGAGTTCGATCCGCTCACCGGCCAGAAGGCGGCGAGCCTCAACTCGATCCGCGTCTATGCCAACTCGCACTACGTCACCCCGGGGCCGACGATGAAGCAGGCGTCGGAGGCGATCCGGCACGAGTTGACCGAGCGGCTCAAGGAACTGGAGATCGAGGGCAAGCTGCTGGAGCGCCAGCGGCTGGAGCAGCGCACCAACTTCGATCTGGAGATGATCGCCGCCACCGGATCGTGCAACGGCATCGAGAATTACAGCCGCTTCCTCACCGGCCGCCTGCCGGGCGAGCCGCCCCCCACCCTGTTCGAATACCTCCCGGAAAACGCTTTGCTGTTCGTGGACGAGAGCCATCAGACGGTGCCGCAGATCGGCGCGATGGCGCGCGGCGACCACCGGCGGAAGATCACGCTGGCGGAATACGGCTTCCGCCTGCCGAGCTGCATCGACAACCGGCCGCTGCGCTTCAACGAATGGGATGCGATGCGCCCGCAGACCGTCTCCGTCTCGGCGACGCCGGGCGGCTGGGAGATGGAGCAGACCGGCGGCGTCTTCTCCGAACAGGTGATCCGCCCCACCGGTCTGATCGACCCGCCCGTCGAGATCAAGCCGGTCGAGGAGCAGGTGCAGGACTGTATCGTCGAGTGCCGCAAGACCGCGGAGCTCGGCTATCGCACCCTCGTCACCACGCTCACCAAAAGGATGGCGGAGGACCTCACCGAATATATGCACGAGGCGGGCGTCAAGGTCCGCTACATGCATTCGGACGTCGAGACGCTGGAGCGCATCGAACTGATCCGCGACCTCAGGCTGGGCGTCTATGACGTGCTGATCGGCATCAACCTGCTGCGCGAGGGGCTCGACATTCCCGAATGCGGGCTGGTGTGCATCATGGACGCGGATAAGGAGGGGTTCCTGCGCTCCGAGACCTCGCTGATCCAGACCATCGGCCGCGCCGCCCGCAACGTCGACGGGCGGGTGATCCTCTATGCCGACCGGATCACCGGCAGCATGGAGCGCGCGATGAACGAGACCGCGCGCCGCCGCGAGAAGCAGCAGGCGTACAACCTGGAACACGGCATCACGCCGCAGACCGTGCGCAAGAACATCGGCGACATCATCGCGCACGTCGCCTCGAAGGATCAGGTCACCGTCGATATCGAGGACGGCCCCACCCACATGGTCGGCCACAACCTGCGCGCCTTCATCGAAGATCTCGAAAAGAAGATGCGCAAGGCCGCCGCCGACCTGGAGTTCGAGGAGGCCGGCCGCCTGCGCGACGAGATCCGCTCGTTAGAGCAGCAGGAACTCGGCCTGCCGGTCGAGGAGCACAAGGCGCCGATCATGGGCCGCAGCAACGAGGGCAAGCCGGGCACGCGCAAGACGCGATACGGCAAGCAGCAGCAGATGCGGATGAACAAGCGGCAGTAGCTGTTCGATCTATCCCGATTCGATTCAAACGTACCGAAACCGGGTCTATGCAGACGCCATGACCCGCATTGCCAAGCTCTATGCCGCGATCCTCGCTGACCCCACGACGGCAATCCGGTTCGCGGAGTTCGAGAAACTGCTTAGTGCAGCTGGTTCCATCCATGCTCGTACGGCGGGAAGCCACCGGCACTATACGCATGCCCGCGTGCCCGGAGTGTTCACGATCCTGCCGCACGGCAAAGGCGTGAAGCCGTTCTGGTCCGGCGCTTCCTTGAAATCGTGGACACGTATGGCCTAGAGATCGAGACATGAGCGAGGCACGCTACCATATCAACCTGTTCTGGTCGCGCGAGGACGAGTGCTGGATCGCAGACGTGCCTGATCTGCGATACTGCACCACGCATGGGGAAACGCCGGACGAGGCGTTGACCAACGTGCGCGAGGCGATCGAGGGGTGGATTGCCACCGCGCAGGACGCCGGACTCGAGGTACCGCCGCCCCGCTACCGGCCAGCGATCTACGCCGCCCGTTTCGCCGCCTGACCCGTCAGTCCTTCAATCCGGCCGGTACCATGCCGCCGTTCTTTTCCAGTTCGCGCATCACCGCTTTATGGAGCCAGATGTTCATCTCGGCCGAACCGTCCTTGGCGCCGGTATAGCCGAGTTCGGTCGCCAGTTCCTTGCGGTTGTCGAGGCTTGAATCGAGGTCGAGCAGCTTCATCAGGTCGACGATCGAGGTGCGCCAGTTGAGCTGCGGATTGCCCTTGCGCGCGCTGATCGCCTCCAGCGCCTTCTCGACATCGACGGGCTGCGCGGCGGGCCCCGGCGCCGTGGCAGGCGCAGGCGCGGCCTGAGGCGTGGGTGCAGGCTTCGGCGCCGCCGGCGCGGCCTGCGGTGCGGGTGCCGGCTTGGGCGCGGCGGGCGCGTCCTTCTTGCCGCCGAACTGGCCGCCCAGCGGGCCATGCTCGCCGAAGATGGCGGTCTTGATCTTGCTGAAGATGCTCACGTCCGTCTCTCCTCAGTTGGTCGCAACGTCCTCGGTGCGGACGCCGTAATAGCTCGCCACGCGATCGGCATAGGCCTGGTCGAACTCGGGCGCGTTGTTGGCCCAGCTCGGCCCACCCTCCAGCATGCGACGGTCGATCGTGACGACGTAGAGGTCGCGCACCGGATCAAAGGTCAGCAGTTCGAACGGCAACGGGTAATAGCTCTTGCCCATGCCCAGGAAGCCGCCGAGCGACAGGATCGCGTGCGTCACCCGCCCGGTGCCCTTGTGCACCATGAAGGCATGGACCGAGCCGATATGGTCGCCGTCGCGGCTTTCCAGCCGCAGCGTGCCCGCGGCATTGGCCTGGCTGAGCAGCAGGGTGGGCGTGGCGGCGGTCGACATGGGCGGGCTCCGTGGCTGGGATCGCCGATGAACCGCCCGCACCTTGCGTCGGTTCCGGTTGAGCCACGCCGCCGCCTCGCGCATAGACGGCCGCATGCGGCGCGTCCTTCTCCTCTCGCTTCTGGTTGCCGGCTGCGTTCCGCCGCCCAGCCGCGAACCGCCACCCCTGCCGCCGCGCCCGGCACCGCCGCCACCCCCGCGGCCCGCCCCGCCGCCGCCCCGCGCGGTCGACTGGCGCGACTGGCCGCAGACGCCCGGCACCTGGCGCTACGAGCGCGACGCGCGCGGCACCCGCGCTCTGTTCGGCACGCCCGGCACCGACGCGCGCGCGGTGCTGCGCTGCGACCGGGGAGAGCGGCGCGTGTTCCTGTCGGTCAGTGGCAGCAATACCGCGCCCCTGGCGGTGCGCACCACCAGCACCGCGCGCAGCCTGCCGGTTTCGCCGACCGGCGGCACCCCGCCCTATGTCGCCGTGTCGCTGTCGCCGACCGATCCGCTGCTCGACGCGATGGCATTCAGCCGCGGCCGCTTCGCGCTGGACCAGGCCGGCGCGCCGCCGCTGGCGCTGCCCGCCTGGGCGGAAGTGGGCCGGGTGATCGAGGACTGCCGCGGCTGAGCGCCAGCCGGCAGGGCGCGGAGAATCGTCGAATCTGCCTGCGATTACAAGTCTTGTTTCTCGTCCCGAGACGATTCACATGGAGGACGTGGCCACGCTGGCCACGAACGTTATCAACCAGCGAAAGGAGGTGATCCGATGTCTCATGGTTCAGCAATGGGGTCGGTTCAGTTCGTTCGGGGGACGCGCTTCTAAGGGCCGCCGGGCACGCGCGGGAGGTATCCTCCTCCAGTCAACGCGCGAGGCCCAAAGGTCCAAGAGGCACGCATGGTCTCCCGGGCTGGAGCTCTCCGGCCGCTGACCATGTTTAGGGGTTGTCGGGTGTCGCTTCGGCGGCATCCGGCAACCTCTTCTCATATCTGGCTCTTCTCACGTCCGAAGCCTGTCGTTTCGGAGGCTTCGTTCATGTCCGCGCAAGAAAGCGTGGCCTTCGTGCAACAGGTCTGCACGACGTGACTCAACGGCATCGCTGCCGTGCAACAAAGACGCGAGCCCTTGGGTTTGACCCGCCGATCGAGTGACCGGGTGCGTACGGTTTCCGGAACTCGACCAGGAATACAACAAGGGTCTATTCGTATGCGCAAGCTTCTTCTCGCGGCGGCAAGCCTCGCGGTCCTGTCCGCCACCCCTGCCCTCGCGCAGGACACCGTGGAGCCGGCACCCGAGGCGACGTCGCCCGATGGCAGCCCCGCCTTTGGCATCGAGCCGTATGTCGGCGTGCTCGGCGGCTGGGAAGGCTTCGACAACAATCCGTCCACCGGTTCGGCGGTGCCATATCGTCCGCGTCGCCTTCAGGGCGGTCTGGTCCAGGGCGTCGCCGGCGTGAACGTGCCGCTCGGCCCCGTCTTCGTCGGTGCCGAGGGTGTCGTCGCGAAGGGGTTCACCGGCCAGATCGACTGGGAATATGGCGTGATGGGCCGCGTCGGCCCGCGGATCGGCGACAGCGGCATGATCTACGCCAAGGCCGGCTACATGTGGGTCAACTTCGACAAGGGGCGCAACCTCCAGCGTCGCGACGTGCATGACTGGAGCTGGGGCGGCGGCGTCGAGGTCGGTCCGAAGGACATTGGCCTGGGCGGCATCACCGGCAACTCGGGCTTCCGCATCCGCGCCGAGGTGACCACCTTCGGCGATGCAGACAGCCTGCGCCCGATGGCTGGCGTGATCTTCCACTTCTGATCCCACAGGATCGTGTAGCTGCGTAACGGGGCGGGGCCGGCAACGGCTCCGCCCTTTTCGCACGTGGTGCGAAAACCCGCGCGCGTTAACCACGTCCGCAAGCGAACGGACAAGTTCCGCCTGCTAGGCGCCTCGTGAGGCTCGGGAGGGAATGTTAATGCTCGGTGGGGTTCGCCTGCTTGCCAGGCGCCAGGCAACCACCCCCGCGGACGAGGAGCGCCGGCAGGGCGACCTCGCGCGCCTGCTGGTCTCCGAGTTCGAGACGCAGTCGAGCGGCTGGTTCTGGACCACGGATCGGGCCGGCCACCTCACTTATCTTTCCGAAAAGGTCGCCCGCCAGGTCGCCCCGGGCAGTGCGACTCCGGTCGGCCGGCCGTTGATCGGCGTGTTCCAGCCCGAAGCGAGCGAGCGCTCCGAACGCACCCTCGCCTTCCACTTCAGCTCGCGTACCGCATTCAAGGAGCAGACGGTACGCTCGCTTGCCGACGGCGAGGAGCGCTGGTGGTCGATTTCCGGTCGCCCGATCAACGATGCGCGCGGCAATTTTCTGGGGTTTGTCGGCTACGGTACCGACCTGACCGAAAAGCGCCGTTCGGACGCCGAGATCACCCGATTGGCCATGTTCGATGCGCTCACCGGCCTCGCCAATCGCGCGCGGATGCGGATCACGCTGGAGCAGGCACTGGCGCAGACCGCGCATTCCTACCGGCAGACCGCGCTCCTGCTGCTCGATCTGGACCGTTTCAAGGCGGTCAACGACACGCTCGGCCACCAGGTCGGCGACGCCCTGCTCAAGCAGGTGGCGCAGCGGCTGTCCCGGACGGTGGGCGAGGAAGGGCTGGTCGGGCGACTAGGCGGCGACGAGTTCCAGGTGCTGGTCACCGGCGAGATCGACGAGGATGCCCTCGCCGAATTGGCACGCAGCATCATCGCGGACATTTCCCAGCCCTATCACATTGCCGGCTCCACGATCTCGGTCGGAGTTTCGATCGGCGTCGCCGTCGCGCCGCGCGACGGCGGCAGCCCCGAGGACCTGACCCGCAACGCCGACCTCGCGCTCTATGCCGCCAAGGGCGATGGGCGCGGCGTGCACCGCTTCTATCGTGGCGAGATGCTGGCGGGGGCACAGCACCGCAAGCAGCTCGAGGACGACCTGCGCGACGCGGTGGCGCAGGGCGGCTTCCACCTCGTCTACCAGCCGGTCGTCTCCGCGGATGACGCGCGCATCTGCGGCTATGAGGCACTGCTGCGCTGGAACCATCCGGTGCGCGGGCCGATCAGCCCGGCGCACTTCATTCCGGTCGCCGAAGAATCGGGGCTGATCAGCGCGATCGGCGAATGGGTGCTGCGCACCGCGTGCGACCAGGCGGCAGGCTGGCCCGCGTCGGTACGCGTCGCCGTCAACGTCTCGCCGATCCAGTTCGCCAGCACATCCTTCCCGACACTGGTCGCCAATGCACTCGCGCGGTCGGGTCTGGCCCCGGGTCGGCTGGAACTGGAGATCACCGAGGGTGTGTTCCTCGACGAAACGGTGGAAAGCGACAAGCAGTTCAAGGCGTTGAAGGCGCTGGGCGTGCGGCTGGCGCTGGACGATTTCGGCACCGGCTATTCCAGCCTGGGCTATCTGCGCTCCGCCCCATTCGACAAGATCAAGATCGACCAGTCCTTCGTGCGCGGCTCGGCGACGCCGGGCAACCGCAATGCCGCGATCATCGCCGCCATCGTCACGCTGGCACGCACCATGGGCATGGAGACGACGGCGGAGGGCGTGGAGGTGCAGGACGAGATCGACCTGATCCGCGCCTTGGGGTGCACCCACATCCAGGGCTATGTCTATGGTCGCGGGGTGGCCGCGCAGGAGGTCGCCGCACAGCTTGGCCTCGAGGGTGGGGTCGCCACTGCCACGGGCTACCGCGTCAGCCGCGCGCCCCGCACCAAGATGCTGCGCAAGGCGGTGCTCAAGATCGGCAACTCTCAGGGCGACGTGCGCATCCGCGACCTTTCGGCCAGCGGCGCGATGATCGACGGCATCGCCTTCGACGCCGATCCCACCGACACCGAGGTGCTGATTGAGTTGTTGGAAGGGCAGATGTTCACCGCCAGGGTGCGATGGGCCAAGAACGGCCGCGCCGGAATGGAATTCGCCGAGCCGTTCAATCTCGAACGACTGAACCCTCCGGCAAAGGGCCGCCGGCTGATCACCTCTTGACCCTGCCGCCGCATCGGCGCTTCGGGTCGGCGATGCAGCGGATCGAGAGCCGCCTGATCGGCCGCGAGGGCCAGGTACTGACGGTGGTGGACGGCTTTTCCGCCGATCCCGACGCGCTGCGCCACGCGGCGTCAGCCACCGTCTTCGGCCCGGCGGTGCATCACTATCCGGGCCTGCGAGCCCCCTTGCCCACCGGCTATCTGGACCAGCAGTTGCCGGTGATCGCCGCCGCGCTGGGGCGCAGCCGGATCACGGTGGTGGACGCCAGCTTCTCGATGGTGACTACGCCGCCCGCCGCGCTCACCGTGCGCCAGCGCGTGCCGCATTGCGATGCCTTCACCGCGGATCGGATCGCCCTGGTCCACTTCCTCTCGCCCCAAGACGGCGACGGCACCGCCTTCTTCCGCCACCGCTCCACCGGGTTCGAGCTGGTGAACGAGCGCCGCGCCCCGATCTTCTTCGACCAGTTGGAGGCGGAGATGCGCCTGGGTGGGGTTCCCGAGCCTGCCTATGTCGCGGACAGCACGCCCTTGTTCGAGCGGATCGCGCTGGCGGAGGCCCGCTACGATCGGGCATTGCTCTATCCCGGCTGGCTCCTCCATTCAGGCGCGATCTCGCCCGGCGCGTCGCTGTCGGCCGATCCCGCAATCGGCCGGCTGACGGTCACCGCCTTCCTCACAATGGGCTAAGGATCAGCCCGCTCGTGCGAGGCCGGGGAAGGCGGCGCGGAACGCCGCGACCTTGGGCTTGTCCCAGCGTACGATATACGGGTGCATCGGGTTGCGGTCGTAGAAATCCTGGTGGTCCGCCGCCGCGGGGTAGAAACGACCCAACTCCAGCTTGGTAACGATCGGCGCCGGATAGGCACGGATGCGCGAGAGCTGGGCGATATACGCCTGCGCCACCGCGCGCTGCTGCGGAGACTGCGGGAAGATCGCGGAGCGGTAGCTCGGGCCGTGGTCAGGCCCCTGCCGGTTGAGCTGGGTGGGATCATGCGCGATCGAGAAATAGACGCGCAGCAGCGTCCCGTAGGACACCTGCCGAGGATCATAGACGATCCGCACGGCTTCGGCGTGCCGGGTCCGCTCGGAGGAGACGGCGGCGTAGGTCGCGTCGCCCGCGCTGCCGCCGGCAAAGCCTGAGGTGACCGAGCGGACGCCCTTCACCCGCTCGAACACCGCTTCCATGCCCCAATAGCAACCGCCCGCGAGCAACGCGACCTGCGGGCCCGCGGCCGCGGGCACGTCGCGCGCGGGCGGCGGGATCGGCACCGCGCGTTCGGCATGCGCGGGCAGCAGCGCGGCGGCAGCGATGCCCATAGCGGCTAGCGGCAGCAGCCAGCGCATCAGAAGTCCACCGCCACGCCCTTGAGCTCCCAGTCGCCGTAGCGCACCGGATCGCGACCGAGCGGATCGGCGGGGCGCTCGACCGGCTCGGGCCTGGGCACCGGCGGGTTGGGGCTGAGATAGGCGGGCGGCTTGAGGTGCGCGGGGCGCTCGGCCATCGGACTTTCCTTTGCAGGGTCTGGCCTCCATGTCGTGCGGCGATGCCCGACAATCAAGCGAGACGCCGCCCCCCTGCCCCCGTCGACGCACCCGGCGTGCCCGCCCGCCGCGCCGCGCTGCGCCTGCTCGATGCGGTGCTCCGCCGGGGCGAGCCGCTCGATCTGGCGCTCCCTGCCGCCACGCGCGCGCTGCCGGTGCCGTCCGATCGCGCGCTCGCCCAGATCGGAA
>NZ_JBELLZ010000029.1:0-35001 GCF_042096255.1 Sphingomonas sp. | reverse complement strand
GCTGCCCGCGGACGTGGTGACGGGCGATTATTTCGAGATCGGCATGCTGGGCGCCTATGGCTCGGCGATGCGCACCGCATTCAACGGGTTCGGATCGGACGAGACGGTGATCGTCGCGGATGAGCCGATGGACTCGATGTACCTGCGCGAGGAACGCCGCGCCGCGTCGAACGTCGTCAAGCTGTAAGAACGGTAGCATAGCGAGATCGGGTGGCGGCGACCTGCGGGTCGTCGCCCCCTTACGGGTTTCCGCGTCCCCTCAACGACGACGGGCATCTCTCACGGGAGCATCCCATGACCGACACCCTGACCAAGACCGCCGCGGCCAACCCGCCGATCAACGACACCCGCAAGCAAGAACTGCTGTCGAGGCAGGTCAAGCACATCGACATCAAGAGCTTCGACGCGCGCCCGATCGTCGATGCGATGAGCGACATGAGCTTCACCAGCCGCGATCTCGGCCGCGCGACGAAGATCTACAACGACATGCTGGCCGACAAGGACTGCACCATCTTCCTGGTGATCGCCGGATCGACCAGCGCCGGCGGCTGCATGGACCTGTATGCCGAGCTGGTGCGCAACAACATGGTGGATGGCATCGTCGCCACCGGCGCGACCATCGTCGACATGGATTTCTTCGAGGGGCTGGGCCACAAGCATTATCAGGCGCTGGAGATCCCCGACGACGACACGCTGCGCTCGCTCTATATCGATCGCATCTACGACACCTATATCGACGAGGAAGCGCTCCAGCACGTCGACCACACGATCTTCGAGATCGCCGAGTCGCTGCCGGCGGGCCCCTATTCGTCGCGCGCGTTCATCCGCGAGATGGGCAAGTATCTGGTCGAGCATGGCAAGAAGGAGAACAGCCTCGTCAAGCTCGCCTATGAGCATGACGTGCCGATCTTCTGCCCGGCGTTCGTGGACTCGTCGGCAGGATTCGGTCTGGTCAAGCACCAGGTCGATGCCGCCAAGGACGGCCGCCCGTATGTGATGATCGACGCCGTGGCGGACTTCCGCGAGCTCACCCAGATCAAGATCGAGGCGGGCGTCACCGGCCTGCTGATGATCGGCGGCGGCGTGCCCAAGAACTTCATCCAGGACACCGTGGTCTGCGCCGAGATCCTCGGCCATGACGATGTCGAGGTGCACAAATACGCCGTGCAGATCACCGTCGCCGACGTGCGCGACGGTGCCTGCTCCTCCTCCACCCTTCAGGAGGCGGCGTCTTGGGGCAAGGTGAACACCGGCATCGAGCAGATGGTGTTTGCCGAAGCGGGCAGCGTGATGCCGCTGCTGGCGTCTGACGCTTATCACCGCGGCTACTGGAAGGACCGTGCGGTGCGCGGTTGGGCGAAGCTCTTCACCAAGTGAGCGTCGCGTTCCGCCGCGAAAGCGACGACGAGCACAAGGAACCCGTCTTCGAGCTGCCGATCCCGCCCGGTCCCAATCTGGTGACCGAGCGCGGGCTCGCGCAGATCGAGGCTAAGGTATCCGAACTCGATGCCGCGATCGCGGCGGAAGCGGACGAGGAGCGCGGCAAGGCGCTGCGACGTGAGCTGCGCTACTGGCAGACGCGCCGCGCCACCGCCGCGGTCGTTTCCGCGGCTGATGTAGACGAGGTGGCGTTCGGCACCCGCGTGATGATCCGCATGGCCGGCCTCGTGCGCACCCTCGCCATCGTCGGCATGGACGAGGCGGTTCCGGCCGAGGGCTTGATCGGCTTCCAGGCCCCCCTCGCCCGCGCGCTGATCGGCGCGGTGGCGGGCGAGCGGATCGCGTTCGGCGGCAAGACCGACGCGATCGAGGTGCTGGGGATTTCCCTCTATCTCTGAGGCGCTTCGGACCGATCTTCACCGCCTCCGTTCACCCTGAGCGAAGTCGAAGGGCACGCATTGCGCTCTCAAGGTGGTTCGACTTCGCTCAGCACGAACGGCTTTGACTAGTCGGATGTATGCTAGCGTTCGCCGCGCGCCCGCCTATCCTGCCGGCACAACAGGAGATGCACGCATGCTCGATCGGCGGACGATGATGGGTGGGGCGATCGGCCTCGCGACACTGGCGGCAGCGCGCCCGGCGATGGCGCAGGATGCGGTGACACCCTGGCCGCCCGCCGAGCACTTCAAGCTATGGCCCGGCCGCCCGCCGGGGTCGCCACGCGTGCTGCCGGTGCCGAACTATGCGATGAGCGGCACGCCGCCGCGGCGCGAGCTCCAACTGCGCGGCGTTCCCGAGCCGGTGGTCGGCGTATTCCGCCCCGCCAATCCGGACGGGCGCGCGCTGCTGGCGATCCCCGGCGGCGGCTATCGCTTCATCTCGGTGGAAAACGAAGGGATCAACGTCGCGCGGACGTTCAATCCGCTGGGCGTCACCGTGTTCGTGCTCGCCTATCGCCTGCCCGGCGAGGGTTGGGCCGATCCGCAGGACGTGCCGCTCCAGGACGGCCAGCGGGCGATGCGGCTGATCCGGACGAATGCGGCCAAGTACGGCATCGACCCGGCGAAGCTGGGCTGCGTCGGCTTCTCGGCGGGCGGGTTGCTTGCGTCCAGCCTGGCGGTGGCATTCGACGATCCAGTCTATGCCAAGGTCGATGCGGCCGATGAGCAATCCGCGAGGCCGGCGTTTGCGGGGCTGATCTACCCGGTGACCTCCGGAGACCGCATGCGCATCGGCAAGCTGCCCTCCGCCCGGTTCGATGCCGCCAAGCGCGTGTCCAAGCCCGCACCGCCATGGAACGCAGGAACGCCGCCGATCTTCATCGTCCATGCGGTCGATGATCCCGCGGTGCCGTTCGACTCCCCTGCGGCGATAATGGATGCGTGCCGCGAGGTCGGCGTGCCGGTGGAGGCGCACTTCCTCCAGGAGGGCGGCCACGGTTTCGGCCCGCGCTATCTTTCGCCCGAACTGTCCGGATCGCACTGGCCCGAATGGTTCGAGCTGTGGATGAAGCGCGTGTTGGCGAAGCCCGCGGCGTGACTTTGGACCGGCGCGGGCTGCTCGCGCTGCCCGCCGCGGTTGCATTGCCCGGCGTGGCCGCGGCGCAGGGACCGCCGCCGCCGCTGCCGCCGGTTCAGACGGTGCGACTGTGGCCGGGAGAGCCGCCGGGCGGCCCGCCGGCGGCAGCGCGGCGGGGCACGGCGATGCCGTCAATCGGCATCCATCGGCCGGCCCGGCCGGACGGGCGCGGCGTGCTGGTCGTACCCGGCGGCGGCTACAGCTTCGTCGCGGTGCAGAACGAAGGCGCGGAGGTCGCGCAGCGGCTGGCGCGGCACGGCATCACCGCCTTCGTGCTCGACTATCGCCTGCCGGTCGACGGCTGGCGCGACCGCGCCGACGTGCCGCTTCAGGATGCGCAGCGCGCGATGCGACTGATCCGCGCGAATGCCGTGCGCCTCGGGATCGACGCGAAGCGGCTGTCGGTGCTCGGCTTCTCGGCGGGTGGGCACCTCGCGGGCGCACTGACCACCTTGCACGAGCTGCGCGTCTATGAGCCCGTCGACGCGGCCGATCGAGAGAGTGCGCGCCCGGCCACCGCGGCGCTCGGCTATGCGGTGTCGAACCTGTCGCCGGGCCGCAGCCGGGGCGGCAGCCGGGAAAGCCTGCTCGGGCCCGATCCTGACCTGTGGTTGGTGGACCGATATGCGATCGACCGCCGCCTGTCGGGCGCGCCGCCGCTGTTCCTGTTCGCGGCGGAGGACGACCGGATGGTACCGGTGGCGAACACGCTCGACCTCGCCGCCGCCGCGCGCGCCTTCCGCGTGTCGGTGGAGATGCACCTCTTCAACCGCGGCGGGCACGGCTTTGGCGTGCGGCTGCCGGAGACGGCGACCGCCTCGCTGTGGCCGGACCTCTACGTCCGCTGGCTGGTGTAGCTCAGCCGAACAGGCGCGTGAGGCTGCGCTCCAGCATCACGAACTGCCACAAGGTGCGGCCATGCTCCTCACGTCCGGCGCGATGCGCCTCGGCGAGGCGGGCAAGCGTGGCGAGATCGAACCAGCCGGTCTCCGCCAGCGCGCGCGACTTGGCCAGCGCCGCGGCCTCGCCCGCCAGCGGCCCGCGGAACCAGGCGGAGACCGGCGTGACGAAACCCATCTTGGGCCGGTACAGCACCTCCCTGGGCAGGAAGCGCTCCACCGCCTTCTTCATCAGCCACTTGCCCTGCCCACCGCGCAGGCGGAGCGAGGGAGGCAGCGTGGCGGCGAACTCGACCAGGCGATGATCGAGTAGCGGCTCGCGCGCTTCCAGCCCCACCGCCATGCTGGTGCGATCGGCCTTGGTGAGGATGTCGCCAGGCAGCCAGAGCGTCAGGTCGGCATATTGCGCGCGGTCGAGCGGGTCGCGCGCGGGCGCCTCGCGCATCGCCCTGACCCAGCGGTCCTCGGCGCGGTGGCCGGCGATGGCGCGGCGTCCGACTTCCGAGAACAGCGCGTGGCGGAGGGCGGGGGTGGTGACGCCGACCGAGCGGGCATAGGCCTCCGCCCCATCGTCGGCGAGTGCCAGCAAGGTGGTCTTGGCGCGCAGCGGCCGCGGCGCCCAGTCCGCCTTGGGATAATGGCGGCCGAGCGTGCCGAACACCGACGCGCGGAACGCGGGCGGGAATAGGCCGCGCACCCGCTCCTCCGCCGCCTGGAAGCGCTGGCGGCGATAGCCCGCGAACGCCTCGTCCGCGCCATCACCCGAGAGCGCGACGGTGACGTGGCGGCGCGCGAGCCGCGAGACCTGATAGGTGGCGAGCGCGGAGGCGTCGGCAAAGGGCTCGTCGAACGCCGCGACCAACGTGTCGATCAGCGCGAAATCGCCCGCGCCGACCACCTCCACATGATGATCGGTGGCGAAGCGCTGCGCGACGGTGGCGGCATAGGACCGCTCGTCATGCCCCGCCTCGTCGAAGCCGATCGTGCAGGTCGTCACCGGGGCGCGCGACGCTTCCGCCATCAGCGCGACCACCGCCGAACTGTCCACCCCGCCCGAGAGGAACGCGCCGAGCGGCACGTCCGCCACCATGCGCGAGCGGACCGCCGCGCGCAGCCGGTCGAGCAGTTCCTCCTCCAGCGCCGCACGGCTGCCGCGCGCGCGATCGGCGAAGCTCGGCTGCCACCAGCGCACCGGCGCGGGTACCGGCCGGCCGCGCTCGATCAGCAGGTAGCTTCCCGCCGGGAGCTTGCGAACGCCTGCGACGATGCAGGCGTCATCGGGAACGTAGCCGAACGCCAGATAATCCTCGACGGCGGTTGGATCTACCTGCCGGCGGAGCAGCGGATGCGCGAGCAGACCCTTCAGCTCGCTGGCGAAGGCGAGCGCGCCGTCGCTGAGCTCGACATAATGGAGCGGCTTCACCCCCAGCCGGTCGCGCGCCAGGAACAGCCGCCCGCCCGCGTCGTGGATGGCGAAAGCGAACATGCCGTTGAGCCGCTCCAGCATCGCCGGCCCCCAGGCACGCCAGCCGGCGATCAGCACCTCGGTATCGCCCTCAGTGCGGAAGACGTGACCACGCGTGGCGAGGTCTGCGCGCAATTCCTGGAAGTTGTAGATCTCGCCGTTGAACACGACGGTGATCGCGCCGTCCGCACTCGCCATCGGCTGCGGCGAGCCTGCGACGTCGATGATCGACAGCCGGCGGTGGCCGAGGCCCACGCCGGGCGCGGTCCAGACGCCCGATCCGTCAGGCCCGCGATGCGCCAGCGCGTCCGCCATCGCGCGGACGCGGGCGGGATCGACGGGCTTGGGGAGGCCGGGGTGGAACAGCCCGGCGATGCCGCACATCAGTAAGTGGTCAGGCGCCGCGGCCCGCCCGCCGCCGCGACGAAGCGGGCAATGGCGGCGCGCGCGTCGGTGCCGGGACGGACGACCGCGGAGGCGTGCAGCGCGACCGCGGTGGGATCGCCGCCGCCCAGGTGCGCCGCCAGCGTCGCCATCTTCACTCGCCTCCCGTCCGCCGTCACCGTGTCGCCGACGCGATACCATGTCGCGACCACGCGCTCCACCGTGCTGCCGTCGCGGCCTTGCGCGACGATCCGCATCACCCGCCCGCCCGCGATCGGCGCCTCGTCGGCGACCCGGATCCAGCGATCGCCCTCGCGCAGCACGCCGGTGCCGAAGGCGATCAGCTCCGCTCCCTCGCGCTGCCGCGCGAACGCGGCGACCGACACGTCCACCGCCTCGCCTCCATGCGCATAGCGACCGAGCAGGAAATGGTCGGCGGCGGGATAGTGCGGCGCCCAGGGCGCATTGGTGTCCAGCCCGGTGCGCGCCCAGCCGGGCACCGCCGGCAGGTCGAGGTGCGCGGGTAAGGCGGTCGGGCGCGAGGCCACCACCTTGCTCCACGCCGGAAAGGCCAGCGCGATGGCGAGCGTCAGCGCCGCTGCGGGCAGCAGCGCCAGCGCGCGCGCCGGCACCTGGATGCGGAGGGGATCGAAGGCTGGTTCGTCCGGCGCGCGATCGAACCAGCGCCAGCCTGCCGCCATCACCAACGCCATCACCAGCCCGAAGAACACCCAGCCATAGACGATATGGTCGAAGCCGGTGGCGCGCTCCACCGAGGTAAGATTGGCGGCATAGATGGTCCCGAACGCGCGCAGGCCATTGGCCAGCACCGGAACGACCAGACAGACGCCCATGAACACCGCGCGTCGCCGCCACGAGCGGAAGCACAGGTTAGCCACCAAAGCGCCATAAGCGATCATCGCCAGCACGAACTTCGCGCCCGAACACGCCTCCGCCACCTCGAACCAGTAGCGGCCGGCATGGATCAGCACGCCGTCGACGCTCGCCGGGATGCCGACGGCATGGAGCATCGGCATCACCATCGCGACGGTCAGGTCCTGGAGCGGCGGCTCCAGCCCGTCGCCGAACGGCACGGCGAAGTAGAGGTAGCCAAGCGGGAACAGCAATCCGCGCGCCACCGACGGCCCGAGCAACGTCACCACCGCGCCGTCCAGCATCGTCACCAGCCCGACATGCCGGGCGAGCGCGACCGACGCCGCCTCGCCGACCAGCCAGGCGAACCCGCCCGCTGCGACGATCGCCAGCCCCGGCGCCCAGCCCTGCGGGGTGAGCCGCGCAAGCTCGGCCCGACGCTGCCAGACCAGCCAGGCGACCACCGGCACGATGAACAGGCAGTGGCCGAAGGTGGTGCTGGTCCACCAGATATGGACGAGGTCGCCCAGGTCGCGGTGGAACAGCAGCAGCAGCGCGGCGGCGACCAGCGCCAGCGCGCTGAAATGGGTGCGCCACAACGCGGCGCGGGGTGCGGCGAAGGCCTCGTGCGGCATGGCAACGGTCATGCGGCTTTCCCCATGGCAGCGCGGGGCGATACCAGCGCCTCCAGCCCTGCCAGCCGCGCGTCCCAGCCGTAGCGCGCGATCACCTGCGCACGCGCGGCGGCACCCAGGCTCGCGGCACGCTCCGGGTCGGCAAGCAGCGCGCTCACCGCCTCGGCAGGCGTGTCGCTGACCACGATCGCGCCCGCATGGTCTATGCCCGCCGCCGCGGCAGGCGAAGCGACCACCGCGCGTGCCATCGCCATTGCCTCCAGCACCTTGTTCTGCACGCCCCGCGCCAGCGCGAGCGGCGCGACGACGACGCTGGCGGCGGCGAGCCACGGGCGCGTATCGGGCACCTCACCGGTGACGATCACCTGCGGCCCGGCGAGCGCGCGCACCGCCGGCGCGGGGGCGCGGCCGACGATGGCGAAGCGTGCCTGCGGGTTGCAGGCGACGATCGCGGGCAAGGCGGTGCGCGCGAACGCCACCACCGCGTCGATGTTGGGGCGATAATCCATCTGGCCGGTGAAGACGATCATCGGCCCGGTGGTGGCGACGGGCGCCACCGCGGCGGGATCGTAGCGCTCGGTGTCGATGCCGTTCTCCAGCGCCTGCGCGCCCGGCAGCAGCGCCGCCTCCGCCGCGCTGACGAACAGGCTGGCGTCCACACGCGTGGCGACCTGGCGTTCATAGGCGGCGAGCAGCCGCGCCTCGCGTCGCATCAGCCAGCGCATCGGCCCGCGCGCGTCCCGCGCGTAGGCGGCGAACTTGGCCGAATCGAGATCCACGAAGTCCATCACCGTTCGCATGCGCGTGGCGGGCAGATATTGCGCCATCTGCCCGGAGAAGGCGTAGATCGCCTTGATCGGCCGGCGCGCGAGCAGATCCGCCACCCAGGCGTGCAGGCGCGCGTCATCAAAGGCGGAAAGCGAGAACGGTCGCCGGGTCAGCAACGCATCCGCCAGCGCGTGCGCCCGCGAGCGGGTGCGCGGCACGATCAGCACCTCGCCCAGCATTGCTCGCAGGTCGGGCGGCGCGATCTCGTCGCGCGGATCGTCCGCGAAGGCGGCGAGGTGCACGGTCGCATGGCGGGCGAGATGGCGCAGGATATGGTGGCTGCGGATCTTGTCGCCCCGGTCGGGCGGGAATGGCGCGCGATGGGCGAGGAACAGCAGCTCCATCAGCCGAGCCCGCGGCTGATCCACGGCCCCACCATGTTGGCGACCGGCAGCGGCAGGCGCTGCCAAGTACGGACCATCAGCGCGTACTTGGGATTGAGCGGATTGACGTTCCGCGCGCCTCCTTCGCTCCACTTGGCATAGGCAAGCGGGCGCCCCTCGAAGCCCCAGTTCTTCTTGAACGCGGCGGGGCCAGTGCCCGCCTTGGAGCGCCCGAAATCGAAACGGGTGCAGCCGCGCGCACGGGCATGCGCCATCAGTGCGAAGTACATCCTGTCGTTGGCGCGCAAGCCACGCGCTGCCTCGCTGCCGCCGCCCCAGAAGGGATAGACGGTGCCGTTGAGGTACAGGCTCAGCACGCTGGCGACGGGCTTGCCGGCGTGACGGACGGTGAGGATGTCGGCGTCCATCATCTCCAGCACGGCGCGGAACAGTGCGCGCGGGAAGACGGGTGTGCCGAGATTGCGGACCGATTCGGCGTAGATGCGGTAATGCTCGTCGGCGAGATCGCGGCTGCCGGTGACCACCTCCAAGGCGTTCGCCAGCGCCTTGCGCACCTCGGCGCGCTGCTTGCGCGGAATGGCGGCGAGTTCCGCCTCGTCGGAGGCGGCGAGATCGCGGGCGAAGCCGAGATAGGTGGTGTCGTCCGCCGCCCAGCCCGGCGGCAGCGCGCCGCCACGAAGCTCAACGGTGCCGCAACCCCGCGCATGCGCAAGATCGAGCAGCGCGGGGGTGAAGTCCCCCTCCCCCAGCACGCCGCCATCGACCGCGAAGCCGGCGGAGACCAGCGCGTTGCCGAACAAGGGCGAGCGAACCTCGGTGAGCGGCAGCACCCCCACGATCGCGCAATCGCGCGTGGCGATCAGCGTTCGGTCCCGCTGACCGCAGCCGCGCGCGACCGCCTGCGTCCAGGCGGGAAGATGGAAGGGAGTGGCGTCCGGATGCGCGCGGACGAACGCTTCCATGCCGGGCGCATCGGCAGCCGTGGCGGGCCGGACCGCCCCGGCCTCGACCAGCGGAATGGGCGAGAACGCATTCACAGCCGCGCCGCCTCGCGCGCGACCACCGCATCGACGCGGCCCCAGCGGTGACGGCGGATCAGGCCGTCGAGCTTGCCCGCCATCGCGCCGAGCCGCGCATAGTGCCGGACGCGCGACTTGAGCGGCGCGCCCTTCACGCGCGGCTGGGCGGGATCGACTTCCCAGGGGTGGAAGTAGAACACCGCCGGACGATCGGCCGAGGCGACCTGACGCACCGCGAAATCGGTGAGCGCGGCGGGAAACAGGCGGAAGAAGCCGCCGCCCGTCGCCATCCGCCGGCCGCCCAGTTCAGCGACGGTGACGGGCAGCTCGATCAGATCGGCATCGGCAAGCGGGCGCCAGGCATAGCGCGGGCTGTCCGGCCAGCCGTAATGATCGTGTGCGAGCGGCGCGACGCTGCTGCTGTAGCGATAGCCCGCCTCCGCCAGCACCGGGAACGCCCAGGGCGTGCGCGCGTCGATCGAAAAGCTGGGCGCGCGATAGCCGGTGACCGCGACGCCTGCGGCATCCTCCAGCGCGTGGCGCGCGCGGGCAAGGTCGGCGCGGAATTCGTCCGCGGTCATGGTGAAGACGCGCTGATGGTCCCAGCCGTGGCTGGCGACCTCATGCCCTTCGGCGACGATGCGGCGGATCAGCGCGGGGTGCCGCTCCGCCACCCAGCCCAAAGTGAAGAAGGTGGCGTGGACCCCCGCGCCGGCGAACAGGTCCAGCACCCGGCCGGTGTTGGCGGCGACGCGGCTGGCGTAGGATGGCCAGTCCGCCTTGGCGATCGTCCGCTCGAACGCGCCGACCTGGAAATATTCCTCTACGTCGACCGACAGGCCGTGGAGCAGATCCGCCATGCGGCACGCCTTAGCGGTGGAGGACGAAGGAGGGGTTAAGAGGTCAAGCCGCCGAGCGGACCGTGTCTCGCGCGTCGCCTTCCACCCAGTCGACCAGCAGCGTCAGCACGCGGCGGAGCGCCGCGTCCTGCTCGGCGATGCGGTTCTCCAGTTCGGCGATGCGGCGTTCCGACGCGGCGTCATCGCGCGCCTCCAGTGCGGCGATCCGGCTGTCCAGCGTCGGATCGGGGCGCGGAACGGCGGCAAGCTGCGCTTCGAGGTCGTCCACGCGACGGGTGAGATCGGCTTCGCTGGACGAGACCTCCTCGATCCACTCTCCCAGCCCATTGGCGATCCGGGCGGGGGCGAGCGGCTCCGGCGCGGGCGCGATCGCCTCCGCGACGGGCTCGGACTCGGGCTCGGGCTCGGGCTCGGCGGGCTCGATCACCGGAGCAGTCTCCGAGGGTGCCACCGGCGGCGGCGGCGGTGCGGCGATGTCGCGCTCGGCGTCTTCGGTCACCGCCTCCACCATCGCCGCGTCGATCAGGTCCGCATCCGCCAGCGCCGCCTGGAGCAGCACGCGGCCCATCAGCTGGTTCAAACGCCGCGGCACACCGCCGCTGACGCGGTGGATTACCGGAAAGGCGTCGTCGGTGAAATCGGGCTTGCCCTGCCACCCGGCCACCTGAAGGCGGTGCGCGATATAGGCGGCGACCTCGTCCTCGCCCATCGGATCGAGGTGGTGCACCGCGATCACCCGCTGACGGAGCTGCTCCAGCCGGTCCGAGCCGCTCAATCGATCGCGGAACTCGGGCTGGCCCAGCAGCAGGATCTGCAGCATGGCATGCCCGCCCGCCTGGAAGTTCGAGAGCATGCGCAGCTCTTCCAGCGCGGAGACGGGCAAAGCCTGCGCCTCGTCCACGATCAGCAAGATGCGCTTGCCGGTCCGCGCGACGCCGTGCAGCCCGCGCTCGATCTGCTTGAGGAGCTCCGCCTTGGAGAGGCCCTCCCCCTCGACGCTTAGGCCGTGCGCGACGGTGCGCAGCAGGTCGTCCGCCTCGACTGCGGTGGAGACGATCTTGATCACCGCGATCCGCGCGGGATCGATGCGGCCGATCAGATGGCCGACCAGCGTCGTCTTGCCCGCGCCGATGTCGCCGGTGATGACGATGAAGCCCTCGCCCTGCTGGAGGCCATAGCCCAGGTACGACATCGCCTTGCGGTGCGTGGCGGTGTCGAACCAGAAGCGCGGGTCCGGCGTGAGGGCGAAGGGGCGATCGGTCAGGCCGAAGTGCTGCTCGTACATGGCAGGGTCCTCAGAAGCTGTAGCGGGCGCCCAGCAGCGCCTGCGCCGATACCTGGCTGTCGAAGCCTTCCTGGTCGTAGGCATAGACGCCCAGGGAGGCGATTGTACCGAGTCGGCCGAAGTTTAGGCTGTAGCTGCCGGCCGCGCCGAGGCCGAGGACGCCATCGTCCACCAGCCCGCTGTCGTAATAATTGGCGAACAGATTGAGATCGAGCGCCGAGCGGCGGGTCAGCGCGCGCGACCAGAAGCCCTGCGCATAATAGCTCTCGTCCTCCGCCCCGAACACGTTGATCCCCGGCGCGGTGCGCGGCGCATACAGCTTGCGGTTCGAATAGCCGACGCCGATGCCATAGCTCGATCGGCCGCGTGCGGTGGACAGCACCGCATCGATGCCGCGGGCGCGATAGCTGGACGAGTTGACCGACTGGAACGCGTCGTTGAGGCAGGCGCCCGCACCCGAACCGCCCTCGCCCGGCCGGCTGCCGAATACGCAGCCGCTGAACTGCTGGCCGAACGGATCGGGCTGGGTGGAGAATTGAGTCGGCATCTGGCGGAGGCCGTCGCGCAGCTGCCGCCCGAAGGTCTCGATCCCATCATACACCACCACGCGCAGCCCGGTGTCCTGCGACATCTGGTAGCTGAGCAGCCCGGTGTAGGTCTCGCCGCCATAGCGCCAGCCGGCATTGGCCTGGAGCTCCAGCCGCGGGCTGGGCCGCCAGATCACGCCGGCGTCGTAGATCAGGCCATCGGTGCGATAGGCGATCCGCACCGGCGAGGCGGGATCGGTGACGAAGCGGCCGTTCGAGTCGGTCACGGCATTGCCGTCCGCATCGGTGAGCGCGTCGCGCTGCTTCGACTCGATCCGCTCGTAGCCGACCCCGCCGCGCAGCGCGACGGTGCGGCTGACCGGCAGCACGACATCACCGCGGCCGTACCAGCCCTCATAGGACTGATCGAGCTGGCTGGCATCCTCTCGGTCATAGGCGCCGCTCAGCGTCACGCCGAAGGGCAGCACCGTGCCCGCGGCGATGCCGGCGCTGCCGGTGACGATGTGGCTGGAGGATTCGTCGAAATAGTCGCGCCGCGGCGTGCCGGGGGCGAGGCCGACCGCGTCGGGCACCTCCACCTTGGTATAGGCGGCCTGATAGGCGGCGGCTAGCTGGACTGGGCCGGTGCTGGTCGACAGGCTGGGCCCGCCGTACACCGAGTAGACCTGGGTGATGTTGTCGACATTGCCCGCGAGCACGCCGGGCGCGGGGCCGCGGATGTCGACGCGGGTGCGCGTCGCCAGCGCGCCGGCGTCGAGCGACAGCGACGGGGTGAAGCGATAGGTGCCGCGCGCGAGGCCGGAGTGGACGTCGGTGTCGGCGATGTCGTCGTCCCAGTCGAACCGCCGCTCGTAACGGTAGCTGACCTGCGCATCGGCGCGCGGACCGCTGACGCCTGCGTCGATTCCGGCGGCGATCTGGCTGTAGGTCACCACATCGTCGTTGGTGAGATCGGCGGTGACGATCTGCGACGCTTCGATATAGGGCTGGACGTAGCGGCTCTTGGCAACCGCGCCAGTGGCGGCGAGCGCCGTCGCCAGCGCCGTCCCGCGCCCCAGCAGGTGGGCGGCACGCATCACGATTTCTCCTGACCGTAATAGCTGCCGAAGCGTCCGCCGCCTGGCTGATACGAGACCGCGTTGAGCACGAGGCTGATGCTGTCGCAGCCGTCGAGCAGCCCGACCGCCTGGCGCACGTCCGCCTCCGTGGTGCGATCGGCGCGGACGACCAGCATCACCTGTCCGACCAGCAGCGCCAGCACCGAGGCGGGCGAGGCCGCCAGCACGGGCGGCGTATCGAAGACGATGATCCGCTTCGGATTGGCGGCAAGCAATCGGTCGATCACCTCGCCGGTGCGCGCGCTGGCGAGCAGCTCGGTATCGGCATTGGTGCGCGCGCCGGCGGGCATCAGCACCAGCTGCGGCACGTCCGTGCGCACCACGCAGCTCTCGGGATCGATCGCGTGGTCGGCGAGCACGTCGAGGAAGCCGAAGCCCTCCTGTAGGCCGAGGGTCTTCATGACATCGGGTTTGGCGAAATCCGAATCGATCAGCAGGATCTCGACGTCACGCTCCGCAGCAAGGCTGATCGCCAGGTTGACCGCGCAGAACGTCTTGCCGTCACCCGGCTTGCCCGAACCCACCAGAAACGTGCGCGCACGCTGGCCGAGCGGCGTTTCCGCCACCTCGCGCGCGGTGAGCAGCAGCTGGCGCTTGACCAGCCGGAACTCCTCGGCCAGCGCGCCGACCGGCGCGCCGGGAACGAGCATGCCCTTCTGTGCCAGCATGGCGCGATCGATCAGCGCGATGCCGGGCGGCGGCGTCCATTCGGGCAGGTTGGCGAGGTCTAGCGGTTCCTCGTCGAGCGTTTCGGCGTCTTCAGGCTCGCTCCGCAAGAAGAGCAGCGCATCCGCGTCGACAGCCTCGGCAATCCCCTCTTCGTCCGTGTCGAGCCCTTCGACTGCCTGCCTGCGGCAGTCGCTCAGGACAGGCTGGCGCTGCGCGCCAGTCGAGACACGCTGCACTTCCGCCTGTGATTCACGCTTCTCAACTTCGCTTGAAGCGAACGGGTCCGGGTGCGGCGGAGTGGCAGGAGCGGGCTTGCCGACCTCCCGATCGGGCCCGAGCAGCCCGTCGAAGCCGTACATCTCCGCCGCGCGTTCGAGCAGCGACAGCTCGCGCGCGGGCTTGGGGGTGCGCTCGATCTTCATGCCGCCATCCCCCGCTGGAGCATCTCGACGCCGAGCAGCGCGACATAGGCCGCGGCCAGCCCGGCGGCGCCGCCGAGCAGCCACTTGAACCGACGCGCGCGCGCTTCCGCCTCGACGCGGGTCAACATCTCGCCGATCGAGCCGATCACCGGGATGCCCGCGGTACGCTCCAGCCTTTGCTGGGTCGCGAACGTGCCCTGCACCTGGGCGAGGCCGAAGGCGCCGCCGATGCCGCCAAGCAGCCCGGCGATCAGCACACCAGTCAGCAGCAGCGGCCGGTTCGGTGCCGAAGGAACGCGCGGCGTGGTGGGCGGATCGATGACGGAGAACTTCACCGCATCGGTCTGGGTCTGCGCCTGGCCGCGCAGCGCCACCTGCTCGCGCTGGGCGAGCAATTGATCATACTGATCCTTGAGCACCTGATAGTCGCGGTCGATCTGGCCCTGCTCCGCCGCGACGGTGGGATCACCCGCAATCTTGGCGTTGAGCGCGTCGAGATCGCCCTGAAGCTGCTGCTTGCGCATCCGCAGCGAGGCGACCGCCGCCTGCTTGTCCGCCTGCATCGACTGGAGCGACAGGTAGAGCGGGTTGGGCGTGCCGCCGCCGCCTGCCCCCACCGGCTCGCCACGCGCGGCGGCGGTGGCCTGCGCCAGCTGGTTCTTCAGCGCGACGACGTCAGGATGGTTCTCGGTATAGCCGCGGCCGCGCGCATCGGCGAGCTGGCCCTGGATTGCCGCCAGACGCGCCCGTGCGGGGCCAACGCCAGGGGCCATGCCAGCCGAAGCGACGGTCTGCGGGGTGCCCGCCATCTGGCCGCTCAGCGCCGACAGGCTGGAACTGGCGGCGGCGAGGTCGCCATCCACCTGCGCCATCTGGGTGCGCGCCGCCGAGATGCGGTCCGCGATCGAGCCGGTGCCCGGCAGCGAGCCGAGGTAGCGGTTCTGGAAGTCGGCGCGCTTGGCCTCCGCCTCCTGCAACTGCTTCTGCCGCTGCTGGAGCTGCTGGTCCAGGAACGCCAGCGACTGCGAATTCTGGCTGCGATCGTCCGCCAGGTTCTGCTCGACGAAGATGTCGATCAGCTTCTGGGTGATCGTCCGGGCCAGCTTGGGCGAGGACGCGGTGGTGGTGATCTCGAACAGGTTGTTCTGCTGCGCCATCACCTTGATCTGGCCCTGCAGCCCGGCGACCTTGTCGGCAACGTCGCGATCGCTGGAGACGCTGCGGGCAAGGTCGGTGCCCCGCACCACCTTCTCCAGGTTCACCGCGCTGGTCAGCGTCTGGCGGATGGTGTCCACGCTGTCCTGCGGGCTCTGCTGCTGCGGGCCGTTGCCGATCGGCAGCACGTTATTCATCTGCACGAACACACGCGCGCGGCTCTCATAGCGCGCCGGAATCTGCGACACGAAGAACCAGCCCAAAAGGCAGACGCCCCAGGCGATCCCCAGCGCGATCCAGCGCCGTTTCCAGATCGCGTGGAGCGCGATCCGGCCCTCTTCGACGAGGCCGTTCACTAGAACATGCTCTCCGGAATGATGATGACGTCACCCGGCTCCAGCCGCACGTTGGCGCGCGTGTCGCCGTTCTTCAGCAGGCTGTTGATCTTGACGTCATATTCGCGCTGCTTGCCGGTCGCGCGGTCGTAGCGGACCAGCCGCGCGCGGTTGCCTGCGGCATATTCGGACAGGCCGCCCACCGCGATCATCGCATCCAGCAAGGTCATGTTGGCGCGATACGGCAGGCTCGCCGGCTTCTCGGTGGCGCCGACGATGCGGATCTGCTGACTGAACGTGCCGGAGAAATTCTCCACGATCACCGAGACGATCGGGTCCTTGATATACTCACCCAGCGCCAGCTTCATGTCGGCGGCCAGCATCGACGGCGTCTTGCCCACCGCGGGCATGTCGCTGATCAGCGGGGTGGTGATGCGGCCGTCGGGGCGGACCTGCACCTTGGCGCCAAGTTCCGGGTTGCGCCAGACGAAGATGTTGAGCGTATCGAGCGGGCCGATGACATATTCCTCGCCCGGCGCTTCGCGCGCCGCGACAAACGCGGCGGGGGGAAGCTCCGGCCGGCTAGACGTCATGCATCCCGACAACAGGGCTGCGCCCAGCGCGACCACCGCGATCGACTTGTCGACACCCATTCAAACCTCCCTCGCGCTTACAGGGGGCCGCATGCGAACAGGCATGCGGTTGCGCTCAGGATCGGCTATGCTGGGGAGAGGTGAAGATAGCGTTAGGGCTGGGCGGCAAGGTTAAGAGCCGACGGCGAGCACCTCGGCTGGCGCGGGATGGCCCAGGAAAGCGGCGGGGCTGGCGGTGGCGCCATAGGCGCCGGCCAGGAAGATGGCGATGACGTCGCCCACCTCGGCGCGCGGCAGCGCCACGCGATCGGCGAGCCGGTCGAGCGGGGTGCACAGGCAGCCGACCACCGACACCGCCTCCTCCGGCGCGGCACCCATGCGATGCGCCACCGCGACCGGATAGTTGCGGCGCACCACCGTGCCGAAGTTGCCGCTGGCGGCAAGCTGGTGGTGGAGGCCGCCATCGACCACCAGGAAGGTCTCGCCGCGGCTCTCCTTCCGGTCGACCACGCGGGTGAGATAGACGCCCGCCTCCGCGACCAGCCAGCGGCCAAGCTCGATGGCGAAGCGCGTCCCCGCGACCGTCAGGTCGCAGGCGGCGAGCCCTTCCGAGAGCCTGCCGCCAATCGCATCCAGGTCGATCGGCGTGTCACCAGCAAAATAGGGTACACCAAAGCCGCCACCGAGATTCACCAGCGGTGGCATCCATCCGACCTCTTCCGACAAGCGCGCCGCCAGCGCCAGCGTCGCACCTTGCGTCTCGATGATCGCGGCGGTGTCGAGCGATTGCGAGCCGGCGAAGATGTGCCACCCGCGCCAGTCCGCGCCCGCCGCGATCACCTGCCGCGCGACCGCGGCCGCCTGCTCCGCGTCGATCCCGAACGGCGACGGGCGCCCCCCCATCTTCATGCCGCTGCCGCGCAGCTCCATGTCCGGATTGACCCGCACCGCCAGCCCTGGCGTCACGCCGAGCCGGTCGCCGATCTCCAGCGCGCGCGCCGCCTCGCCCGCGGATTCGAGGTTGATCGTGGCGCCGGCGGTGATCGCCGCTTCCAGTTCCGCGTCGCGCTTGCCCGGGCCGGCGAAGCTGATGACGTCGCCGCCCTTCACCGCCAGCGCCCTGACCAGCTCGCCGGCCGACGCGACGTCGAGGCCCTCGACCAGCGGTGCCATCGCTTCCAGCAGCGGCGGGTACGGGTTGGCCTTGATCGCGTAGTGAAGATCGACCTGCGGGAAGGCGGCACGGAACCGCGCGATCCGCGCCGCGACGATTGCGGCGTCATAGACGAACAGCGGGGAGCCGTGCGCGGCGAGCCAGTCGCTCGCGGCTTGACCCGCTATGATCAACTCGCCGTTCTGGTCGACGAACTCGGGCGGAAAAGGTCCAAACGGCTTCATCGAGCCTCCATGTGCCCCCGCGAAGGCGGGAGCCCAGACTGGGTCCCCGCCTTCGCGGGGACACTTGCCGCGCGCACGTCGGCGGCAATGGCGCTGCGATCCAGCTTTCCGTTGGCGTTGCGCGGCAGCGCCTCGCGCCAGTCGATCCGTGCAGGCTGCATGAACCCCGGCAACTCGCGCCGCAGCCGCTCGCGCAGCGTCGCCTCCCCCGCGGCATCACCCGCAACCACCAGCACGATCGCCTGCCCCAGCCGCTCGTCGGGCACACCCACCGCCACCGCCTCACGCACGTCGCCGCCGGCGGTGGCCGCCTCCTCCACCTCGGCGGGGCTGATGCGGTTGCCGGCCGATTTGATCATCTCGTCATCACGACCGACGAAACGCAGCAGCCCCTCGGCATCCGCCACCACCGTGTCGCCGGACCAGGCGGCGACGCCGCCCAATGTCGAAAAGGCCGGTGCCGGTCGGAAGCGCGCCGCGGTCCGCTCCGGGTCGCGCCAATAGCCTTGCGCCACCAGCGGGCCGGCATGGACCAGCTCGCCCGCCTCCCCAGCCTCGGCCGCGCTGCCGTCGGCCAGCACCACCATCACCTCGGCGAAGGGGATCGCCCGGCCGATCGAATCGGGATGCGTATCGACCAGCGTCGGCGGCAGATAGGTGGAGCGGAACGCCTCGGTCAGCCCGTACATCGGATAGAGGTCGGCATCCGGAAAGCGCGTGCGCAAGGCCCGCACCAACCGCGGCGTCAGCGCCCCGCCCGAGTTGGTCAGCCGCTTGAGTCGCGCCGCGGTGTCCGCCGGCCAGTCCGCCTCCAGCAGTTGCACCCACAAGGGCGGCACGCCGGCGAGCGTGGTGGCGCGATGGCGCTCCACCGCCTTCACCACGTCGCGCGGCACCATATAGTCGATCGGCGCGACGCTCGCCCCCGCCGCCCAGCTGGAGAAGAGCTGGTTCTGGCCATAGTCGAAGCTCAGCGGCAGCACGCCGAGCACACGATCGTCGGGCGAGAGGCTGAGATAATGCGCCACCGAGATCGCGCCGAGCCACAGGTTGGCGTGGCTGAGCATCACCCCCTTGGGCCGCCCGGTCGAGCCCGAGGTGTAGAGAATCGCCGCCAGCGCCTGCGGGTCCGCGGCGCTGGGCGGCAGCGCGTCTCCCGCACTGATCTCCTCCACCGCCGCCGCATCGGCAAGATCGCCCGCTTCCAGCGTCGCCAGTCGTGGCGCATGCGAGACCAGCAGCCGCGCGCCGCTGTCACCCAGGATATGCGCCACCTGCGCGCGCTTGAGCAAAGGATTGACCGGCACATGCACCAGCCCGGCCCGTGCCGCGGCGAGCGGCATCACGCAGGCGACCTGTATCTTGGGCAGCCAGGTGGCGACGCGGTCGCCCGGCGCGAACCCTTGCGCCGCGAGCCAGCCGGCGGTGCGCGCCACCGCCGCCTCCAGCCCTGCATAGCTCACCACCGCATCGCGCAGCAGCAGCGCGGGCGCCTCCGCAGCCCCGCGCGCGGGCAGGTGATCGATGGGTCGGGGAACAGGCTCAAGCGCGATCACGCCGCCGCCATAGCGCGGAACGATTGCGGATTTCACCCTCGCGTTCTACCGCACCTGCGAACAAAACGGGAGAGAGACGTGGGCGCAGAAGGCAGCAGCGAAGTCGAGGCCACCGTGCGCGCGGTGCTGCGCGATATCCTGGCGCTCGACGATACCCGCGTTGCCGCCTTCCGCGACTCAACGCCGCTGTTCGGCGCGCTGCCCGAGCTCGACTCGATGGCGGTGGCGAGCGTGCTGACCGAGCTGGAAGACCGGCTCGGCATCGTCATCGAGGACGACGAGGTCGATGGCGAGATGCTGGAGACCTTCGGCACGCTGCTGCGTTTCGCAGAGTCGAAGGCGCTCGTCTGAAGCGGGCGCGCGGAGGCGTGCCGGTGGCGAAGCAGACGAAGGCGCAAAAGGAAACGGTCGAGCGAGTCATGCACGAGTTCAAGCATGGCGATCTCGAAACCAGCGCCGGCGATACGGTGAAAAGCCGCCGTCAGGCGATCGCGATCGGCCTCAGCGAGGCGGGCGCCTCCAACCAGCAAAGCCCCGCCGAGAACGAGCGGCGTCTCGCCAAGACCAAGCGGCAGGAGCGCGGCGACGGACCGACCAAGGCCGAACTCTACGCGCAGGCGAAGAAGCAGAACATTCCCGGCCGCTCGAAGATGAGCAAGGCGGAGCTGGCACGCGCGGTGAAGGGCTGAGCGTCAGAACGCCTTGAACTCGACCAGCCGGATCGGCCGCGGATCACCGGCGCGCCGGGTCATCACCACGCGCAGCCTCGCGGCCGAACCCGGGCTCCAGCGCACGTGCGTGATCCCGTTCGGCACAGCCTTCGCCCTGCCAAGCGCCACCCAGCCGCCGCCGTCCCAGCGCTGCACCTGCACCGTCTCGGGCGCCGCGACGGCCTGATTGTCCGCAAAGGCAAGTTCCACACGGCCGAGCGGCAGTGCCCGCCCGAAGTTCACCGCATACCAGTGTTCGCGCGACGCGTCGGCCGATTGCCATCCATTGGGCGCCTCCGGGAAGAACCAGGTGCGGCCGTCGATTGCGTCGTGCAGCGCTTCTGCATCGGTGTTGCTCGACGCCTCTCCCCGCGGGAACTCGCCGCGAACAAGCTGGACGGCGCGGTTGATCGGGCGATCGATCGGCGCGGGCGTAGCGCGCGGCAAAGGCACGGTGATGCGGCCGAGCTTCGCGCGCGTCGCGACCTCCCGGCCATCGATCGAGACGCGCAGGCCGGCACCGCGCCGATAGTGGCTGCCGTCCGCATCCCAGGTCACCGACACTTCGTGGCCGTGATACGGGATCCGATCGGCCTTGAACCACCGGATCGTGTCCGTTCCCGTGGGCAGCAGCGGGTTCACCTCCAGCACGTCGTCCGCCCGGGGGCGCAGGCCGACCACCCCGGTCATCACCAGATCGATGAAGCCCGAGTGGAAATAGTGATGGCTGCGGGCGAGGCCGACGATCGGCCTGCCTGTTTCGGGATGGTAGTCCTCTTCCAGGTCCAGCCGATCGCCCTGATAATGCAGCCGGGCATATTGGCGCAGCAGCCGCAGGAAATCGGCGCGAGTCACCACCTGCTGGTCGTAGTGGTCGAGCAGGTTGATCATGCCGGCCAGCGTCTGCGTGGTCTGGAACGGCCAGATCGGGCCGTTCCACTGGCATTCGGGAACTGTGCCTTCGTAGCGATACTGGCGCATGTAATGCTCGTACGACGGCTCTACCGTGCGCATCCCCGCCGCGCCGGCGAGCCGATCGGGCGAGAGCAGATGACGCCACGCAACGGCGTATTTCGGATCGTCGTCGGGCAGATCGAACGTCCAGGGCACATAGCCGACCAGCTCGCGTCCGCGGATGAAATCCCAATAGCGGACGTGTTCGTTCGACACCTTGTAGCGATCGGTGAAATGCTGGAGCGCCGGGTTCCACAGGTCGCGCTGCACCCGCGCCTTGATCGCCGCCGCCTTGCCCGCATAGTCGCGCGCGGCCGCATCGTCGCCGGACAGTGCGGCCAGCTTCGACAGCGCGCGCGCATTGGCGAACATGTAGGCGTTGATAGACGGGCGGAACGCATTGCCGCCGGTAAAGCCGTCCTTCCCGCCCGAGGCATCGATCGACGCGATCGTATATTCGGTCGCGTCCAACAGCGGCTCGATCCAGTAGAGCCCCTTGACGATATCGAGCTTGTCGTTCCACTGGCCGTAGAGGTGGCGCATCACCGTCAGATGGCGCAGCGCCTCGGTTCGATCGCCATCGACCAGGTAGCGGCGCCACACCCAGTCGGCGAAACTGTCCGAAAAGTGGCGATCGTTGCCGCCGGTGAACATGTGTTCGATATAGTCGGCCGCGAAGCGCCGGTCGCGCAGCCAGCGCGCCTCGTTCAGGTGGAAGGCGGTGGCATCGTTCAGGCTGGCCCAGGGCTCCAGCTGCCAACCCACATCATCGAGAAATTCGGTGCTGATGAAGCCCCGCTCGCCCAGATCACGCTGGTGGGCGCGGACGATCTGCCAGCGATAATAATAGACCGCCTCGAGCGTCGAGTCGGACGACTCGAACAACGGGATACGATCGCGATACCATTCCGCATCATTGCCGAACCGGGTCGCGATCGCATCGGTCGGCGCCGGAATGCTTGCCGCCGCCATGGGAGCGGCGGCGAACAGCGCCAGCGCCGAAAGGCTAGCGCGCAACAGGCCAGCCATCGGCGTCCCATTCGAGGCGCTGGATCTGGAGCGTCGGGAACCCGTTCCGTTGGCGATCATAGGCGTGATAGACGAGGTAGTCGGTCCCTTCACGGCGGATCACGGAGACGTGGCCACGACCGACGAACTGGCTGCCGTCATCCTGCCCGTTGGTGAGCACCACCGTTCCGCCGCCGTCAAGCATCGCCTTGCCCTCGCGGTCGACATAGGGCCCCAGCGGCGCCGAGGATCGCCCAACCACCGTATAATAGGTGCTGTCCACACCCTGGCAGCAGGATTCGAACGAGGCGAACAGATAGTAATAGCCGTTCCGACGGATCACATAGGGCGCCTCGATCGCGCCAGGGAACGGGCGTGAGGCCAGCGCGCGCGGCGCCGGATCGCGTGCGAGCCGCTTGCCGGTCGCGGGATCAAGCTCGATCACCTTGATGCCGGTCCAGAAGCTGCCGAACGCCATCCACATGCGCTTGCCGCCGTTGGTGAAGACCATGGGGTCGATGGCATTGTAGTCGTCGCTGGTGGACGACTGCACCACTGCGCCCTGGTCCTGCCATTTCGCCGCCGGAGCCGCTGGATCGATCACGTCCGCGGTAGCGAGGCCGATCGCCGAGTTGTTCTTCCCGAATGCCGAGATCGAGTAATAGAGCCGGTACTGGTTGCCGACCTTGATGATGTCCGGCGCCCACATCCCGCCCGTGTCCGGCACCGCCGCCTTCGCCCAGGCGGGAATGGCGGTGTAGCTTCCGCCGCGCAGGGTCCAGTCGGTCAGGTTGGTGGAGGTGCGCAGCGCCAGCAGCCCCTCGGCGTCGCCATTGTTGCCGGTGGTGAACAGGTAATAGGTGCCATTGTCGAACAGGATGGCGGGATCGTGCGCCGGCGCGATGTTGCCGGTCAGCGTCAGCGCGCCGGAAGGCGTCGGCGTCGGCGAGGGGCTCGGAGATGGTGACGGCGACGGGGTCGGCGTGGGTGCCGGCGTTGGGGTGAAGGATGCGGGCGGATCGGCATCGTCCGAACCGCAGCTGGCGGTGGCGAGCGCCAGGGGCGCGAGCAGCATGAAGCGCTTCACGGCAGAACTCCTTTGGCTGGAGACAAAAGGGGCGGACCCGCAGGCCCGCCCAGTTCAGGAGAGATCAGTCGAAGCTGTAGCGCACACCCAGCGCGAAGGTGCGTGGGATCAGCACGGTACCCAGGTTGAATTTGGCAGGATCCCCGACATTGCCGTAGCGGTAATATTCCTGCTGCTTGCCATGCGTCAGGTTCACCGCATCGAACGTGAGGCCCAGACGATCGGTAACCTTGGCGGTCAACTGGAGGTCCAGGCTTCGCTCAGGCCGACGCCACACGCCCAACGGATTGGCGAAGAGCCGCGCCTCGTTCCGCACCTGCCATTCCTTGCGATAGACATAGGACAGGCGGGCACCGATCGGTCCATTGTCGTAGGCGAGGGTGGCATTGTACGACAGGTCGGACACGCCGAAGAAGCTCGTCTCGGTCTCGCCGATCTGTTCGCCGCGCGTGTTGAACTCCGGCACGTTCTGGCTGGAGTCGAGCACGGTGACGCTGCCCTGGAAGCCGAGCCCGTCCAGGAACGAAGGCAGGTAGGTCGGGAAGTAGGTCAGCCCGATCTCGAGGCCCTTGAGCACGCCATCCGAGGCATTGGCCGGGCGGCTGATGACGAAGTTGTCGGTCGCGCCCGCGACGATGCCGTTGTTCGGGATGAACTCGAGCTGGCTCACCGGCACGACCAGTCCGTTGATCTCGCGACGGAAGCCGGTGACGGTGATCGCGCTGTTGCGGTCGAAATACCATTCCACCGCGACGTCGTAGTTCTTGGACGTGGTCGGCTGGAGGTTTGCGGTGCCGGCGGTGCCGCTGCCGTAGCCGAGGTTGGTGAGATCGCCGACCAGCGAGAAGTTCGGGTTGATGTCCGCGAACGTCGGGCGACGCAGCGTCTCACCGTAATTGAAGCGGACACGGAAATTGTTGGTGATCTCGTACCGCGCGGTGAAGCTCGGCAGGAAGCGGTCGGAACCGGGCGACGCGGACGAGGGGCGGTTGTTGTTGAAGCGGTCGATGAAGTTCGCCTGCGTGTCCACCGCGACGAAGCGCACGCCGCCCTGCAGCTTGAGCGGGCGCCCGAAGATCGAGACCTCGCCATCGGCCTGGATGTAGGCGGCGGTGGTCCGCTCATCGACGTCGAACACCTGGGTCAGCGACAGCTGGTCGGAAGTGCGCAGGCCATAGAGGCCGCGGACCTGGTCCACATTGTCGTACAGCCAGTAGCCGCTCGGCAACACCCAGCTGGTCGGCACGTCGGCGCGGCCATCGTAGAAGCCGGAATTGGTGAACAGCGCGTCCTCGCCCAAGGTCGTCAGCGGACGCCCGAGCACGCCCGCGTCCTGCGTGCGCAGCGCGCTGGAGGCCTTGCGCTTGTCGAAGCGGAAGCCCGCCTTGACCTGGCGCAGGAAGCCCTCGTCCCAGGTGTAGTTGCCGTCGAGGGTGAAGGTGATCGCGCTGCCCTTGTCGCGATTGGCGTTGTCGTAGAGCTGGGCGATGTTCCACACCGCGGGATCGCGCAGCAGCGCATCGTCGCTGAAATGGTAGGACGGAAGCCCCCCGCCAGCGTTGAAGTCCACGGTGATCTGGTCGGCGACGCGCTCGGTGCGCATCGCCAGGAACTGCGTGTTGAACGTGCTGGTCTGGTAGGCGAAGTCAGCGACGATGTTGCCGCGGTCCTCCAGGTTCCACTTGCCGTTCAACGCGTAGACGAAGCTGTCGGTCTTCGAACGGGTGTAATCGCCGCTGTTGAAGCCGTACACGTCATTGGCAACACGCGACTTGACGATGTTGGTACCCTCGTAGAGCTCGGGCGCCTGCGGGTTGGCCCAGAAGTCGACGAAGCTGAACTGCAGGCTGTTGAACAGCTCGTTGCGGAAACCGGCGTAGAAGAACTCAGCCGTATAGACCGAGCTGTCGTTCGGCGCCCATTGCAGCGCGACATTGACCGACGGCCGCTCGCGCTTGCCGTACAGGTCCGAACTGAACGCGGCGTCGCGCGATAGCCAATATTCGGTCTCGTACGTGGTGTTGTTGGGACCGTTGACCAGCATCGTCGAGCCGGGCTCGACCGACAGGCCGGTGTTGAGCCCCGCGTCCCAATGCCCCTGCCCCGGCACGGCCGTGCTGAACTGGCCGGTGACCGGGTCACGCTGCGCCGGGAAAATGCGCTGGAAGCCAGTCAGCGTGGTGCCCCCCGGTGGCGACAGTGTCGCGAACGGCACCATTGCACCCGAGGTGACGGACATGGTGCGAAACTTGGTGCGGGTGTAGCTGCCGTTGACCAGCAGGCCGATGTCGCCGATCCCGGTTTCCCAGCGGTTGCTGATCAGCAGCGCCGCGTTGGGGTTCACCTTGTCGGCTTCCTGGTCGTAGATGCCGCGGACGAGGCCGGAGAGGGCGAAGCCGTCGAAATCGAACGGCCGCCGCGTCACCACGTCGACCTGGCCGGCGAGCCCCGTCTCGATCTGATCGGCGGCGCGCGTCTTGAACACATCGACGCGGCGGACGAGGTTGGCCGAGACGTCCTGGAGCGCGAAGGACTGGCTGACGGCGCTGAAGATGTTGCGACCGTTTAGCGTGGTCAGCGCGTCCGGCAGGCCGCGGATCTGGATCGCACCCGCCTCGCCCTGGCCGCGATCGGTGACCTGGACGCCGGTGATGCGCTGGAGCGCCTCGATAACGTTATTGTCGGGCAATTTGCCGACGTCCTCAGCCACCACCGAATCGACGATCTGCGTCGATTCGCGACGCCGGTTGAGCGCGCCGACGATGGACGCGCGCACGCCGGTGACGACGATGTCCTCCGCCGCGGCATCCTGTTGGTCGAGGTTGTTGGGATCGGTTTGACCCGCATCGTTCGCGGTGGTGCCGCCGGTGGTGGTACCCGCCTGCTCCTCCGGTGTGCCGGGCTGGCCGGGCTGCTCGGGATTGGCCTGCGCGGCGGCTTGGCCGGCGACAAACAGGGCGAAAGCGGAAACGGATGCGAGAATGAAAGGCTTGGGTGCCATGAGTCCCCCCCTTGCTTGGATGCGAGTGCTCTGACGACACTCATTACTCCGACATTCGCTATGACAATGCTGGGTCGGGCGCAAGCCGGAATCGTCGGTTGAATGTCAGCTGTGTGACAGGCGGTAGAGGCCGGCTCCATGCGGCGGGACCATCCGCGCGAGCACGCCATCCGCCCGGCCGGCAGCGGCGCCTGTCCACAGGTCGCGGACCGACCAATCGCCCCCCAGCTCCACCTGGTCGAGTCGCACCGCGATCTCGCGCGGCTTTGCGCCGGTGTTGAACAGCGCGACATACGGATCGCCGTTCGCCGCGCGCGCGGTCCAGACGCGCATCCCGTCAGCGATGAAGTGCGGGCGGTTCTCCCGTGACGCCTGATTCACCGCAATCACCTCGCGGTTGGTCAGCAGCGCCCGCGTCGGCGCGTCGAGGTGGCGCAGGTCCCCACCCATGATCAGCGGCGAGCGCGCGATCGACCACAGCGTCATCAGCGTCCGCTGCTCATCGGGCGTGAACTTCGTATCACGCTGGCCCAGCGCCAGCCGGCCGAGCGGCAGCATGTCCGCATCAGGCCAGCGACCGTCTCCCATGTACGGGTTCCAATTTTCCAGCCGGGTGAATTGCGCCTCCAGCTGCGCCCATTCGTCCCAGAAATCGTCGGAGATGCGCCACATCTCGGCATGACGCCGGACATGCGCGGCGCGCACCACCGGCGTCTCGCCAGGCGAGAGGCTGAGGATCATCGGCCGCCCGCAGCGCTGAATCGCAAGGTGCGCCGCCTCGATCTCGGCGGCATGCGAGTCATAGGGACGGCTCATGTCGTCCATCTTGATGAAGTCGACGCCCCAGTCCGCATAGAGCCGGAACAGGCCGTCATAGTAGACCTGTGCGCCCGGCTTGCGCATGTCCACGCCATACATGTCCGGGTTCCACGCGCAGATGCTGGCGGTGTCGGCGATGTCGGCGGCGCGCAGTTGCGTACCCAGCACCGGCAGATTGCGCTTTACCGCCGCGCGCGGGATGCCGCGCATGACGTGGATGCCGAAGCGCAGGCCCAACGCATGCACCCGCGCCGCCAGTGGTGCGAAGCCGTGCCCGTTAGCGCTCGACGGGAAACGGTTGGGCGCGGGCACCATCCGGCCGTTCGCGTCCATCGCCGGCTGCGGATCGGCGTTATATTCGTAGCTCTTCGCCTCGGGCTCGTACCATTGAATGTCGACGGTGAAGATGTCGTAGCCGAACGGCAGCAGCTCACGCGCCTGGATGGCCGCGGTTTCCAGCGCCTGCGCCTCGGTGATGGTGGTGGCGAAGCTGTTCCAGCTGTTCCACCCCATCGGCGGCGTGGGCGCGAGCGAGCGCTTCGGCGACGCAGGCGCGCCACGCGCGGCGGCGGCCCCGCCGGCGGCCAATCCGCCCGCGAGCACCTGACGACGATCCGGCCGCATCAGATGCGCTTCAGCGGACCGTTGGCGACGGGCAGGCCAAAGTCCGGCACGCCATCCGCGGTGTAGCGGAAATATTGCATTCGCGTGTGCCGGTTGGGATCGAACAAGGGATCGCCCTCGATCTTCTCATAGTCGCGTGCGTGGAAGACCAGCACGTCGCGGCCCGCCTCGTCGACAGTGAAGCTGTTGTGGCCCGGGCCGTAGATCTTGTGCTCGGGTGAAGTCTTGAACACCGGCTCCTGGCTCTTGGTCCAGCTCGTCGGGTCCATCAGGTCCGCGTCTTCGCGCGCGGTCAGCATGCCCATGCAATAGCGCGCGTCGGTGGCACTGGCCGAATAGGTCATGAACAGCCGGCCGTTGCGGTGGAGCACCGCGGCGGCCTCGGCGACCTTGAAGCCCTGGATCTCCCACGGCAGCGTCGGCACCGTCAGCCGGGTTTGCTTGGCGGCAAAGGTCAGCGGCGTGGCGAGCGGCGCGATGTAGAGGTTCGAGTTGGTCTCGATCCCCGGCTCACGCTCCGCCCACACCAGATAGCGCACGCCCTTGTGGACGAAGCTGGTCGAATCGAGGTTGAAGCCGTCGAACTGGGTCTGGAGCTTGCCCAGCACGCTCCACTTGCCGACCATCGGGTCGGGCCCGTCGCACACCACCGCATAGGTGCGGATGCGGAACACGTCCTCCCCGCCGCCGCTCGGCCCGGCCGCGAAATACATGATCCACCTGTTGTCGATCAGGTGCAGTTCGGGCGCCCAGATGAAGCCGGACATCGGCCCGCTCGCTTCATGCCGCCACAGCACCTTCTCGGACGCCGTTGTCAGCCCCGCCAGCGTCTTCGAGCGGCGCAGCACCAGACGATCATATTCCGGCACCGATCCGGTCAGGTAATACCAGCCGTCGGTATGGCGGAAGACCTGCGCATCGGCGCGGTTCTTGACTACCGGATTGACGATGGTGGGCACGCCGCCTGCTCGCGCGAGCAGGGGCGCAGCGCCGGCAGCGGCCGCACCGGCCAGGAAAGTACGTCGCAGCATGTCAGTTCTCCGCTGTCGGCCAGCCGTCCGCGGCCCAGTTCAGCCGGGCGATGCGCAAGGTCGGCGCGCCTTTGTTCTCTTTGTCATAGGCATGATAGACGACATAGTCGGTGCCCTTGTCGCGCAGCACTCCGGCATGGCCGGGGCCACGGAAGCGGCTCTTCTCGGGCAAATCGGCGCGCAGCAGGATGGTGCCGCCGCCTTGCATCATCGAACTGCCGTCCTTGCCCAGATAGGGCCCGGTGATCGCCTTCGCCCGGCCGATCACGGTGTAATAGGTGCTGGCGTTGCCCTTGCAGCAATAGTCGTAACTGGCGATCAGCCAGTAATAACCGCCATGATCGATGATGAACGGCGCCTCGACCGGATCGGGCGCGCCTTCAGGCACCAGCCGTCGCGCGATCGACACGGGTTTGGCGTTCGGATCGGCGGGCTTGCCGGTCTTCGGATCAAGGCGGAACAGCTTGAGCCCGGTCCAGAAGCTGCCGAGCGACAGCCAGTGATTTCCCTCGCGATCGGCGACGAAGTTGGCGTCGATCGCGTTGAAGTCGCTCGCCTCGGTAGATTGCACCACCAGCCCCTCGTCGCGCCACTTGTAGTTGGGCGACGTGGGATCGAGCGTGGCGTTGGTCGTCAGCCCGATCGCGGAGCGGTTCGAGCCGAAGGTGGAGACGGCGTAGTAGAGCCGGTAGCGCCCGTTCACGAAGGAGATGTCGGGCGCCCACATGTCGCGGGTGCCCGGCACCGCCTTGGTCGCCCAGTCAGGCAGGCGGTCCAGCGCCGCGCCCGCGGACTTCCAGTTGACCAGGTCCGTCGAGGTCTTCACCCGGATCATCCGGCCGCTTTCGTCGCTGCCGGTGCTGAACACGTAATAGGTGTCGCGCTCGCGGATGATCACCGGATCGTGCGTCGGCACGAGATCGCCGGTGAGCCGCGCGTTGAGCGGCTCCCCCGATGAAACTTGCTGAGCCGGAGCGGCGCCCGCCAGCGCGAGCGCCGCAAGCGCCGCCCAGCGCATCACTTCAGGTCCAGCATGACGACCGACTTGGCCGGGAGCGTCGCGGTCAGCGTCCCGCCCGAGAGCTTGGCACCGTTGAAGGTCACCGGCGCGACCGTCGGCGCGACGCCATAGCCGTTGGTGGCGTTCATCGCATCGGCGGTCAGCACCTGCCCGGTCACACCGCGCGCGGTGACACCGGTCAGCGTGGTGGAGACGGTGACGCTCTTGTTCGGGTCGAGGTTGGCCAGCGCGACATGGACAACGCCCGCCTTGTCGCGCACCGCCGAGGCGCTGACCGAGGGCATCGACCATTTGCCCTGGGCATAGGTCGGCGCCTGCACCGTCATCGGCAGCACCGTGGCGTCCATGTACGGCTTGTACATCATGAAGACCTGATAGGTCGGCGTCAGCGCGATCTTGGCGCCGTCGGTCAGCACCATCGCCTGGAGCACGTTCACCATCTGCGCGATCGCGCTCATCTTCACGCGGTCGGCATGCTTGGCGAAGACGTTGAGGTGGATCGCGGCGACCAGCGCATCCCGGAGCGTGTTGTGCTGGCGCAGGAAGCCGGGGTTCACGCCGGGATCGGTACGGTACCAAGTGCCCCATTCGTCGACCGCAAGCCAGATCTTCTTCTCGGGATCGTACTTGTCCATGATCGCCGAATGCTTGGTGACCAGCTCGTCCATCTTCAGGGACAAGCTCATCGTCTCGGCCCAGCTGGTCTCGTCGAATTCGCTGGAGTTGGCGCGCGGCGGCCAACTGCCCGGCACGACGTAATAATGGAGCGACAGGGCGTCGATCTGCCCCTTCGCCTCGCGGATCATCGTCTCCGTCCACTTGTAGTCGTCGACGTTCGCACCAGCCGCGATCTTGAGGATGCGGGTATCCTTGGGAGCCTTGACGAAGGTGGCGTAGCGGCGCGTCAGGTCCGCGGCATATTCCGGGCGCATGTTGCCGCCGCAGCCCCACAGCTCGTTGCCGATGCCGAAATAGGGCACCGCCCAAGGCGCCTTGTGGCCGTTGGCGGCGCGCTCGTCGGCCAGGCTGCCGGCGGGCGAGGTCATGTATTCGACCCACTCGGCCATTTCCTGCGGCGTGCCGTTGCCGACATTGCCGGCGACATAGGGCTCGGCGCCGATCTGCTCCACCAGCTCCATGAACTCGTGCGTGCCGACGGTGTTCGGCTCGGTCACGCCGCCCCAGTGCGTGTTGATCTTCACCGGGCGCTTGGCTTTGGGGCCGACGCCCTCGCGCCAGTGGTACTCGTCGGCGAAGCAGCCGCCCGGCCAGCGAACCACCGGCACGCCCAGCTTCTTGAGCGCGGCGATCACGTCGTTGCGGAAGCCGTTGGTGTTGGGGATCGGCGAATTCGGGCCGACCCACAGGCCGTCGTAGATGCCCTTGCCCAGATGCTCGGCAAACTGGGTGAAGATGCGCTTGTCATAGGCCGGGCCCGGCGTGTCGGCACGCACGGTGGCGGTGGCGCGCTCCTGCGCGAACGCTGCGAATGGCACGGCCATAGCGAGCGCGGTCGCAGCCAGAGCGGCGGCGCGTATTCCCTTCATCATCTTCTCCCTGCCTGCGCCGGTCGACGGCGCTCACGATTGTGACTTTACTCCGACATATGACCGCGGCAAGTCAATCGCATTATTGTCACCGGTTGTTGCCGGGACCTGATATGATCGGGGGAGATGCAGGGGATGGACGAACAGGACGGCGCTGCCGCGATGCGCGCGCCGCGGGGGACGGGCCGGCGCCTGCACGGGGCGATTGCGCACAAGATCGGCACCGCCATCGTCTCCGGGGAATATGCACCCGGCGATACTTTGTCGGGAGAGGTCGCCTTTGCCGAGCAGCTCAACGTGTCGCGCAGCGCCTACCGTGAGGCGATGCAGGTGCTCGCCGCCAAGGGCCTGGTCGAGAGCCGGCCCAAGGCGGGCACGCGCGTGCTGCCGCGCGAGCGCTGGAACCTGCTTGACCCGGACGTGCTCGCCTGGGCGTTCGCCGGGGAGCCCGACATCGATTTCGTCCGGTCGCTCTTCGAACTGCGCACCATTGTCGAGCCCGCGGCAGCCGGGCTCGCCGCGCAACGCCGCGACCGCGCCGACCTCAAGGTGATGAAGGATTCGCTCACCGCGATGCGCCGGCTCACCCTGGCTAACGAAGCGGGACGCGCGGCGGACCGCGATTTCCACAACGCCATTCTGCGCGCCAGCCACAATGACGCGCTGGTGGTGCTTTCCGCCAGCATCGGCGCGGCGGTGAACCTCACCACGCAATTCAAGCAGCGCCGGCGCGAGCTGCCGCGCAATCCCATCCCTGACCATGCCCGCGTCTATGACGCGATCGCCGCGCAGGATCCCGCCGCGGCGACGGATGCGATGCGGGTCCTGGTCGACTTGGCGCTGGAGGACACGCGCGTCGCGATGCGGCCGTAGGCTACAATCCTCCCCCGTCGGGGGAGGATCAAAACCCCGCCCCGCTCCTACTCGATGAACGGCGCCACCTGCACCTGGCGGCAGCGCATGAACGCATCGGCCACCAGCCGCAGCGGTGCGCGATCGACATCGCTCTGACCATTGGCGATCAGCTTGGCGAACCGCTCGTAGAGTGCGGGATATTCGCGCTCCGGGCCGACATGGTGCGGCGTGCCGTCGATGCTCAGCTTGGCGCCGCCCTCGCTCAGCACCAGGGTGCCCGCATCGGTCTCAACGGTGATGTCCCAAGTCTGCGGCCCGGTCTGGAGGAAGTCGAGGTCCGCTGTCACCGGCGCGCCGCTCATCCCCACCATGTTGAGCTGCGCCTTGATCGGCGACGCGCAATTGGACGGGATCTCCAGCGTGCCATCGCGTAGAAAGAAATGGCGCGGCAGCACCTCGGTCGCGATCGAGAAGGCGTTGATGCCGGGATCGAACACGCCCAGACCGCCCGCTTCCCAGATCCACGTCTGGCCGGGGTGCCAGCGGCGCACGTCCTCTTTCCAGACGATCGCCACCTTGTACACCCGCCGCTCGGTCAGCCAGGCGCGCGCATGCGCGACACCCGGGGCGAAGCGGGAATGCCACGCGGCGAACAGCGTCGTGCCCGCCGCCTCGGACAGGCGCACCAGCGCCTCCACCTCGGACAAGGTGGCGCCGGGCGGCTTCTCCAGCAGCACATGCTTGCCCGCGCGGATCGCCTTTGCCGCGTCGTCGAAGCGCGCCTGCGGCGGCTGGCACATCGACACCGCGTCGATCGCGACATCGGAAGCGAGCAACTCGTCAATGGTGCGGAAGATCGCGATTCCATCGGCATGCCCGCGATGGCTGGCGGCCGCAACGAACGCGAACTCGTCGAGCGAGGCCATCGCCGGGATGTGCTGGTCATGGGCGATCTTGCCGAGCCCGACAATGGCAGTCCGGATCGGCGTCACAGTGCGCGGACCTCCACGCTGGTGGCCGCCGCACGGCCGATCGGGTTGCGCACCGGCAGCGTGAACGGCGCCGCCGAGATCTCGAACACGTCGCCGTCCTGCGTGCGCACGTCATCGCTGAACGATAGGGTCGCGGTGCCGAAGAAGTGGACATGGACGTCGCCTGCGCGCCGAAACAGCCCATATTTGAAGTGGTGATGCTCCAGGTTCGCCAGGCTGTGCGACATGTTCGCCTCGCCCGACACGAACGGCTTCTCCCAGATCACCTCGCCGTCGCGCAGGATGCGGCTGGTCCCCTCGACATGCGCGGGCAGTTCGCCGACCAGCAGCTCCGGCCCCAGCGCGGCCGGGCGCAGCTTGGAATGCGCCAGCCACAGGTAATTGCCCCGCTCGGTGACATGATCGGAGAATTCGTTGGCGAGCGCATAGCCGATCCGCACCGGCGTGCCGTCCTGCGCGATCAGGTAGATCCCAGCGATTTCGGGCTCCTCGCCTGCATCCTCGGCGAAGTCAGGCGAGGGCAGCGGCGCGCCGGGCGCAACCAGGCAGCTGCCGTCGCCCTTGTAGAACCATTCGGGCTGGACGCCCGCGCCGCTCGCCGGCTTGCCGCCTTCGACGCCCATCAGGAACATCTTCATCGAATCGGTCTGCACTGCGGCTTCGGATGCGGCGCGGTGCATTTTGTCGCGTCCCTCGGCCGAGCCGAGGTGAGTCAGGCCCGTGCCGGTCATCAGCAGGTGCGCAGGATCCTCATGGTCGATCGGTGCGAGGAGGGTGACGCTGTCGAGGTCGAGCGGCGCGCCCTGCCCCGCCGCTTCGACGAGCGCGGCGAGGCTGGTCCGCTCGGCGATCGCCTGGCGGGCGAGCGCCAGCGTGGTCCCGGCACCCGGCACCTCCCGCGGCGCCCCGCCACCGCGCACCGCGGCGACCCCGCGCGTGCCATCGGCACGGCGAAACTGGATCAACGACAGCGTCATCTTTTCCCCTCTCAGGCTGCGGTCATTGTGCCGTCGATGCGACGGGCGACCTTGTACGGATTGTCCTGGCGCAGCGCCTCCGGCAGCAGGCTGTCCGGCAGGTTCTGGAAGCAGACCGGGCGCAGGAAGCGGTCGATCGCCAGCGCGCCGACCGAGGTGGTGCGGGTGTCGCTGGTCGCGGGGAACGGCCCGCCATGGACCATCGCATGGCTCACCTCCACGCCGGTCGGCCAGCCGTTCGCCAGCACGCGACCCGCACGCTGGGCCAGCAGCGGCACCAGCGGCGCGACCAGCTCTTCGTCCGCCTCGTCGAACAGCAGGGTCGCGGTCAGCTGGCCCTCCAGCCCGCGGACGATCTGCGCCACCTCGTTCCAGTCCTTGGCGCGGACCACGATCGAGGACGAGCCGAACACCTCGTGGCTCAGCGCCGCATCGGCGGCGAAGGCCTGCGCTTCGGCGGTGAACAGCGCGCCCTGCGCCTGGTTGACGCCCTCGCCCACCGGGCCGCGCGCGACGGTGGTGACCGCCTTGTGGCTCTCCAGCGCGGCAACGCCCTTCTCGAAGGCGGCGTGGATGCCCGGCGTCAGCATCTGCTGCGCGGCGGCGGCGCCCATCGCCTCGACCGCGGCGGTGGTGAAGGCGTCAAGCTCGCTGCCCTCCACCGCGATCACCAGCCCGGGATTGGTGCAGAACTGCCCCGCGCCCATGGTCAGCGACGCGACATACTGCTTGCCCAGCTCGGCGCCGCGCGCCTTGGCGGCGGCGGGGAACAGGATCACCGGATTAATGCTCGACATCTCGGCATAGACCGGGATCGGCTCGGGCCGGCTCTGCGCGATGCGGACCAGCGCCAGGCCACCGCCGCGCGAGCCGGTGAAGCCCACCGCCTTGATCCGCGGATCGGCGACCAGCGCCCCGCCCAGGTCGTTGGTGGTGCCGGGCAGATAGGAGAAGACGCCCGCGGGCAGACC
>NZ_JBELLZ010000028.1:0-32639 GCF_042096255.1 Sphingomonas sp. | reverse complement strand
TGGCTGCTCGGCGCGACCACGGAGAAGCAGCGCAAGGGCATCGCCGACTATTTCGCGCCGACGCTGATCGACACCAAGGCGATCGGCATCGGCGGCGGTGGGCTGCTGGGCGGCGAGTCGATCACCAGCAAGAACCAGCTCGGCCCCAAGGCGTCCTCCTCGGTGATCCAGTCGATCGCCATGCCGACCGACGGCACCGGCGGCGACAAGACCGGCTCGGGCGACAAGGGCTCGTTGCGCTCGTCCAAGGTGGTCGTCGCTGAGGACAAGAAGGCGTTCGAATCGATGCGTCGCAAGGTGATGGCGGAGATTGCCGGCTCGGCGCGCCTGTCGCGCCTGGCCAAGCAGGTCCGCTTCGTGATGACCAGCCAGGGCCTTCGCATCGACCTGGTCGACAATGCCGATTATTCAATGTTCGCGCTCGGCACCACGGTGCTTCAGCCCGAGGCGTCGCAGCTGGTCGGTCTGGTCGCCGATGCGGTGAAGCAGACCGGCAATCCGGTGATGATCCGCGGCCATACCGACAGCGTGCCCTATGGCGACCCGCGCGCGATGAACAACTGGATGCTCTCCACCGGGCGTGCCGAGGCGACGCGTCGCCGGCTGGCGCTGGCCGGCATCCCCGAGGCGCGGTTCAGCCGCATCGAGGGCGTCGCCGATCGCGAACCGCTGGTCCGCGACGACGCAACCGATCCGCGCAATCGCCGCGTCGCCATCACCCTCCTCTTCCGACAGGGCCGTTTCGGCGAATAATCGCCGCAAGCCGCTGGAAACGGCCCGCACCCGGCAACACGCGAGGCTTGGCGGCTCCGCGAAAGCGGGGTAGGGGCGGCGCTTCGTCCCGGGGGGGATTTTTGTTGCGGGTGTGTTTCCAGTCGGCGGTTAGACGGCGGTGGCCGATCGCGGTGGCGTTGCTCGCCAGCGCGGCGACTGTGCAGGCCCAATCGATTCCGTCGGGCTCCCCGCTTGCCTCGACGCCGGCACCAGAGGCGCCCGCCCCCACTGGCCCGCTGCTGCCCACGCACAGCGGCGATCCAATGGCGATCGACATGGCGGGCGATCCTTTGCTCCAGCTCGCCGACCAGACCGCGCCGCTTGATCTGTTCCGCCGCATCGTCGCTGACACGATCGCGCGCGCACCCGCCAGCGCCGAGGCGGAGGCGACCCGCGACGAGGCCGATGCCGCGATCGGCGAAGCGAAGTCGGAGCGAACGCCCACGATCGACCTCACGCTCAGCAGCTATCGCGTGCTCAGCCGCAACTTCGGCAACAATCCCGAGAATGTGATCGAGCAGGCGCGCCCGAACCGGCGTACCGATCAGCTGATCGCGGTGGACCAACTGCTGCTCGACGGCGGCGCCGCCAGCGCGCGGATCGCGGCGGCACAGGCGCGGCTCAAAGGCGCCGACTTCGACATTGAGGGATCCGCCGATCGCACCGCGCTGGAGACGATCGGCGTCTGGTACGACGTGTTCACCTATCACGCGCTCACCGACCTCGCGACCGCCTTCACCCAGAGCCAGCGCGAGCTGCGCGCGATGGTGGCGGAGCGGATCGAGCGCGGCGCCTCCGCCCCTGCGGACATGGCGCGGGTGGACAGCTATATCGCCAACGCCGAGACCCGACTTGCCCGCTTCCGCCGCCAGGCGCAGCAAGCGGATGCGCGGTTCGAGGCGCTGACCGGGCGCCCGCCGCCCGTCGATCTCGCCCGCGCGCCGTTCATCGGCACCACCATGAGCCGCGACCTCGCCGCGCTGCGCGCCGCCGAGGCGCCCGCGGTGCGCTCCGCCCGTGCCGCCGCCGACGCCGCCCGCCGCGATGCCAAGGCGGCGCGCGCGGACATGTTTCCGACCCTATCGCTGGGCCTCGATGCCGGCCGCTACGGCATCTACGAGACGCCGCGCGACTATGACGTGCGCGCGCGCCTCACCATCCGCCAGCGGCTATTCGGCGGCTTGCCCGAGCGCGCCAAACAGGTGGAGGCGCGTGCCCGCTCCACCGACGCGCGCGCCGAGCGGATCGCCAGCGACGCGATGCGCGATGCCGAGATCGCCTGGTCCGACGTCGTCGCGCTGGAGGAACAGCGCACCGCCATCCAGGCGACCTATATCGCCGCGCGCCGCTCGCGCGACGCCATTGCCGAACGCTTCCGCGTCTCCAGCGGCACGCTGTTCGATGTGATCGGCGCCGAGGACAACTACTTCGACACTGCCGCCTCGTTCGTCCAGGCGCTAACCGAGCTGGACGCAGCGCGCTACGTGCTGCTGTCGCGCACCGGCACCCTCCTTCCCACGCTCGGCCTGTCGGGCGCCACCGCCGCGCCCGAGGTGATCCGGGACAAGGGCAAACGCATCATAGGACCGCTGAAATGAGCGACGATAGCCTGGTCGCGGATCCCAAGCCGCGTTTCGCGCCCTGGCTGTTCGAGCCTATGGCCTCGAACCGGCACACCTATATCAAGGTGATCGTCGCGGCGGTGCTGATCAACATCTTCGCGCTGGTCACGTCGCTGTTCTCGATGGTCGTGTACGATCGCGTCGTGCCGAACAACGCGATGTCGTCGCTGACCGCGCTGTCGATCGGCTTTGCGATCGTGGTGATCTTCGATTTCGTGCTCAAGACGCTACGCGCCTATTTCGTCGACATCGCCGGCGCGGATATCGACCACAAGATCGGCGAAAAGGTGTTCGCTAAGATCCTGGCGATGCGGCTGGACCTGAAGAAGGGTTCCACCGGCGCGCTCGCGGGGCTGATGCGCGAGCTGGAGGCTTTGCGCGACTTCTTCGCTTCCGCCACCATCTCCACCCTGGTCGACGTGCCGTTCCTGCTGCTCACCGTGGTCGTCATCTGGGCGATCGGCGGCAAGGTCGTCCTCGTCCTGCTCGTCATCATCCCGCTTGTGCTGCTTGCCGGCTGGGCGACCAACCCCGCGCTGGAGCGCCTGTCCGCCAAGACGATGCGTGAGGGCCTGTCTAAACAGTCGGTGCTGGTCGAGGCGATCGGCGGGCTGGAGACGGTGAAGGCGGCCGGCGCGGGCGACCTGCTCACCAAACGCTGGCTCACCGCGGTGCGCCAGCAGTCGGATAGCTCGCTGCGCCAGCGCCTCGTCTCCACCTTGGCAGTGACGGTGGCGGGCTCCGCCTCCACCGTCAGCTATGCCGCCGTCGTCATCGTCGGCGTCCACCTGATCAACGAGCGCGAGCTGACCACCGGTGGGTTGATCGCCTGCTCGCTCCTGTCGGGCCGCGCGATCGCGCCGCTCGCGCAGATCTCGCAGCTCCTCACGCGCCTGTCCGCCACCCGCACCGCCTATCGCCAGATCAACGCGATGATGGTGCAGCCGAGCGAGGGGCCTGCCGGCGAGGCGCTGGAGATCGGCCAACTCGCCGGCCGGGTGGAGTTCCGCAACGTCAGCTTCCGCTATCCCGGCGCGTCGGAGAATGCGCTCAACGGCATCAGCTTCGTGCTGGAGCCGGGCGAGCGGATCGGCCTGCTCGGCCGCGTCGGCTCGGGCAAGTCCACCATCACCCGCCTGATCCTCGGCCTCTACCCGCCCTCCGACGGGCTGGTGATGATCGACGGCACGGACATCCGCCAGCTCGATCCCGGCGCGCTGCGCCGCAAGATCGGCACCGCGATGCAGGACAGCGTCCTCATCTCCGGCTCGGTGCGCGACAATATCGCGCTCGGCCGTGTGGCGGTGGACGACACCGAGATGCTGCGCGCCGCCGAGCTGTCGGGCACGCACCAGTTCATGGGCCAGATCGCCAACGGCTATGACCTGCGCCTCGCCGATCGCGGCGAGGGGCTGTCGGGCGGGCAGCGCCAGTCGATCGCGATCGCACGCGCGCTCGCCGGCAAGCCGCAGATGCTGGTGTTCGACGAACCCTCCTCGGCGATGGACACGCAGACCGAGAGCGGCCTGATCGAGCGGCTCAGCCGCGAGATCCAGGGTCGCACCTTCATCCTCGTCACTCACCGCCCCAGCCTGCTCCAGCTGGTCCAGCGCGTCATGGTGCTCGATCGCGGGCGGATCATGGCGGATGGCCCGCGCGACCAGGTGATGCAGCAGCTCACCCGACCCAAGGTAGCCTGATCCATGGCCCAGGAAGCATCCGTCCTCGAAGCCGCGCCGCCGACCGAGGCGGGCACGCTCGAGTCGCTGCCGGACCATATCAAGCCGCGCCAGGCCTCCAACCTGCTCCTGTGGCTGATCGTCGGCTTCTTCGTCGTCTTCGTGGTGTGGGCGAGCTGGGCGACCATCGACCGCACCGTGCGCGGCCCCGGCCGCGTCATCGCCAGCTCGCAGCTCCAGATCGTCTCAAACCTGGAAGGCGGCGTGGTGGAGGCGATCCTGGTGCGCACCGGCCAGATGGTCCGCGCCGGCCAGACCCTAGTCCGGCTCGATCCCACCGCCACCGGCGCGGAGCTCGGCTCGGGCGAGGCGCAGACCAGCGCGCTCCAGGCCAAGATCGCCCGGCTCCGCGCCGAAGTGCTCGGCCGCACCCCGGTCTATCCCGCCGCTACCAATCCGGTAATGGCCGAGCAGATCGAGATCGAGCGCGCGCTCCATGCCGCCCGCATGGAGGAATATGCCGGCCTGTCGGGCGCGGCGATGGCGCGCAGCGTTCAGGCGCAGCGCGCGGTCTCCGAGGCGAAGTCGATGTACGCCGCCAAGTCGAGCGCCAGCGCCGCCCGCCGCGACGAATATGAGACGATCCGCCCACTGGCGGAAAAGGGCATCGAATCGCAGCTGACGCTTCGTCAGGCGCAGAGTGCCGCAGTGGTGGCGCAGAATGAGGCGGCGCAGGCCGCGGCCTCGATCGCGCGCTCGGAGGCCGGTGTCGCCGAGGCGCGCGCGTCGCTCGCTCAGGCTCGGCAGGACTGGCGCGCCCGCGCCGCCGACGAGCTGGCGCAGGCGCAGGCCGAGCTTGCCGCGCGATCGAAGTCGCTCCCCGCCCTTCAGGCCCGCGTCCGCCGCACCAGCGTGCGTGCGCCGCTCGACGGGCGGATCAACCGCGTGCTGGTAACCACGGTCGGCGCGGCGGTGTCGCCGGGCGCGCCGATCGCAGAGATCTCGCCGGCGCAGGAGACCCTGCTGGTCGAGGGCCGTATCCGCCCGCAGGACATCGCCCGCGTCCGCATCGGCCAGAAGGCGCGCGTCAACATCACCGCATGGGATTCCGCGGTGTATGGCTCGATGGACGGCACGGTGGAGTCGCTCTCGCCGGACGCGGTGGTCGATGAGAAGGCGCAGGACAGCTATTACATCGTCCGCGTCCGCACCAAGGAGAAGGGTCTCAAGGACAAGAGCGGCCGCCTCCTGCCCATCGGCACCGGCATGACCGCCGAGGTCAACCTGCTCGGCGATCCGCGCACGGTGATGCAGTACATCCTCACCCCGATCACGCGGCTGAGCGAGCGGGCGTTCAGCGAATAGACGCCCGTCCGGAGCCGCGCCCGGCTTTCCGCGGGCGTGGTTCTCCGCCATTGGTTGGCGGATGAGAACGAAGATCCTGGCGATGGCAATTGCCGTCGCGCTCGCCCCGCTTGCCGCTGCCGCGCAAGGCCCCGCGACGATCGATCCCGCCCGCCTCTCGGCGGATGTGAAGACGCTCGCCTCCGACGCGTTCGAGGGCCGTGCGCCGGGCACCGCCGGCGAGACCAGGACCGTCGACTGGCTGGTCGCGCGCTTGGAGGCGCTAGGCCTTGAGCCCGGCGGGCCGGACGGCAGCTGGACCCAGCCCGTTCCGCTCGTCCACACCCAGCTCCAGCCCGGCAGCGTGCGGATCGGCGACGCGACGCTGGTGCAGGGGCAGGGCATCTATCTCAGCACCGTCCGCCCGGTCGATCGCGCCGCGATCGCGGACGCCCCGATGGTGTTCGTCGGCTATGGCGTCCACGCGCCCGAGCGCGGATGGGACGACTTCAAGGGCGTCGACCTCAAGGGCAAGGTCGCGGTCTTCCTGGTCAACGATCCCGACTTCGAGGCGGCGACGACGGACGAGGCGAGGGGCATCTTCGGCGATCGCCGGATGACCTATTACGGCCGCTGGACCTACAAGTTCGAGGAAGCCGCGCGGCGTGGCGCGGTCGCCGCGCTGATCGTCCACGACACGCCGGGTGCGGGCTATGGCTGGGACACGGTGACCGCGCCCGGCGGCGAGAATTACGACATCGTCCGCAAGGCGTCCGACGAACGCGTGCTGCTCCAGGGCTGGCTGCGCGGCGATGAGGCGAACGCGCTGTTCGCCGCCTCGGGTCTCGACCTCGCGGAACTGCGGGTGGCGGCGCGGCAGAGGGCGTTCGCGCCGGTGCCGCTGAAGCAGCGTCTGAGCGCCGACCTCGGCGTCCGGCACGAGCGGGCGGAAAGCCGCAACGTGCTGGCGAAGCGCACCGGCAAGGCCACGCCCGACGAAGTGGTGATGTTCGGCGCGCATTGGGACGCCTATGGCATCGGCAAGCCCGACGCGGCGGGGCGCACCGTCCGCCCCGGCGCGAACGACGACGCGCTCGGCGTCGCCGGCGTGCTCGAACTGGCGCGCCTGTTCGCCACCGCGCCGCAGCCCGACCGGACCTTGGTGTTCGCGCTATGGACGGGCGAGGAGCGCGGGCTGCTCGGCTCCGAGACCTACGCCGTGAATCCGGTCTATTCCCCGGCGAAAACGGTTGCCAACCTGACGCTCGACATCCTCCAGACCGCCGGGCCCGCCCGCGACGTGCTGCTGGTCGGCGCCGGCCAGAACGATCTGGAGACGCTGCTCGCCGACGGCGCGCGCGGGCAGGGCCGCACGATCACGCCCGAGGCGCTGCCCGAGCGCGGTCTGTTCTACCGTGCCGATCATTTCTCGCTGGCGCGCCGCGGGGTCCCCACGCTGCTGCTGATGGCGATCAGCGGCGCGCCGGACCTCGTCGTCGGTGGTCGAGCAGCGGGCGAGGCGTGGCTGGACGGCTACATGCGCTGCTACCACCAGACCTGCGACGCCTGGGACGCACGCTGGGACCTGCGCGGCGCCGCGGCGGACGTCGCGCTGTTCCACACCATCGGCGACCGGCTGGCGCGCAGCCGCGCCTGGCCGGAATGGAGCAAGGCATCCGAGTTCGCCGGCGTGCGCGCGGAAACGGCAGCAGAGCGGCGATAAGGCAGATCGCGCCTGGGCGGCTGACCCTCACTCGTCGCCGTAGATCGCCACCTTCCGGTCGCCGCCCGCCACCACGCTCCCCCGATACATGCCCGACGTGTTGAAGGTCCACACCGCCTCGCCGTTGGGGCCGGTGACGATCACACCGCCGCTGCCGCCCAGCGCCTTCACCTCGGCCATCACCCTCTCCGCCGCCTGCTGGAGCGGCTCGCCGGCAAAGCGCACGCGGGCGCAGATTTCGTGGGCTACGCCCTCGCGGATGTAGAACTCGCCCGAGCCGGTGGCTGAAACCGCGCAGGCGCGATCGTCGGCATAGGTGCCCGCGCCGATCAGCGGCGAATCGCCGACACGGCCCCAACGCTTGCCGGTGATCCCGCCGGTCGAGGTCGCCGCGGCGACGTGCCCCGCCGCGTCGCGCGCCACCGCGCCGACGGTGCCGTACTTCATGTCCACGTCGAACCAGCCCCCGGTCTTCCTGGCCTTGAACTCCTCCAGCTGGCGCCGCCGCTCGGGCGTGGCGAACCACGAAGGGTCCACCTGCTCCAGCCCCTGTTCGGCGGAAAAGGTGTCCGCGCCCTTGCCCATCAGCAGCACGTGCGGGCTCGCGTCCTTCACCGCGCGCGCCAGGCTGACCGGGTGGCGCGTGCGCGTCACCCCCGCCACCGCGCCGGCCGAGCGGTCGCGCCCGTCCATGATCGCGGCGTCGAGCTCGTTGGCGCCCTCATAGGTGAACACCGCGCCGCGGCCCGCGTTGAAGTGCGGATCATCCTCCAGCACCTTGACCGCCGCCTCGACCGCATCGACCGCGGCGCCATCCATCGCCAGCACCGCGCTGCCCGCATCCAGCGCGCGGGCGAGCGCGGCGCGGATCGCGGCATCGTCCTCCTTCGTCAGCCGCTCGCGTTCGATCACCCCGGCGCCGCCATGGATCACCAGGGTCCAGCGCGGTGCGGCTTCGGCGGCAGTCGACATCATCAGGGCTCCGAGGAGAAATAGCTGCTTCATACCAGGGCAGGCTCCCGCAGGCGGCGCGGCGCAGGCCGCCGCCGCAGTCCGATCAGCGGGCGCAGCCACGGCACCGCACGCCCGCCGAGATAGAAGGCGAGGCACCCCGCGACGGTCGCGCCCACCAGGATCGCGAACTCCGCCCACCCGGGCAGGCCAGCGCCCAGCAGCCAGAACATCACCACCACGATCACCGTCTGGTGAATGATGTAGAAGGGGAACACCGCCTCGGTCAGGGTAGCGCGGATCGGCCGGTCGCGATTGAGCCAGCGCTCCGCCACACCGATCAGCGCGATGATCGCGCCCCATTGCTGCACGGCGTGGGCACCGCTGTAGAGCCGCAGCGCCCAGCGCGGCGCGGGCGTGCCTCCGGGCCAGCCCGTCTCTGCCCACAACACGACACCATAGCCCGCCAGCGCCAGCACCGTCGCTAGTGGCCACAGCCGCGCGATCGCCGCCATCGTCTTCTCCGACCGCGCGAGGCCGAAGCCGAACAGGAAGGCGGGCAGGTAATTGGCATGGGCGATCCAGTCGCCGAACAGCGCATGGGTTTCGCCCTTCATCGGGAACCACCAGACGTGCACCGCCAGCAGCCAGGCGAGCGGCACGACCAGCACGCCCACACCCCAAAAGCTTTTGGCGAACACCCGGTCGAACAGCGCCTGCGCCCGCGGCGTGCGCACCAACGCCGCCAGCACGATCAGCAGCATGGTATAGACCCACAAATAGGCGACGAACCACAGGTGGTTCCAGGTGGGCAAGTCCAGCCCGTGCATCTTGGTGAAGCGGAAATAGTCCTGCCACCAGAAAGTCGGAAACGACGCGTCCAGCCCGTGCTTGGTGACCAGCTCCACCCAGGGTTGCGGCGGCACGATCACCGCCATGCCGAACACCAGCGGCACCAGCAGCCGCGCGCTGCGGTTGCCCGCGAACGCCAGCAGCCCGGCCGACCGCCCGATCAGCGCGCGGCTGGCATAGCCCGAGACGACGAACAGCAGGCTCAGCCGCCAGGCGTTGAGCGCCAGCATCGGCAGCTTGGTCCAGTCATGGATGTGCGTGGATTTGACGTGGTAGTTCCACGGCACGAACACCATGCCGACATGGTAGAGGATCAGCAGCCCGAAGGCGCCGATCCGCAGCCAGTCCATGCCGTAATGGCGTTGCATCGCCGCGCGATAGCCGAAGCGGGCGGCGGGGGTAACCCTTTGCCGCGCCCCGGAGGTCCATCCCTTGCAGCTGGAGCGCCTCCCCGGCGAACGCCGGGGCCCAGGATTGGGCCGCTCGCAACTGGACCCCGGCGTGCGCCGGGAAGTATCCCAGCGAAGGCGGGTCAGCCGCTAGGGCATGTCTGGGAACAGCGGATCGAACCGCCAGCCGGCCAGGTGCAACAGTTCCGCCACTTCGGTCCGGTCTGCCACGGGCCCGGTCGCCCAGGCGGCATCGGGCAGATTGAGGAAGTCTGTGTTGTCGAGGGTGATCCGCCCGGTCAGCGCGATCTCTAGGTCGGCCACCCGGTCGCCATCGGCATCGAAGCGGACGATCGTCTGCTCGCCCTCGAAGCCATAGCCGACCTCGCCCGCGCGGCCGGTGAAGGCGCGCGTGCCGATCCAGCCGCTCGCCGCCAAATTGCCGGTGATCAGGTCCTGCCCTTGCGTGAAATCGGCGATGACGTCGCGTGCGCCGGCCAAGCTGCCGTTCATGTTGAACACGAAGGTGTCGCGCCCGCCGCCGCCGATCAGCCGGTCGGCGCCGGTGCCCCCGGACAGCCGGTCGTTGCCGTTCCCGCCCACCAGCACGTCCGTGCCGCCGCTGCCGAAGAGCACGTCATCACCGCTGCCGCCCACCAGCCGGTTCGCCCTGCCGTCTCCGTCCAGCCGGTCCGCGCCGCGGCCGCCGATCAGATTCTCGATGTTGAGCAGCCGGTCGGTGCCCTCGCCGGTCCGCTGCGGCGTCAGTACGGCCAGGTCGATCCGCAGCGATCGGCGCGAGGCGGAGAAATCAGCGGTGTCGATCCCCGCACCGCCGTCGAGCAGGTCGTTCCCGCCCAGCCCGACCAGCACGTCGTCCCCGTCGAGCCCGACGAGACGATCGTTTCCGCTTGTCCCGACCAGGCGGCGGTCCGCCACCTTCAGGTCCGCAAAATCGTCCGCGCCGAGCGTCGACACGCCCGAAACCGCAATCTCCAGATCCGCCCGCCCATTGCCGTCGCGATCGAGTTGCACCACCGTGACGCCATCCACCATGCCGATCCGCACCTCGCCCGCGGTGCGGGTGAAGCCGTTGCGCCCGATGAAGTCGGTCGCACCATCGAGCAGGATCCGGTCCTCGCCGCGCGCGAAATCCTTGATCACATCGCGCGAGACGCCCCGCCGGCTGTCTCCTTCGGCGAAGACGAACCGGTCCGCACCGCTGCCGCCGATCAGCACGTCGCGCCCGCGTCCCCCGGTCAGCCGGTCGGCGCCGTCGCCGCCGTCGAGCGTATCGGTGCCGCCCCGGCCGACCAGGACATCGTCCCCGCCCATGCCCATGACGTGGTCGCGGCCGCCGGTTCCCATCAGCCGGTCCGCGGCATCGGTGCCCATGATGTGATTGCCGTGATGGTCGTCGTCGGGCGTCGCCGGCGCGGGGCCGGTGAGCAGCGCGGTGTCGACCAGCGCGCTGCCGCCGGCGGGGACGCGCAGCACGATCGTGTCGCGCCCGGTGCCGGTGAAGACGACGTTGTGGCGTTGCCAACCGTCCGCCGACCCGATCGTCGCCAGCACCACGCCGTTGACCACCACCTCCAGCGCGCCCTGCACGTCGATCGAAAAGGCATAGGGCGCGCCCGCCACCGTCGCGACCGTCTGGGTCAGCGTTCCCGTGCCGGCGTGGATCGCGACATAGGCATTGCCCGAGCGCTCGCCCCCGTCCGAGCGGCTGTCGAGCGTGCCGCCGGCGGTCCAGCCCGGCAGCCAGTCGTCGGCGCCGCCCGCGCGCTCGAACCCGCCGTTGACCAGCAGGCTGTCGGTCATGCCGTCAAAGGTCAGCGTGCGTCGCGCGAAGCCCGCGCCCGACCAGTCGAGGTCCACCGTCGCGGTGCCGTCGGTCGCGAACCAGCGCAGCTCGATGTCGTGGTGCCCGCCCGTCAGCGCGACGCTCGCGCTCAGTTCGGTCGCGGAACGCACCCGATCGCCGTCGATCACCAGCCGCCCGTCGATATACAGCCGCGCGCCGTCGCTCGCCGACAGGTGGAAGGTGTAGGTGCCCGCCGCCTCGACATGCACCATGCCCTGGTAGCGTGCCGCCACCGGCCCGCCTGCCGCCACCGCGGCGCTCTCCCCCGTTTCGACGCGGTCGAGCAGCTGGTGGTCGCCCGCCACCGCGAAGTCGATCTGGTCGAGCGAGGTGGTACCCGCGCCGATGGCGAGATACTCCGCCGCCAGGTCACCGATGCCGTCGAACGGCGCCAGCGTCGGCTCCACCGCGATGATCGGCGCGATCGAGGGCACGCCCGCCGCGTTCCAGGCGAACAGCATCCACGATCCCGCGGTGATCGCCTGCGCGTCGCCGGGCAGGTGCACCTCGATCGTGGTCGCGTCGACCTGGTGGAAGTGCAGCTCGGTGAAGCGCGCGTCCATGTTGATGTTGTGCGTCACCGCGCCGGTCTTGGCGAAGGTCAGCCGCTCGATCGCGCCGGCATCGTCCAGGGTGAGGCGGAACGTGTCGCCCGGCGCGACGCTGGCGGGCGCGCCGGAGATCACCGGCCGGGTCGCGGCGCTGCCATCGGCGTCGAACAGATAGTCGGGGCGGAAGATCTGCCCGTCGAGATAGTCGTTCTCGGCGATCGACGCCGATCCCCCGCCGAGCGAGGCGATGCTGCCGTCCGCGAGCAGGATGGTGGTCGAATGGTAGAGCCGCGGCTGCGCCTCGGGCGGCAGCGCGGTCAGCGCGCCGGTAGCCGGGTCCCACACATAGGCGATCTTCTCGGCATATGCCTCCAGGTTGCCCTGGCCGCTGCCGCCGTTGAACAGCACCCGCCCGTCGGCGAGCACGGTCATGTTGCCGTAGTTCTTCTGCTGCGGCAGCGTCGCCACCTTGACCACCTCGGGCACCGCGGTGGTGATGTCGATCGTCCACAGCCCGGTGTCGAAGTCGTTGAGGAGGATCTTGCCGGTGTCGTACAGGATCGCCGGCGAATCCCAGTCGAGGTAGAAGGGCAGCCGCGCCACCTCGCGCAAGCTGCCGTCGCCCGCCACGTCGAGCGCCATCAGCTCCAGCTTGCCGTCGGGGCCATCGCCGTTGGCAATGTAGAACACCTCACCGGTCGGGCCTACCCACGCCTTGGGATAGGAATAGACCGCCGCCACATCGGCATCGGCGGCGCCGGTCAGCGATCGCCAGCCCTCGCCGGGCGTGTAGAGCTCGGGCGTGCCCTGGCCGACGCCGTGGACGTCGATGCCGCCCAGGATCAGCACCTGCCCGCTCGGCAGCGAGATGGTGGTGGGATACCAGCGCGCGGCGTTCATCTCGCCATCGGTGGCGGGGCGCATCTCGTGCGTGTCGGCGTCGAACAGGTTGACGTCGTTGACGCCCATGTTGGTGTGCCCGTCCGGTCGCGCGTCGCCGCCCGCGATCAGGATCTTGTTGGTGCCGGGCAGGATGATCGCGGCGGCGCAGAAGATGTCGGTGGGGGTATGCATGTGATGGTCGAGCAGGTGGTGCTCGCCGGTCAGCGGGTCCCACACGTCGTGCCACATCGTGCCGCCCTGCGTGCCGGCGGTGTCGGTGCCGAAGGTCAGCAGCTTGCCGTCGGGCGTGATCACCGCGTGGATCGCGATCAGCGGCCAGTTGAAGAGCGGCCCCCATTGTCCCGTGTTCGCCATGGCACCCATCCCCCTCGTCCCGCCTGTGGCGGGCGCCTGTGCCAGCGTCGCGTTAAAAGCCGATCAAGACGCGAGAATTCCGCCCGATGCGGCAGGCGGGGGTGAATGGCCGGCGCCGGCGTCCCGCGGCGGCACGGGGTTCCGGGATCACGGCGGGCACAGTATATGGCCAGCCATGTCCATCCGTCCCTGGCGCGACATCGTCCGCCGCCCGAGTCGCCAGATCATGGTCGGCACCGTCCCCGTCGGCGGCGACGCGCCCGTCACCGTGCAGACGATGACCAATACCCCCACCCAGGACGTGCGCGCGACGATCGACCAGATTCGCCGCTGCGAGGATGCGGGCGTGGACATCATCCGCGTCTCCTGCCCCGACGTGGAGAGCACCGCCGCGCTCAAGCAGATCGTCCGCGCCAGCCGCGTGCCGATCGTTGCGGACATCCACTTCCACTACAAGCGCGCCCTGGAAGCCGCGGACGCCGGCGCGGCGTGCCTCCGGATCAATCCCGGCAACATCGGTTCCGCCGAGCGCGTCAACGAGGTGGTCAATGCCGCCAAGGCCAACGGCTGCTCCATCCGCATCGGCGTCAACGCGGGATCGCTCGAGAAGGACCTGCTGGAGAAATACGGCGAGCCCTGCCCCGATGCGCTGGTGGAGAGCGCGCTCGACCATATCAAATTGCTCCAGGACCGCGACTTTCACGAGTTCAAGGTGGCGGTGAAGGCGTCGGACCTGTTCCTCGCGGTCGCCGCCTACCAGCAGCTCGCCGAGGCGGTGGATTGCCCGCTGCATCTGGGCATCACCGAGGCGGGCGGCTTCGTCGGCGGCACGGTGAAGAGCGCGATCGGGATCGGCTCGCTCCTCTGGTACGGCATCGGCGATACCATCCGCGTCTCGCTCTCCGCCGAGCCGGAGGAGGAGGTCCGCGTCGGCTTCGAGATCCTGAAGGCGCTGGGCATCCGCAACCGCGGCGTGCGCGTCGTCTCCTGCCCGTCGTGCGCGCGCCAGGGCTTCGACGTGATCCGCACCGTGCAGGCGCTGGAGGAGCGGCTGACGCATATCCGCACGCCCTTGTCGCTGTCCGTCCTCGGCTGCGTCGTCAACGGACCCGGCGAGGCGCGCGAGACCGACATCGGCCTCACCGGCGGCGGCAACGGCAAGCACATGGTGTATCTGTCCGGCGTCACCGATCATGTCGTCCAGGACGAGGGCATGATCGACCACATCGTCCGCCTGGTGGAGGCCAAGGCGGCCGAGATCGAGGCGTTCGAGGCGGCGCAGAAGGTGGCGGCGGAGTAGGTCCTTAGCTATATGTCAGGTCCTGGAGGGCCAGACATGACCTATCAAGCCAAAGTGATCTCGGGCGGCAAAGTGGTCATCCCAGCCGAGTTCCGGCGCGAGTTCGGCATCAAGGATGGCGACTCGCTGATCTTTGATCGTAATGCCGACGGCAGCGGCATGGCGCTCAAGACCTATGCGCAGGTGGTCAAGGAGGTTCAGGCCGACGTGCGCCGGCTGAGCAAACCCGATGACGGCGGCAGCATCGTTGACGAGCTACTCGCCGATCGGCTGGAGGACGCTCGACGCGAAAAGGAGAAGTACGACCGTTGGCTGGCGGCGCAGTGAGCGTCGTCCTCGACGCGTCCGCCACCTTGGCGCTGCTGTTCGATGAAACGGGCAGCAACGTGGTGGAGGCGTCGAGCCGGCATAGCTTGCTCTCCGCGGTCAACCTGGACGAGGTCCTGCACAAGGGGCTGTCGCGCAAGGGACTGCCTTTCGCCAGCACGCTCGCGTTCCTGCGCAAGCTCGAGATCATCGTGGCTCCGTTTGACGCGGCACAGGCGGAGATCGCCGCCGCGCATCATGAGCGATTGCATCGGCTCGACATCGCGTTTGGCGATCGTGCCTGCATGGCCTTGGCGTTTGTGACCGAACGACCGTTGCTGACCGCGGATCGAGCTTGGTCGACGCTGGGCCTGGATCTTCAGATCATACAGATCCGATGACCCCCCGCGCACTCTCCCCCGCGCTCGCCTTTGCCGTCGCGGCGGCGGGGATCGGGCTGTTCTCGATCATGGACGCGTTCATGAAGTCGCTGACGCTGGCGATCGGCGTGTACAACGCTTTGGTCTGGCGCACCGGCACGCAGACCTTGCTGGGCGGGGCGGCCTGGCTCGCCGCCGGCCGACCAAGGCCGAGCGCGCGGGCGCTGCGGCTGCACCTGATCCGCGGCACGATCACCGCGGCGATGGCGCTGTTGTTCTTCTGGGGCCTCGCGCGCGTGCCGATGGCGCAGGCGATCACCCTTGCCTATATCGCGCCGATCCTGGCGCTGATCGGCGGCGCAATGCTGCTGGGCGAGCGGGTCGGGCGCCGCGTGGTGTTCGCCTCGCTGGCAGCGTTCGGCGGCGTCCTCGTGCTGCTGCTCGATCCCGCCAACCGGATACTTGGCACGGATGCGCTCGCCGGCGCCGCGGCAATCCTGCTTTCCGCAATGCTCTATGCGCTCAACCTCATTGTCGCGCGGCTGCAGAGCCAGGCGGCGAAGCCCGCCGAGATCGCCTTCCTGCAATCGGTGATCGTTTCCGCGATCCTGCTGCTCGCCGCGCCCTGGCTGCTCCAGCTGCCGCCCGCAGGCGAATGGTGGAAGATCGCGATCGGCGGCACGCTTGCCATCGCCTCGCTGTTCCTGCTCGCCTGGGCCTATGCGCATGGCGAGGCGGGTTACCTCGCCACCACCGAATATACCTCCTTCGTCTATGCCGCGACGCTCGGCTGGCTGGTGTTCGGCGAGCGGCTGTCGCCCTACACCCTCGCCGGCGCGGCGATCATCGTCGCGGCCTGCCTGTATGCCGCCCGCCGCCGCGATGTCGTCCAGGCCACGCTGGAGCCTGCCGCATGATCCGCCCCGCCACCCCCGCAGATGTCCCCGCAGTCCTCCGCTTCGTGCGCGAACTCGCCGAATACGAGCGCGAGCCGGACGCCGTGGAGGCGACCGAGGCGATGCTGCACGAAGCGCTGTTCGGCGAGCGGCCCGCGGCGGAGGCGGTGATCGCGGAAGCGGATGGCACGCCGATCGGCTTCGCCTTGTTCTTCCACAACTTCTCGACCTGGAAGGGCCGCTCCGGCCTCTATCTGGAGGACCTCTACGTCACCCCCGCCGCGCGCGGCTCAGGCACTGGCAAGGCGCTGCTCCGCCACCTCGCCGGCGTCGCGCTCGATCGCGGCTGCGCGCGCTTCGAATGGGCGGTGCTCGACTGGAACACACCCGCGATCGACTTCTACCGCGCGATGGGCGCGGTCGCGATGGAGGAATGGACGGTGCAGCGCGTCGACGGCGACGCGCTCGCCCGGCTGGCCGGCCGCGCATGAGCCTCGATACGGGCCTGATCGACTGGGTGGCCGAGGCGCTGGAACCGCTCGGCACGGTGACGCACCGCCGCATGATGGGCGGCGCGACGCTCTATCTCGACGGCATTGTCTTCGCGATCGTCGCGCTCGACACTCTGTGGTTCAAGGGCGACGCGGCCAGTGATGCCGAATGGGACGCCGCCGGCTGCGAGCGCTTTTCCTATCCGCGCAAGGACGGCACCACCGCCACGATGAACTATCGCCGCGCCCCCGATGAGGTGCACGACGATCCCGAGGCGATGCGCCGCTGGGCCGCGCTAGGGCTGGAGGCGGGGCGCCGGGCGCCGAACAAGCGGAAATCTGCCGCGTCATCCCCGCGCAAGCGGGGACCCATCACCTGACACTCAGCCAATCGCTCCGGTCCGCTCGTCGGACCGGTGGGAGGTGGGTCCCCGCTTGCGCGGGGATGACGTGCAATCCGTCACGCCGCCGCGGTGTCGTCCTCGCGGCCGGGCACGTTGTGCGCGTGCGGCTCTTCACCCTGCGCTTTGGCCTCCTTGTAGCGCTCGATCGCTTCCATGGTCACCTTGCGGGCCTCTTCCCGGTCCCCCCAGGTGCCGATCCGCACCCACTTCTTCTTCTCCAGATCCTTGTAGTGGGTGAAGAAGTGCTCGATCTGCTCGAAGACGATGCCCGGCAGGTCGTCCTTCTCGCCGACGTTGGAATAATAGGGGAAGGTTGAATCCACCGGCACGCAGACGAGCTTCTCGTCGCCGCCCGCCTCGTCCTCCAGGTTCAGCACCGCGATCGGCCGCGCGCGCACCACGCAGCCCGGGATGAACGGCGAGCGCGACACCACCAAGGCGTCGAGCGGGTCACCGTCGGGCGACAGGGTGTGCGGCACGAAACCGTAGTTGGCCGGATAGCGCATCGGCGTGTGCAGGATGCGATCGACGAACAGCGCACCCGACGCCTTGTCGAACTCGTACTTCACGGGCTCGCCGCCGGTCGGCACCTCGATGATGACGTTGAGGTCGTCGGGCGGGCTCTTGCCCGTCGGGATCAGGTCGATGCGCATGTTTGCTTTCCTGAGTGGAGGGTAACCGGCGTTGGCCCGCGGCCTTAGCGGGGCATGAGCAGGCGATCCAGACCGGTCTCTCCCTTTCCGGTCTTCTCCAGCCGGGGGTAGCGCAGGCCGTCGCGCCAGTTCAGCGTGACGTCGCGGTAGTAATCCTGCTGGCGGATGGTGAGACGCACGGGCGCCTTGGCGCCGATCGCCGCCTTGATCCGCTCGGCGGAATAGGGTTCGCCGTTCACCCCGACGATCGTGGTGCCGACGGTCAACCCCGCCTCGAACGCCGCGCTGCGCCAGGTGACGCCGGAGACCTGTCCCTTGTTGTCGCCGTCGTTCAGCACCATCCCGCCCGAATAGCTGAGGTCCACCATCTTGCGGACCTTCTCGTTGTTCTTGAAGGAGGGCGTCGCCTCGGGCGTGTAGACCAGGCGATAGCCGTTGCGGGTGAAGCCCTCCAGCGGCGCGCCCTTGCCATGCTCGGTCAACCGACGGGTCAGCAGGCCGGCCCAGTCGTGCGGCTGGATGGTGTTCAGCGTCGCGGCGACATCGTCGAACGTATAGGTCAGCTCGCCCCAGTCCCCGTCGCGCACCCCGAAGAAGGCCTTGGCGAAGTCATCGATCGACTTCCTGCCGCCGGACAGCTCGCGCAGCTTCGAATCGACCTCCATCCACACCAGCAGGCCCTCGTTGTAATAATCCTCGCTGCGCTGCCAGCTGGTCCATCCCTTCGGCCGCCGGGCGGAGATGACCGGATCGTTGGTGGTGTCGATCAGGTCGCGCCACTGGCGTGCGGGCTGCGAATCATAGTTCGCCATGATCGCGGCATATTGGTCCAGCGTGTCCTGCTTGGAGACGAGGCCGGAGCGTGCCTGGAGCACATAGCCCCAGAATTGGGTCTGCCCCTCGTAGACCCAGAGCAGCGAGTTGCGCATCGGCGTTTTGAAGTCGGGCGTCCACGCATCCGCGCCGCGGCGGAACTTGCCGTCCCACGAATGGCTGAATTCGTGCGGCAGGAGGTTGCGCCGGCCGGGGCCCTCGTCCCATTTGGTGAAATAGCCCGGCGTCACCCCATTCTCGCTGGAGCGATGATGCTCTAGCCCGATCCCACCCAAGCGATCGGTGATCGAGAGCAGGAAGGTGTAGCGGTCGTAATGCTGGCTACCGAACGCCTTCACCGACTGGTCGACCAGGCGCTTGTGGGCGTCGATCTGCGCCGGGGTGGCCGCGAGCTCGGCGGGGTCATCGGCATAGACGGCGAGGTCGACGCGCGGGGTGAGCGCGAACGTCTTGCTGTAGCGGCCCGCAAGGATCGGCGAATCGACCAGCACCTCGTAATTGGTCGGCTCATAGGCATAGGTGCTCCCGGTCACCTGCGCCTTGAGCGCGCCCGCCGCGGTCCAGCCGGTCGGATAGGTCACCGTCATCCGCACCGGGATCTGGCGGGTGAAGTACCCCGCCGGATAAAGGCTGACCGAGTTCGGCTGGAGGCTCAGCATGTTGGGCGTGGCGACCACGCGGCCCTGGTCGCTCTTGGTCGCCGAGATGAACTGGAAGCGCGCCTCGATCGCCTGCGCGCCCTCGGGCACGTCGATGTGGAAGGCGTAGACGTCCACCGGATCGCGCGTCCACGGCAGGGTCTTGCCGCCGGCGGTGATGACCAGCCCGGCCAGCTTCTCGATCTCGCCGCGCGGGGCATGGTTGCCGGGCAGCCAGGCGGGGAACAGCAGGGTGGTCCGCCCCGCCTGCGCCACCGGGATCGTCTCGACCACGGAGAAGATGCCGCGGGTCACGTCGGTGGCGTCGACCTTGAGGTCGATCGTGCCGGGATAGGGGGTGTCGCGCGCGACGGGGATGGTGCTTTCGATCGGCACCGGCTGGGGCGCGCTGTTCCCTTGGGGGACCTGAGCAGTGGCGGCGGAGGCGAGGAGGAGGGCAGTCAGAGCAAGTGTTCTCATGCGGGACGGTCTACGGTCGGGAAAGGTCAGCCGTCCAGTCCCGTTGCGGGCGTACCGCCGCTCCACTAGATACGCCCGCTTCCATGGCCCGCATCCAGACCCCCAACCGTGTCCGCGGCACGCAGGACATCTTCGGCGCCGATGAGCGCCGCTTTGCGCGCGTGCTCGAGATATTCGACCGCGTCCGGAAGCTGTATTGCTTCCAGCGCGTCGAGATCCCGATGTTCGAGGCGACGGAGGTGTTCGCGCGCTCGATCGGCGAGACCACCGACGTGGTCTCGAAGGAGATGTACACTTTCCCCGACCGTGGCGGGGATTCGCTGACGTTGCGGCCGGAGTTCACCGCCGGCATCGCACGCGCCTTCCTGACCGAAGGCTGGCAGCAATATGCGCCGCTCAAGCTCGCCACCAGCGGCGCGGTGTTCCGTTACGAGCGGCCGCAGAAGGGGCGCTATCGCCAGTTCCACCAGATCGACGCCGAGGTGATCGGCGCGCCCGAGCCCGCGGCGGACGTCGAACTGCTGACGCTGGCGGACCAATTGCTGCACGAGCTGGGCATCGCCGAAGGTGTGACGCTCCAGCTCAACACCCTGGGCGATGCCGAGACCCGCGACGCCTGGCGCGCCGCGCTGGTCGCGCATTTCGAGGCGCATCGCGGCGACCTGTCGGAGGATTCGCTCGCGCGGCTCGACAAGAACCCGCTGCGCATCCTCGATTCGAAGGATCCTCGCGACCGGCCGATCGCGGACGCGGCGCCGGGGATCGACGCGTACATGTCGGCGGAGGCGGGGGCGTTCTTCGAGGCGGTGACGCGCGGGCTCGACGCGGCGGGCGTGGCGTGGACCCGCAACGCGCGGCTGGTCCGCGGCCTCGATTACTACCGCCACACCGCGTTCGAGTTCGTCACCGACCGGCTCGGCGCGCAGGGCACGGTGCTGGCGGGCGGGCGCTATGACGGGCTGATCGAGAGCCTCGGCGGGCCGGCGACCGCGGGCGTGGGCTGGGCCGCGGGGGTCGAGCGGCTGGCGATGTTGTGCGAGGAGCCCGTTAGCCCCGATACTCATATCGTAATCATTCCCGCTAACGCCGACGCGGAGAGCCTCGCGATGTCTGCAAGTGCAGAACTTCGCCGCAGAGGCATCGTTACGCAAACGAACTTTCGGGGCAATCTCAAGAAGCGGATGCAACGTGCGGATGAGTCGGGGGCGCTACTGGCGCTGCTAGTTTTCCCTGACAGCATGGTCCTGAAGACGATGCGTACCGGCAATCAAGAGCCCATCGATCGCCAAGACCTTGCCACCACGGTTGGCGTGAAGGTCATGGAAGAGAATGGCGCCAAGCAGGGTTTCCTTCCCGAGCGTGGCTTTGCGTTTCCCGACGACGAAGACGTCGAATGACCGCCATCTCCCTCGACCGCATCCGCCAGATCGAGGCGCGGCGCGATGAGCTCGCCGCCCTGATGGCGTCGGGCGACCTTGCCGGCGACCGCTTCGTCCAGGTGTCGAAGGAATATGCCGAGCTGGAGCCGGTCGCGCTCGCCGCTTCCGAGGTTCGCCGGCTGCGGGCGGAGGCGGAGAGCCTCCAGCACATGACGCAGGAAAGCGACGCCGAGCTGCGCGCGATGGCCGCGGACGAGTTGCGCGCCAATGAGGGCGCGCTCGCCGATGCCGACCGCAAGCTCGCCCTCGCGCTGCTGCCGCGCGACGCCGCCGACACCCGCTCGGCGATGCTGGAGATCCGCGCCGGCACTGGCGGCGACGAGGCGGCGCTGTTCGCGGGCGACCTCTTGCGCATGTACCAGCGCTATGCCGAAGCGCAGGGCTGGCGCGTCGAGCTGATCAGCGCCTCCGAGGCGGAGCTGGGCGGCTACAAGGAGGTGGTCGCCAGCGTCACCGGCACCGGTGTGTTCGCGAAGCTGAAGTTCGAGAGCGGCGTTCACCGCGTCCAGCGCGTCCCCGTCACCGAAAGCGGCGGGCGCATCCACACCTCCGCCGCCACCGTCGCGGTGCTGCCCGAGGCGGAAGAGGTGGACGTGCAGATCGACGAGGCCAGGGACCTGCGCATCGACGTGTACCGCTCGTCGGGCCCCGGCGGCCAGTCGGTCAACACCACCGATTCCGCGGTGCGCATCACCCATCTGCCCACCGGCTTGGTGGTGATCCAGCAAGACGAAAAGTCGCAGCACAAGAACAAGGCCAAGGCGCTCAAGGTGCTGCGCACCCGCCTGTACGAGGCCGAGCGCGAGCGGCTGGCGGCGGCGCGGGCGGGCGAGCGCAAATCGCAGGTCGGCAGCGGCGACCGGTCCGAACGCATCCGCACCTATAATTTCCCGCAAGGGCGCGTCACCGACCATCGGATCAACCTGACCCTCCACCGCCTGCCCGAGATCCTCCAGGGCGAGATGGACGAACTGGTCGGCGCGCTGATCGCCGAGGACGAGGCGGAGCGACTGGCGTCGCTGGACGGGTGATGGCCGCGCGCGATGCGCTGGTCGCCGCCGCCGCGCGCTTCGGCTTCTCCGCGACGCCGCGGCTCGATGCCGAGCTGCTGCTTGCCCATGCGCTCGATATTAGTCGCGAGCGCCTGCTGCTCACGCTTTCCGACCAAGCCGTCCCGCCCGCCTTCGCGGATCTGGTCGAGCGGCGCGCCCGGCACGAGCCGATCGCCTACATCACCGGCACCCGCGCCTTCTGGACGATCGACCTCAAGGTCGGCCCCGGCGTGCTGGTGCCGCGCGCGGACAGCGAGACGCTGCTCGAGGCGGCGGTGGCGCATTTCGCCGGCACATCGGGTCCGCGCACGATCCTCGATCTCGGCACCGGGCCGGGCACCTTGCTGCTCGCCGCGCTTGACCAATGGCCGAATGCGACCGGGTTGGGCGTAGACGCCTCGTCGCAGGCGCTCGATTATGCCCGACGCAACGCCGCGGCGCTTGGCCTTGCCGATCGCGCCCGGCTCGAAATGGGGAACTGGCTCGCCGATCGTGACGCGGGCTTCGACCTGATCCTGTGCAATCCCCCCTATATCGCCGCCGATGCGGCGCTGCCGCCCGAGGTGTCGGCCTATGAGCCCGCCGAGGCGCTGTTCGCCGGGGCGGACGGGCTGGACGCCTATCGTGTGCTCGCCCCGCAGATCGCGCGCGCGCTGGCGTCGGGCGGCGTCGCCTGCATCGAGATCGGCCACGACCAGGGCGAGAGCGCCGCGGGGCTGTTCCGCGTCGAGGGGTTTTCGCTCGAATTGCGCCGCGATCTCGCCGGCCGGGACCGTTGCCTCGTCGCCACGGCTTGAAAGAGCCTTGCCGCGACATGATATTTCGCTTTGAGAAGCTCCACAGTCGCGATAATGAGCGCGCGGGGCATGCGACATCGGCAGCTTGGGGTTGAGGCTTGGGCCTCGGCCAGCGCCTTTGCCATCACGCCATTGGCGGTAGCCGTGGGCCGGATCGGTCCGCCTCGGCATCAGGAGCGGGTTGCTCTAGGTTCCAGTGCAAGGACACACAGTTTGATCAGCAATCGGCAAAGCAGCAGCCGTCGTCGCGGCCGCGGTGGAAGTTCGCGTTCGTCGGGTGGCAGCAGCCAGGGTCAGCGCGACAGCGGCAACCGGATCGACAGCCGCACGCGGGGCAATGCCGCGCAGCTGCTGGAGAAGTATCGCAACATGGCGCGCGACGCGCAGATGTCCGGCGATCGGGTCAACACCGAATATTACCTACAGTTCGCCGATCATTACTTCCGTGTGCTGAGCGACAGCCGCGCGCGCCAGGACGACCACCGCCCCGTCCGCCCGGTCGATGATTTCGACGCGATGGACGAGGAATATGGCGACGAGGGCGAGCCGATCCGCGCCGGCGAGCAGGGCAGCTATGACGCCGGCCGCGCCAACGGGTCCGATAACCGCTCAGACCGGAACGACGGCAATCGCTCCGACGGGAATCGTCAGAACGGCCGCGACTATCAGGCGCGTGACGATCGCCAGCCGCGCGAGGAGCGGTCCTCGCGGGACGACCGCTCGCGCGACGATCGTTCGCGCCGCGACAGCCGCGATCGCGACCAGCAGAACGGCCAGCGCGACCACCAGCCCCGCACCGAGCAGCCCCGCACCGAGCAGCCGCGCACCGAGCAGCCGCGCCAGCCCGAGCAGCCTGTCGAGGCGCAGTCGTCGGTGAATGGCACGGCCCACGCTACCGGCCCGGCCAACGACATCGACGCGGCGCCCGCCGCGGCCAAGCCCGAGCGCAAGCCGCGCACCAGCCGCAGCCGTTCTGCGACCCCCGCGCCGGCGCCCGAGATGGAGGTCGCCTCGATGGACGCGGACCGCCTGCCGCCGTCGCTCGGCATCGTCGGCGAAGCGGTTGCGGAGTCCGAAGGCGAAGCGGAGCCCAAGCCGAAGCGCCGCCGCTCCAGTCGGTCGACCACCGCGCCCGAGGCGCAGGCCAGCTGAAGCTCGGCCAGTGGATAGGCGTTTGAGCCACTGCCACTGAAGCACTCCTCCAATGTGTCCCCGCAAAGGCGGGGACCCAGTCTGGGCTCCCGCCTTCGCGGGGACACATCGTTGGGCAAGCCGTAACTCTGTCGCGGTAGATCAGTAAAAATGGGGCTCGTGCCGGTGGGTAGGGGCCCCTTTCTTGTGCCCTCCTACCCCTGAAGGCTGCGCGACGCCTGTTCGTACAGGTCCTTCGACAGGCCGGGCACCGCGACGATCCGCTCCAGCTCGGCGCGCATGCGCGCCTGGCGCGCGGCGTCGAAGCGGCGCCAGCGGTCGAGCGGGGGCAGCATCTTGGCCGCGGTCTGCGGGTTGAGCGCGTCGAGCGCGATCAACTGGTCGGCGTGGAAGCGATAGCCCGCGCCGTCCGGGTCATGGAACGCGCGCTGGTTGGCCGCGAAAGCACCGATCAGCGAACGCGCGCGGTTCGGATTGGCGAGGGTGAAGTCGGGATGGCGCGCCAGCTCCGCCACGATCGCGGACGTGTCGTCGCGCGAGGACAAAGCCTGAGTCTGGAACCATTTGTCCAGCACCAGCGAATTGCCCGCATAGCGGTTGTAGAAGATGTCGAGCGCCGCGATCCGCTCGTCGGAGGTGCCGTTCGCCAGCGCGGTCAGCGCGCCCTGGCGGTCGGTCATGTTGTCGGCGCGCTCGAACTGGCGGAAGGCAAGCGCCGCCGCATCCGCCGCGCCGCCGGCGGTGAGATAGCCCAAAGCCACGTTGCGCAGCCGGCGGATGCCCTTTGCCTCGGGATCATAGGCATAGGCGCGCCCGTCGCCTGCCTCATAGGCTTCGCGCCAAACGTCATCGAGCGTGCGGCCGAGATCGCGCCGCAGCGCCTCGCGCGCACGATACACCGCCTCGGGATCGACGCTGGCGAGCTGGTCGCCGATGAAGCTCTCCGAGGGCAGCAGCACCGCCTCGCCGACGAAGGCCCGGTCGAGCGCCGGATCGGCGAGCGTGTCGCGCACCGCGGCAATCACCGCATCATGATCGGCGCGGCCCTCGACGGTCGCCGCGACCAAAGTGTCGAGCATCAGCTGCTGGATCGCCTCGTAGCGCGCGAACGGATCGTCGTCGTGGCGGGCAAGGAAGGCGAGGTCGGCGGCGGGTCGGTCGCTCTCGATCACCACCGGGGCGGAGAAGCCGCGATTGACCGACAGGACCGGCCGCTCGGTGACACCCTCGAACACGATCGTCTCGCTCGGCTCCTCCAGCAGGATCAGCTGCTCGGGCGTGAGCGGCTGGCCGGTCTCGGCGCCGAACAGCCGGGTGCGCAGCGGCAGTACCATCGGCTGCTTGACCGCTTGCCCCGGCGTCGGCGGCACCGACTGGGCGAGGCGCAAGGTCGCGCGGCCCGACCCCGCCTCATGCTCCACGCTCGCCGAGACGCGCGGCGTGCCCGCCTGGCTGTACCACAGGCGGAAGCGCGACAGGTCGACGCCGCCCGCCTCCTCCATGCACAGAACGAAATCCTCGCAGGTCGCCGCCTGGCCGTCGTGTCGCGCGAAATAGAGGTCGCAGCCGGCGCGGAACGCGGTCTCGCCCAGGATCGCGGCCATCATCCGGATCACCTCGGCGCCCTTGTTGTAGATGGTGGCGGTGTAGAAGTTGGAGATCTCCAGATAGGAATTCGGGCGGATCGGATGCGCGAGTGGGCCGGCATCCTCCGGGAATTGCGCCGCGCGCAGCCCACGGACATTCTCGATCCGCCGCACCGCCGGGCTGCCGAGATCGGCGGAGAAGCCCTGGTCGCGATAGACGGTGAAGCCTTCCTTGAGGCTCAGCTGGAACCAGTCCCGGCAGGTGACGCGGTTGCCCGACCAATTGTGAAAATATTCGTGCGCCACCACTGCGGCGATCGCGTCGAAGTCGTAATCGGTGGCGGTGTCGGGATCGGCGAGGATGTAGCGGCTGTTGAAGATGTTCAGCCCCTTGTTCTCCATCGCGCCGAAATTGAAATCGTCCACCGCGACGATGTTGAACACGTCCAGGTCATACTCGCGGCCATAGGCGCGCTCGTCCCACGCCATCGACAGCTTGAGCGCGTGCATCGCATGTGCGGTCTTGGGCAGGTCGGCGGCACGCACCCAGATGCCCAGTCGTACTTCGCGGCCCGAACGCGTGGTGAAGCTGTCGCGGTTCTCGGCAAGGTCGCCCGCGACCAAAGCGAACAGATAGGAGGGCTTGGGGAACGGGTCGTGCCACTCGGCCCAGTGGGTGCCGTCGCCATTGTCGCCGCTGCCGACGGGATCGCCGTTGGCGAGCAGCACGGGGTAGCGCGCCCGCTCCGCGGTCATCCGCACGCGATAGATGCTGAGCACGTCGGGCCGGTCGGGGAAGAAGGTGATGCGGCGGAAGCCCTCCGCCTCGCACTGCGTGCACAGGTTGCCGCCCGAAGCGTAGAGTCCCATCAGCTGCGTGTTGCGCTCGGGCGCGATGGTGCATTCGGTTTCCACGACATGCGCGCCGCCGGAGAGCGGGATGAGCAGCGTGTCGCCGTCCATCCACCAGTCGTTCACCGCCACGCCATCGACGCGCACCGCGGTCGGCAGCTGTCCGCCGCCGTCGAGCCGCAGCGGTGCGTCATGCTCGCCGTTGCGTGTCACCGTCAGCCTGGCATGCACCCGCGTCGCGGCGGGGTCGAGCGCGAAGTCCAGCGCGATCTCTGGGACCAGCCATTCGGGCGGGCGATAGTCCTCGCGGCGGTGAACGGCCGGAGCGGCGGCGAGCGTGGACTGAACGTCGAGCATGAGGAGGATATACGCGGGCGCGCCGCCGGTTCCATAGCTTGCGGTGCAGACGATGCGTGATAGGCTGCTAACACAGCAGGGGGACGCGCAGATGCCGGGGCTCTGGATCACGACGGCCGCGCAAGCGGCGGGTGGCTTCGACGTGGAGGCGGCGACGCGGGCGTGGCTTGCGGTGCTCGACGGGCCGACGCGCGCCAAGTCCGACGCCTATTTCGAGGGCGGATACTGGCTGATCCTGTGGAACGCGCTGGTCGCCATCGCGGTCTATCTGCTGCTCCTGGCAACGGGCTGGTCGGCGCGGTTCCGCGCGCTGGCGGAGCGGGTGACGCGGCGCGCGTGGCTGGTGCCGGCGGTCTATGCGGTGCTGCTGTCGCTGGCGACCTCACTGCTGTTCCTGCCCTGGACCGCCTATGTCGAGTTCGTGCGCGAGGGGCAGTACGGCCTGTCCAACCAGACATTTGGCGCCTGGCTGCGCGAATGGGGCATCGCGACGATGCTGGGCGTGGTGTTCAATCCCCTGCTGGCGATGGGTTTCTATGCCGCGATCCGCCGCGCGCCGCGCAGCTGGTGGCTATGGGGCACGGGCGTGCTGGCCGGCTTCATCGCCATCGCGGTGGCGATCGGCCCGGTGTTCATCGCGCCGCTGTTCAACACCTATAGCGAGATGCCCGCCGGTTCCTTGCGCGACCGCATCGTCGCGGTGGCGCGCGCGAACCACATTCCCGCCGAGCACATCTATGTCTCGGACGCGTCGCGCCAGTCGAAGCGCATCTCCGCCAATGTCTCGGGCCTCGGCCCAACCATCCGCATCACGCTGAACGACAACCTGCTGAAGCGCACCGGCCCCGACGAGGTGGAGGCGGTGATGGGACACGAGATGGGGCATTACGTGCTGGGCCACATCTGGAAGTCGATCGCGCTGTTCGCGCTGGTAATCGGCCTGATCCTGTTCGCGATCAGCCGCATCGCGCCGCGGCTGATCGCGCGCCATCCGCGCTGGGGCGTGCGCAACGTCGCCGATCCGGCGGGCGCGCCGGTGCTGCTGTTGCTTGGGAGCGTGGCGGGGTTGCTGCTGACGCCGGTGCAGAACACGATCGTGCGCGTGCACGAGAGCGAGGCGGACGCCTTCGGGCTCGACGCGGCGCGCCAGCCGGACGGCTTCGCCAAGACGGCGCTGCGCCTCAGCGAATATCGCAAGCTGGAGCCCGGCCCGCTGGAGGAGGCGATCTTCTTCGACCATCCCTCGGGCGAGACGCGCATCCGCATGGCGATGCAGTGGAAGAAGGACAACGTCCCCGGTGCGACCATGGCCAAGCCGGAGCTGGTGCCTGCGCCTTGAGCCGGCTGCTGGTCTTCGGCCTGGGCTATACCGCACGCGCGATCGCGGCGCGGCTGCCCGGCTGGCACGTGGTCGGCACCACGCGCGATGGCCGCGACGGCACCGTTCGTTTCGATGATGACGCGGCGGTGCAGGCGGAGATCGCCGCCGCGACGCACATCCTGTCGTCCGTGCCGCCCGAGGGCGACGCCGATCCGGTGCTGGAGCGCTACGGCGCGCAGCTGCGCGGCTGGGTCGGCTATCTCTCCTCCACCGGCGTTTACGGCGACACGGCGGGCGCTTGGGTGGACGAGAGCGCGCCGACCGGCACCGGTCGTCGCACCGCCCGCGCCGCGGCCGACGCTAAGTGGCTGCAGCTAGGCGCGCGCGTGTTCCGGCTGCCGGGCATTTATGGCCCCGGCCGCTCGCCGCTCGACCGGGTGGCGGAGGGCCGGGCGCACCGGGTGGAGGTGCCGCAGGTGTTCAGCCGCGCGCATGTCGACGATATCGCCCGCGGCGTCATCGCCGGCTTCGATGCGCCCGCGGGTGCCTATAACCTTTCCGACGACCTGCCCGCCGCGCAGAACACGGTGGTGGAGCATGCCGCCGCCTTGCTCGGCCTGCCGCCGCCGCCGTTCGTGCCGCTGGACAGCCTCTCCGCCATGGCGCGCGGCTTCTATGCCGAGAGCCGGCGGGTGGCGAACGGCAAGGCGAAACGCGTGCTCGGCTGGCGCCCGCTCTACCCCACCTATCGCGAGGGTCTGCGTGCGGTGAGCGCGATCACCAGCCCGACGCCGGCGAGCGCCCCGCCCAAGGCGGCGAACGGCGTCCAGACATAGGCCTCGAACACAGTGGAGAGCAGCATCGCGATCACCGGCGACATCACGCTGGAATAGGCCGCCTTGGCCGGTCCGATCGCGCGGATCACCCCGAAGTAGAGCGGGAAGGCGAGCGCCGAGGCGAGCACCGCGAGATAGAGGATGCCGCCGACATAGCTCCACCGCCAGTCGAACACCGGCGGGCCGACGGTGGCAAGGGCGAACAGCGCGTCCATGCCGGCACCCAGCAGCATCGCCACCGCCAGCGTCGACAGGATCGGATAGCGCTTCGCCGTGTCGGTTGCCTGCATCACATTGGCGCTGGAGGCGGACAGGATCCCCATCAGCGTGAAGCCCACGCCGGTCAGCACCCGCATCGGCCCGTGCGGATCGCTGCGGACCTCGTGCAGGAACAGCAGGCCGGTGCCCAGCATCGCCACCGCCGAGCCAAGGATCAGCTGCCGCCCGAGCCGCTGCCCGGTGAAGGTGCGGCCGAGCAACGCATTGGGCACCAGCAGCAGCCCGAACATTACCGCGACCAGCCCTGAGGTGATGAATTGCTCCGCCCGGTAGACGAAGTTGAAGTTCATCACGAACTGGGTGAGGCCGATCGCGGCGGCGAACGCCCAGCCGCGCGCATCCAGCCGCACCCGCTCGCCGGTGGCCAGCGCATAGCCGCCGAGCACCAGCCCGGCGATCAGGAAGCGATAGGTGACCGACCAGGAGGGCGGCACCAGCCCAAGCTGGTCGCGGATCACCAGCCAGGTCGAGCCCCAGATCAAGGTGACGATACCGAACGGCACCAGCACCGCCGCGCGGGTGGATCGGGGGCGGTCGGCCGTGCTCACAAGGCGCGGATCGCCTCGGCGAGCGGCCGGATCGCGTCCTCGCTCTGATCCCATGAGACCACCAGCCGCGCCTCGCCGACACCCCAGTCGTAGAAGTCGAACCCTGCCGCGCGCAGCAACGCCGCCTCGTCCGCGGACAGGCGCAGGAACACCTCGTTGGCTTCGACGGGGTGGACCAGCCGGTCGCCCGCCGCCTCCGCCAGCAGCCGCGCGCCGGCATTGGCGGCGCGGCCGTTCGCCAGCCACAAATCGTCCTCCAGCATCGCCAGCAGCTGCGCGGCGAGATAGCGGCCCTTGGAGAAGAGCAGCCCGGCACGCTTGCGGCGATACCTCGCGTCGCGCGCCATCTCGGGCCTGAAGAACACCAAAGCCTCCGCCGACATGCCGCCATTCTTGACGAAGCCGAAGCTGAGCACGTCCACCCCCGCCTGCCACGTCACCGCGGCGGGCGTACAGCCGAGATGGGCGACGGCGTTGGCGAAGCGCGCGCCGTCCATGTGCAGGCCCAGCCCGCGGGTGCGGGCGAGCGCGCCGATCGCCGCCACCTCGTCGGGCGTATAGATCAGCCCGTATTCGGTGGCGTTGGTGATCGAGATCGCGTGCGGCTGGACCTGGTGGACGTCGTCGCGGATCGGATCGAGCACCGCGGCGATCGTCTGCGGCGAAAGCTTGGCGCCCTCTCCCTTCGCCAGGATCAGCTTGGCGCCGTGCGTGTAGAAGCCCGGCGCGCCGCCCTCGTCCTGCTCGATATGCGCCTGTTCGTGGCAGACGATCCCGCCATGCGGCGGGCAGAGCGCGGCGAGCGCCAGACAATTGGCGGCAGTGCCGGTGGGCACCCACAGCACCGCGATCTCGGTACCGAACAGCGCGGAGAAGCGCGCGTCAAGCTGCCGCGACCAGACATCGCCGTCATAGGCGGTGTCGAGCGTGTCGGCGGCGGCGATCGCCTGCATCACGCGCGGGTGGACGGGGGCGGCATTGTCCGAGAAGAAGCGCATGGCGCGCGCTGTGCTGGCCGCGCTCCGGCCGGTCAAGTCGCCTACTCCTGCGGCTCCACCTCCAGCGGCTCCTCCTCAATCGGCTCGCGCGGGCGGTCGCGCGGGCCGGGGGCGATGTAGAGGCTGCCATCGTCGCCACGGCGCAGGTCGATGCCGAGCTGCTGGAGCTGCTCCGCCACCGGATCGACCGCATTGTCGATGAGCTCGCCGACTAGATCGCCGTCCTCGGGCAGCGCCTCCTCGATTGGCTCCGGACGCGCGATCGGTGCCACGTCCAGCGCATCGGACATAAAGTCGCGCCAGATCCGCGCGGGGATGCCGCCGCCAGAGAGGCCGGGATTGGGCGTGTTGTCGTCATTGCCGACCCACACGCCGGTGACCACGCCATTGGCGAAGCCGAGGAACAGCGCGTCGCGATTGTCCTGGGTCGTGCCGGTCTTGCCGAAGGTGGGAACGGACAGCGCCGCCTGATTTCCGGTGCCCTGCGCCACCGAAGCGCGCAGCAGGTCGGTCAGCTGCTCGCGGATATGGCCCGGCAGCGCGCGGCGGCCACCCGCGAGCGTCTGGTACCAGGGCGTCTCGTCCGCCTCCTCCAGCCCGCGCGGCTGCACCGGATAGCGCCCGTCCGCCACCGCGGCATAAGCGGCGGTCAGCTCCAGCAGCGACACGGTGGAGGTGCCGAGCGCGATCGTCGCCTCGCTGGGGATCGGGGTGGAGATGCCGAGGTCGCGCGCGGCGCGGATCACCTGGCGGACGCCGACCTGCTGCGTCAGCCGTGCCGCGGCGACATTGGACGAGCGCGCGAACGCTTCGCGCAGCGTGATGTCGCCGCGATAGCGCCCGTCCGAGTTCTTCGGCTTCCACCCGGCGATGTCGACCGGCTGGTCCTCGACGATCGAGTCGGGGTTCATCCCGCTGCGCAGCGCGGCGAGATAGACGAACAGCTTGAACGCGGAGCCGGGCTGGCGGCGCGCCTGGGTGGCACGGTTGAACGGCGAGGACGCGTAGCTCTTGCCGCCGACCATCGCGAGCAGCTCGCCATCGGGCTTCATCGCCACCAGCGCAACCTGCGCCTGGCGCAGCCCGGCGCGGCGCACCGCGCGCTCGGCGGCGCGCTGCATGCGGCGGTCGAGCGTGGTGCGCACCGTCGCCTCGGCCTGGATCTCGCCGGCACGGTCGCGCGCGGCGGGGAGCACCCAGTCGGCGAAATAGGTGCCGCTGGGGAGGGTCTCGGGACGGCTGCGCTTCACCCGCTGCGGGCGGACGTCCTCGGCTTCGGCCGCCGAGAGGAAGCCGGCGTCGACCATCGCGCCGACCACCACCTTCTGCCGCTTGCGTGCGCCCTCCAGGTTGGAGGTGGGGGCGAGGCGCGACGGCGCCTTGACCAGCCCCGCCAGCATCGCCGCCTGACCGACGTTCAGGTTTCCGGCGGAGCGGCCGAAATAATGCCGCGCCGCCGCGTCCAGCCCGTACACATTGTCGCCGAAATAGACGTTGGATAGGTAGCGCGACAGGATCTCGTCCTTGGTCAGCCACGCTTCCAGCCAGAAGGCGATCATTACCTCGCGCAGCTTGCGTGCGGCGGTGCGATCCGAATCGAGGAAGGCGTTCTTGGCGAGCTGCTGGGTGATCGTGCTGCCGCCCTGGCGCACCCCGCCCGCGCCGATGTTCGACCAGGCGGCGCGGGCAATGCCGCGCGGATCAATCCCCCAGTGCGAGCGGAAGCGCCGGTCCTCAATCGCCAGGAACGCACCGGTGACGTGCGCGGGCAGCTTGGCCGCATCCACCGGCGTACCGATGATCGCGCCGCGCCGCGCGATCGGCGTCCCGTCCGAGGCGGTAAGCGTAATCGAGGGCGGCGTCGGCGGCTTGAGCGAGCGGGAGAGCGGCGCGGTGATCGCCAGCCACGCCACCGCAATGACGAACAGGATGATCCCCACGCCGAACGCGCGCGAGATCCACCGGCCCCATGGCCGGCGGCGGCGGGGCGGTAGCGGTGCCTCCGGCTCGAACGGGCCGGCGTCGTCCCCC
>NZ_JBELLZ010000027.1:0-36039 GCF_042096255.1 Sphingomonas sp. | reverse complement strand
CGCGGCGCACACCGGCCGCCCGTCCCGCACCCGCGCGATCCCGACCTGCCCTCAGCATCGCCGAGCCGCGTCCGTCGCAGCCCCCGCGCGTGGTGCTGCCGGCCCCCGCACCGGTACCGACCCTGGCGCTGCCGGATGAGTCGGGACGGCCGCCGACGCCGCCGCCCGGCGTTGCGACGCGGGAGAAGCAGCCGGGCTCGGAGGCGGACGGCGCGATCGCCTGGCTGATCGGGCTGGCGATCGTCGCGCTCCTGGCCGCGGTGCTGTTCACTTGGCGCTGGCGGGTGGAAGCGAAGCGACGCGAGGCGCGGCGCGACATCCGCGTCCCCACCGGGCCGATGCCGCCGCCCAAGCCGCAGGCCGCCGCCGATCCGGCGCAGTTCTGGACCCCGGCGGCCCCGCGGCGCGCGACGCCACCGGCCGAGTCGCCGGCGGCGACCCCGCCGGCCGAGCGCGCCCAGCTTGCCCTGGACCTCGTCGCCCGGCGTGCGGGGCTGAACCTGCTCAGCGCGATCGTCGAGGTAGAGGTGGCGGTGCGCAACGAGGGCCGGGGAGAGGCGGGCGAGGTGTCGGTCGCGCTGCACCTGCTGGGCGCGTCCGCCGGTCAGGACGAGGCGCTCGGCGCGCTGTTCGCCGCGCCCCCCGCACCGTCCGCACAGCCGCCCTTCGCGCTCGCGCCCGGCGAAACGCGCACCGTGCGCAGCACCCTCACCGTCTCACGCGCCGCAATCATCCCGCTGGCCGCCGGGGACCGGCAGATGTTCGTGCCGGTGGTGGCGGTGGACGTACGTTATACCTTGCCCGGCGGCGGCCAGGGGCAGACCGCGGGCGCGTACATGATCGGCGCGACCCGGCCCGACGGCGACAAATTGGTGCCGTTCTGGCTGGATGCGCCGCCGCGGACGCTGGACGATGTCGCTGCGCGGCCGCACGCGCTGTCGATTGCCAGCTGAACTTGACGCCCGCGGCCAGGGCGCGGCACTAGCGGCCATGCTCCCCACCGATCCTCACGGTTTCAAGCGCCGCGGCGTCCTGTTCGTGCTGTCCTCGCCCTCGGGGGCGGGCAAGTCGACCATCGCGCGGGCGCTGCTCGCGGGCGATCCGGATCTCCAGATGTCGGTTTCCGCGACCACCCGTCCACCAAGGCCGGGGGAGGTGGACGGCAAGGATTACCACTTCGTCGATCTCGAACGCTTCCGCGATATGGTCTCGGCGGGCGAGTTCCTCGAATGGGCGCACGTCTTCGACAATCGCTACGGCACGCCGCGCGCGCAGGTGGAGGCGATCCTCGCCTCCGGCCGCGACGTGCTGTTCGACATCGACTGGCAGGGCGCGCAGCAGCTGTTCCAGATCGCCGGCGGCGACGTGGTGCGCGTGTTCGTCTTCCCGCCGTCCATGGAGGAACTGCACGCGCGGCTGAAGCGCCGCGGCACCGACACCACCGAGGTGATCGATGCCCGCATGGCGCGGGCCGCCAACGAGGTGAGCCACTGGGATGGCTACGACTATGTCCTGGTCAACGACGATGTCGAACAGTGCATCGCCAAGGTGCGCACGATCCTGGCGGCCGAGCGGCTCCGGCGCTCACGCCAGACCGGGCTGATCGGCTTCGTCCGCAAGCTCCGCCACGGGGCCTGAGCGCAGGCAGGCGAGGAACGCCACCGCCGCATCATAGGCGCCGCGCCGCTCCGCCAGCGCGGCGGCCTCCAGCGGATCGGTGCCCCAATGCTCGCGCTGCCAGGCGCCATCGATATCGGCGGCCGCCCAGCCTGCCTCCGGCGTCACCGCATCCTCGACCAGCGCCAGCCCGATCACCAGCGAGCCGGTGAGGTCCACCAGCGAGGAGAGGGGCGCCAGCACAAAGGCAGGCTGCGCCGCGACCGCCTCGCGCAGCCGAGCCAGCGTCGCCGCGGGCTGCGGCCGGTGAACGATGCCCGACGCGATCTCGAAGTGCACGTCGTAGCGATGCTGCGCCCAGGCGAGCAGCGGGTCCCAATGGGCCGCTTCGCGTGCGATCAGCGCCGCCGGGCTGTCGGCGCGATAGCAGAGCAGGTCGCTCTCGCCGAAGCGGGCAATGCCCTCCGCAAAGCCCTGCGGATCGGGGGCGATCCGGTCGATCGCCGCGTTGGCGAGCCCGGTGAGCGGCATGGCGCGCGGATCGAGCGTCTCGCCGACCGCGCGCCATTCCGCCGCCACCGCCTTCGCCAGGGCCGGCGTGGGCAGCACCAGCGGCACGCGGCCGGGCGTGCGCACCGGGCGTCCATCGAGCAGGATGCCGCGGTCGGGCGCGACGGAGACATCGGACCAGAAGCGCTTCACGGCTGCGGGCTCCGCCAGCGGCGAGCGAGATGGCCCGTGACGCTGCCGGTCATCGCCAGCGCCGCGAGCACGATCGCCACGCCCAGGATGCGCGGCGCCCAGTCCTCCGCGCGCGCGACCAGGATCACGCCCAGCGTCGCGGCGAGCGCGCCGGCGACGCGGACAGCGGAAAGCATCGCCCAGCGGGCGGTGGCGGGATCACGGGCCATGTCCATCCGGTAAAGCGGTCAGTCGAGCCGCGCAAACGGCGGGTGCCGTCTTAACCCCTTGGAAGCCGGGGGTGCTGCATGGTTAAGCTGAAAGCGCCTGTCGGGGGGCGGGCGCTTGATTCTGTGGGGTGGGACGATGTTTGGCGCAGCGGCGTTCACATACGGTATTCTGATGAGCTTCGTTCTTTCGGGGGCGAGCCGCAACATCAAGCTGCGGCGGCCGCATCCGCCGATGATGATGTATGTCGGCTATGTGCTGTGCGGGATCAGCGCGGGCCTTGCCGTGTTCGCCGCCTTTGCGGCGATGCGCGCCGGCGGGATCGTCTGACGCGTCAGTCGCGTCGGATGGTCTGCACCTTGATCGTCGGCTCCAGCATCTGACCGCGCATCACGCCTTCCCCCTCGGTGGGGGAGGTGGGCGCGGCGAGGATGCGCCGCACGACGTCCATACCCTCCACCACCTTGCCGAACGCCGCGAAGCCGGGGCTCTGCGCGGTGGCGTCGAGCGTGTGCAGGTCGCCGACGATGATGAAGATGTCGCCCGCGGCGGTGCCGGGCGCGGCCATCGCCATCGAGATCGCGCCATCGGTATGGGTGAGCCCGGTCTGAGTCGTCGGCTCATGCGCGATCGGCGGGTAGGTGCGCTTGGGATCGTTGGAGGTGCCGAACTGGACGAGGCCGAGGCCGTCGCCGATCTTCATCGCACGGTAGAATGCGGTGCCGTCAAACCTTTTGGCGTCGACGTAGCGCAGGAAGTTGGCGACGGTTTTCGGCGCGCGGCCGCGGTCGAGCGCGAGGACGATCGGGCCTTCCGCGGTGGTGAGGGTGACGCGGACGAGGTCCTCGACCGGCGCCGTCGTCGCCGCGGGTGCCGGCGCGGCCGGAGCCTGGGCGAGGGCAGGAGTAGCGAGCGCGAACGACAGCAGGAGCAATCGCATCATGGCTGGATCTCCGTCGCGCCCTCCGTCGGCGCGGGGTTCTGGCCGGTGGGCGGCACGGTGAGCGAGGAGTCGCCACCCAGCGTGCGGTAGAGGGTCACCAGGTTGCTGGCGCCGATCAGCTGGCTCTGCACCAATGTCTGGCGGGCGGTGAACAGCGAACGCTGCGCGTCGAGCGTCGCCAGGAAGGTGTCGATCCCGCCCCGGTACCGCGCCTCGGCGAGGCGGAAGGTATCCGCCGCGGCATCGACGTTGCGGCGGTTGGCCGAGAGCTGGTCGGTGATCGTGCCCCGCCGGGCGAGTGCGTCAGACACCTCGCGGAACGCCGACTGCACGGTGCGCTCATAGGTGGCGAGCGCCGCGTCGCGCTGCGCCTGGGTGACACGCACCCCTGCGCGGCCTGCGCCGGCGCGGAAGATCGGGTAGCTGGCGTTGGGCGCCACCGACCAGCTGAACGAATCGCCATCGAACAGGGTACGCAGCGCGGTGCTGGCAAAGCCGACCAGCCCGGTGAGCGAGATGCGCGGGAACAGCTGCGCGCGCGCCGCGCCGATCTCGGCATTGGTGGCGCGCAGCTCGTACTCCGCCTGCACCACGTCCGGCCGGCGGAGCAGCACGCCGCTGTCGAGCCCCGGCGGCAGTTCGGACACGGTCTGCCCGGCTTCCTCGATCGAGGCGGGGAGCCGCGCGGGGTCGATGGGTGCGCCGACCAGCAGCTGGAGCGCATTGATGTCCTGCGCCACCAGGGTGCGCTGGTTGGCGACGCTCGCCTGCGCGGTGGCGAGGATTTGCTCGGCCTGGCGCAGATCGGTCCGCGGGGCGATGCCGCCCTCCAGCCGCGCGCGGGTGAGGCGCACGCTCTGCTCGGCACTGCGCGCGGTATGCTGCGCGATGGCGAGCAGGCTTTGGTCGGCGGCATAGGTGAGCCAGGTGGTGGCAATGTCGCCCACCAATGTCAGTCGCGTCGCGCGCGCCGCGGCTTCCTGCCCGAAATAGCGGTTGAGCGCGGCCGAGGAGAGGGAGCGGATGCGCCCGAACAGGTCGATCTCCCAGTCGGTCACGCCCAAGTTGACCGAGAAAGAGCTGTTCGATCCGGTGAGAAGGGTGGTGCCGGTGCCCGTACCCGTGTCGGTCCCGGTATCGGTGCCCGTGTCGGTTCCGGTATCGGTGCCCGTACCCGTGCCGCCGGTGAACGTGGTTCCCGCGCCGGCGCCGCCTTCGCCATAGCTGTAGCTGGCGAGGCCCGCGACGGTGGGGAACAGTTCGGCACGCTGGATGCGATACTGCTCGCGCGCCGCGGCGATGTTGGCGGCGGCGACGCGCAGGTCGCGGTTGTTGGCCAGCGCCTGCTCGATCAGCGCCTGGAGACGAGGATCGCGGAAGATGTCACGCCAAGCCACCGACGGCAGCGGCGCCTCGCTTTCGCGCAGATAGGCGTCGCCCTGCGGCCAGGAGGGCGGCACCGGCAGGTCGGGCCGCACGTACTTGGGCGCCAGGCTGCACGCCGAGACCGAGGCGAGCGCGAGGGCGGCGGCGATCGTCCGCATCATGATGCTTCCGCCTCGTCCTTGCGCCCGCGGCCGATCCGCTCGCGCGTCCACTGCAGCCCGTCGCGGACGCTGCGGCGGACCAGCACGAAGAACAGCGGGATGTAGAACACCGCCAGCACCGTCGCGGTCAGCATGCCGCCGATCACCGCGGTGCCGATCGCGATGCGGCTGTTTGCGCCCGCGCCGGTGGAGATCGCCAGCGGTAGCACGCCGAAGATGAAGGCGAAGGAGGTCATCAGGATCGGGCGGAGGCGGATCTTGGCGGCTTCCAATGCGGCATCGATCACGCGGGCGCCCTTGCGCTCGGCCTGTTCGGCGAACTCGATCATCAGGATGGCGTTCTTGGCGGCCAGGCCCATCGTGGTGAGCAAGCCGATCTGGAGATAGACGTCGTTGGTGAGGCCGCGCAGGGTGACGAACAGGATCGCGCCGACCAGCCCCAGTGGGATCACCAGCAGCACCGCGATCGGGATCGACCAGCTCTCGTAGAGCGCGGCGAGGCAGAGGAACACGACCAGCAGCGACAGCCCGTAGAGGATCGGCGCCTGGCCGCTGGACAGCCGCTCCTGATAGGTCAGCCCCGCCCAGGCGATGCTGGTGCCGGGGATCTGTCGCGCGAGTTCCTCGATTCGCGCGATGGTGTCGCCCGAACTCTTGCCCGGCGCCGCCTGGCCCTGGAATTCGTAGCTCTGCACGCCGTTGAAGCGCGACAGCAGCACCGGCGCCTGTTCCCAGCTGGTCCGCGCGAAGGCGGAGAAGGGCGCCATCGTGCCGCTGGCGCCGCGCACGAACCACTGGTCGATGTCCGACGGCGCCGAGCGATAGGGCGCATCGCCCTGGATATAGACACGCTTGACCCGGCCGCGATCGATGAAGTCGTTGACGTATTGGCCGCCCCAGGCCGCGGACAATGTGGTGTTCACCGCCGACTGGCTGAGGCCCAGCGCCGCAAGCTTCTGCTGGTCCGCATCGACGCGCAGGGTGGGGACGTCGGGCAGTTCGGTCAGGCGCACGCCGACGAAGGTCGGGTCCGCCATCGCCATGCCGAGCAATTTGTCGCGTGCCGCCTGGAACTCCTGCAGCGACATGCCGCTGGAGTTCTGGAGCTCCATGGTGAAGCCGTTCGACTGGCCAAGGCCGCGGATCGCGGGCGGCACCAGCGGGTAGATCTGCGCGTCGCGAATGTTGCTGAACGCCGCGCCGGCGCGCTGCGTGATCGCGTCCGCGCTGTTCTCCTTGCCCTCGCGTTCGGCCCAGTCCTTGAGCGACAGGAAAGCGAGGCCGGTGTTCTGCCCGCCGGGCGCGCCGCCGCCGCCGATGCCGCTGACCGAGAAGGCGGTTTCGACGTTGCGCGCCTCGTTGGTGCGCAGATAGCGCTCGATCCGCTGCTGCACGTCCGCGGTGCGGTTCTGCGTCGCGCCGGGCGGCAGCTGGAACTGGACCAGCGCGATGCCCTGGTCCTCGGTCGGCAGGAAGCCGGTGGGCAGGCGCAGGAACAGCACCGCGAGCAGCGCCAGCGTGCCGGCGTAGATCAGCAGGAACAGCCACTTGCGGTTGACCACCGCCTTCACGCCCGCGGTGTAGCGCTCCACGCCCTTGTCGAAATTGGTGTTGAACGTCTCCTTCGCCCAGGCGAAGCCGTGCGCGACGCGGGGCAGGCGGCGGGCGAGCCATCCGTCTTCCAGCCCGTTCTCGTCCCGCTTCTTCTGCTTGAGCAACGTCGCGGTCAGCGCCGGCGACAGGATCAGCGCCACGAACACCGACAGCACCATGGCGGACACGATGGTGAGCGAGAACTGGCGATAGATCACGCCTGTCGATCCACCGAAGAACGCCATCGGCAGGAACACGGCGGAGAGCACCAGCGCGATCGCGATCAGCGCCACCGTGATCTCGTTCATCGACTCGATGGTGGCGTCCCGCGGAGTCATCTCCGGGTTCTCCTCCATCAACCGCTCGACATTCTCGACCACCACGATCGCGTCGTCGACGAGCAGGCCGATGGCGAGCACCAGGCCGAACAGGGTCAGCGTGTTGATCGAAAAGCCCGCGAGATAGAAGATCCCGAACGTGCCTAGCAGCACCACCGGCACCGCGATCGTCGGGATCAGCGTCGCGCGCCAGCTCTGCAGGAACACGAACATGACGATAACCACCAGGATCACCGCCTCGATCAGGGTCTTGACGACCTCCTCGATCGACAGGCGGATGAAGGCGGTGGAGTCGTTCGCATAGGCGACCTTGTAGCCCGGCGGGAACCCGCGGGACCGCTCTGCGACGAAGTCCTTGACCGTCCTTGCGGTTTCCAGCGCATCCGCACCCGGCGCCAGCAGGATGGCGATGCCCGCCCCTGGGTGGCCGTTCAGCCGGCTGCGCGCGGCATAGCTTTCGGCGCCAAGCTCCACCCGCGCCACGTCGCGCAGGCGCACGGTCGCGCCGTTGGTCTGCGTCTTGACGATGATGTTGGCGAATTGCTCGGGCGTCTGGAGCCGTGACTGCGCGGTCACCACCGCGTTCAGATATTGGGTGTCGGGCGAGGGCTGGCCGCCGATCTCGCCGGCCGCGACTTCGGTGTTCTGGTTCTGGATCGCGGTGATCAGGTCGCTCGGCATCAACTGGTAGGAAGCGAGCCGCGCCGGATCCATCCATATGCGCATCGCATATTGCGATCCGAACACGTTGGTGTCGCCGACTCCGGGCAGCCGGCCGAGCGGGTCCTGGAAGTTGGAGGTCAGAAAGTCTGAGACATCCTGCGCGCTGGAGCGATCGGTCTCGTCATAGACGCCGACCACCATCAGAAAGTCAGGGTTGGACTTGCTGACCCGCAGCCCCTGCTGCTGCACCTGCTGCGGCAGACGGGACAGCGACTGCTGCACCTGGTTCTGAACCTGAACCTGCGCGATGTCCGGGTCCGTCCCCTTGGCAAAAGTGACGGTGATCGAGACCTGTCCACGGCTGGACGACGACGACTGGAAGTAGAGCAGTCCGTCGATGCCGGTCAGCGTCTGCTCGATCACCTGGGTGACCGAGTTCTGCAGCGTCACCGCATTGGCGCCGGGATAGGTGGCACGCACCGTCACCTGCGGGGGCGCCACGTCGGGATATTGCGCGATCGGCAGGCCCAAGATCGCGCCAGCGCCGCCTAGCATGACGATGATCGCGATCACCCAGGCGAAGATCGGGCGATCGATGAAAATGCGGGAGATCATAGGTTACCGGCCGGCCTTGGCGGCGGCGCCCTGTTGGCCGCGCGGCGCCTCCAGCCGTTCGGGCGTGTCGGCCGGCACCGCGCGGATGTCCGCGCCGGGGCGCAGCATGTTGAGGCCCTGCGTGATCACCTTGTCGCCCGGCCGCAATCCGCTGGTCACCACCCAATAGCGGCCCTGCGTCCGCTCGGTCTTCACCTGCCGTTCGACCGCCTTGTGGTTGGGGCCGACCACGAACAGGGTCGCATTGCCCTTCGGATCGCGCGAGACCGCCTCCTGTGGTACCAGGAAGGCCTCCGTGTCGATCGACTGGGCGAAATTGGCGCGCACGAACATCCCGGGCAGCAGCAGACCCTGCGGATTGGGGAAGCTGGCGCGCAAAGTGACGGTTCCGGTGGTCTGGTCCACCACCACCTCGCCGAACTCGACGCGGCCCACCCGGCCATAGTCGCTGCCGTCCTCCAGCCGGAGGCGTACGTCCGCGCTGGCGGGGGCGGCGCCACCGGCCGCCAGCGAACGGCGCAGGGCGAGCAGGTCGGCGCTCGATTGCTGGATGTCGACGAAGATCGGATCGAGCTGCTGGATGGTGGCGAGCGGATCGGCCTGAGTGGTCGAAACCAATGCGCCGACAGTGAACAAAGATCGCCCGATCCGGCCGGTGATGGGCGCGGGAACGGTGGTGAATCGCAGGTTGACGCGGGCGGATTCGAGCGTGGCGCGACTTTGCGCAATCGAGGCCTGGGCCTGCTCCAGCGTCTGTACCGCGTCGGTATAGTCCTGCTTGCTGATCGCCTCCATCTCGGCGAGTGGACGGTAACGATCCGCGCGGATCTGTGCGGCGCGGGCGGTGGCCTGGGCGCTGGCGAGGTTCGCCGAGGCCTGGTTGGCGGTGGCGCGATAAAGGCTGGGGTCGATCTGGTAGAGCGGCTGGCCGCGCCGAACCATGCTGCCTTCGGTAAAGAAGCGGCGCTGGATGACGCCGGTCACCTGCGGGCGCACCTGCGAGCTCTGGTAGGCGACAGTGCGCCCGGCGAGCTCCACAGTCAGCGGCACCCGCGTCGCCCGCACGACGACATAGCCGACCTGCTTGGGCCCCTGCTGGCGCCCGCCCGCGCCGGCTTTCTGCTGCGCCTGCTCACCGCCGCCGCACGCCGCCAGCGCCAACGTTCCGGCGCACAGCAGCGCCGCCCGTCCACCCATCATACCCAACACCAGAGTGATTGCCCGCTCGCCCTTAGAAGGGGCAGTACCCCTGAAGCAAACACTTGTTTCCCGATGGTGAGCAAAAAAGGCGGCGACGTCGCCGGTCGCGAGGTCAGGAAGCGACGTTCGTTCAGTGAGATGCAACCTTCACGCTGGCAAGACGTTGCAGATTGGAAGGGGGGCGGATCGTAAGATCGGACGCCTGTCGCAAAAGGGTCAGGCGTGCGGGTTCGTTCAGCGGGACATCATTATCTGGCGCTGGCGCTCTTGATCGCGGGAACGCCCGCGGTCGCGCAGATGGAGAAGCCGGGGACCGCGCCGGCCACCGGCCCCGATGCGCCGCGGCCCGATCCCGATGCGCCGCCGCAGTCCGACGAGCCCATCGTGCCGGAGGCCGAATTCGATGCGGCGCTGCCGCCGCTGAGCGGCGACCTCAATGCACCGTTGGAGCCGCTGCCGACCGAGGGGGGTGCGCCTGCGAGCGCCACGCCCGCTGCGCCTGTAGCCGGAACAGCCCCGGTGGCGCCGGTCGGGCCCGAGGATCCGCAGCTCGCCCAGCCGCTGACCCCGCTGCAGAGCTTCGACAGCCAGCCGATCCAGACCGCGGCGGACGCCAAGGACGAGGACCTGCCCGACATACGCTACGAACTGGTGGTGCGCGGGCTGGACAAGACTGGCCTCGACGACGAGTTCAAGTCGCTCTCCGCGCTGAAGGAAGGCGGCGGCAAGGCCGAGAACGCCACCCAGGTCGGCGCACGGGCGCGCGAGGACGAGGGGCTGGCGGTGCGGCTGATGAAGTCGCTGGGCTATTATGACGCCACCGCCATCTCCTCGATCGAGCCGATCGCAGAGCCGCAGTCCAATCCCGAGCGGCCGGGCCGCCTGCGCGTGACGGTGAGCGCGACGCCCGGCAGGCTCTATACTCTGGGCGAGATTACGGTGCAGGCCAATGCCACCGTGCCCGAAGGGTTGGTCCGCCGCGAACTGCCCTTGCGCACCGGCGACCCGATCGAGGCGGCGCGCATCCAGGGCGCGGAGGCGAACGTCAGCCTGAAGCTGCCGCAGCAGGGCTATCCCTTCGTCAAGCTGGGCGAGCGCGACATCCTGCTGGACGACCAAACGGGCGGGGAGACCGGCACGGGCGATTATACGCTGCCGGTCGATACCGGCCCGCGCTCCTCGTTCGGCGTGTTGCGCACCGAGGGTGATCCGGTGTTCCAGCTCGAGCACCTCAACGTCTTTCCCCGCTTCGACAAGGGCGACCTTTACGACACGCGCAAGGCGGACGACCTGCGCGAAGCCTTGGTCGCGACCGGCCTGTTCTCCTCGATCGGGGTTCAGCCGGTGCGCACGGGCCAGCCGGGACCCGACGGCACCGAGCAGGTCGATCTCCTCGTCCGCCAGACGCGTGGGCCCGCCCGCTCGCTGGGCGTCACGGCGGGCTATGGCACCGGCCAGGGCGTCAAGCTGGAGGGGACCTGGACGCACCGCAACCTGTTCCCGCCCGAAGGGGCGCTGATCGCCGGGGTGGTCGCGGGCACGCAGGAACAGGGCGTGTCGGGTACCTTCCGCCGCCAGAACGCCGGGCGGCGCGACCGCACGGTTTCGCTCATCGCCAGCGTCAACCACTCGAACTATGACGCATTCGACGCGCAGACGATCACGCTTGCCGGGCGGATGAGCTATGACTCGACGCCGATCTGGCAGAAGCCCTTCACCTGGGCGTTCGGCTTCGAGGTGACCGGCACCAACGAGAGCGTCTACGATTTCGACGCGGGCGAGCGGAACCGCGGCACCTATTTGATCGCGGCCCTGCCCGGGCAGGTGCTGTTCGACCGCTCCGACGACCTGTTAAACCCGACCAAGGGCTTCCGCCTCAAGCTGAACCTCAGCCCCGAGACCTCGGTGCGCGGCGCGGCACGGCCCTATGTACGCGCGATGGTGGAGGCGACCGGTTATTGGCCGATCGGCGACAGCTTCGTTCTCGCCGGCCGCGCACGCGCCGGCAGCATCGCGGGAATCGATCGCGACGACCTAGCGCCCTCGCGGCGCTATTACGGCGGCGGCGGCGGATCGGTGCGCGGCTACGGCTTCCAGCGGCTCGGGCCGTTCGACCCGGACGGCAATCCGGTCGGTGGGCGCAGCCTCAACGAGTTCGCGCTGGAGGCGCGCTACCGCTTCGGCAACTTCGGAATCGTGCCGTTCATCGATGCCGGCAATGCCTATGAGAGCGTATTGCCCAAGGGCCAGGACCTGAAGTTCGGCGCCGGCATCGGCGGGCGCTTCTACACCAACTTCGGGCCGATGCGGGTCGACATCGCGACGCCGCTCAACCCACGGCCGGGCGACGGCAAGGTCGCGCTCTACCTCTCGATCGGGCAGGCCTTCTGATGGCCGAGGATACCGCCGCCGTGGTCGAGACCGTCCGGCACCGCCCCTTGTGGCAGCGCATCCTGAAGTGGATCGGCCTGACTTTGCTCGGGCTGGTTATCCTGCTGTTCGCCATCCTGCTGGGCATCAACACCGATCCTGGCCGCCGCTTCGTCGCGGACCAGATCGGCGGGTACAAGACCGCGAGCGGGCTCAACATCAAGGTCGGGCGGATCGATGGCTCGCTTTACGGCGCGATGGTGCTGCGCGACCTGCGCGTCAGCGATCCCAAGGGCGTGTTCCTCACCTCGCCGCGGCTGGACGTGGACTGGCGGCCGTTCGCCTTCGTCAACAACCATGTCGACGTGCGCAGCCTGGGCGCCGACCTCATCACCATGGCGCGCAACCCGGAGCTGATTCCCCAGCCGAGCGACCCGAACGCGCCGACGCTGCCCGATCTCGACATCGATATCGGCCGGCTGAAGGTGAACCGCTTCGTGATGGAAGCGCCGGTTGCGGGTGCGCGCCACATCGTCCGTGCCGATGGCGAAGCGCACATCGCCGACCGGCGCGCGCAGCTGACCGTCGATGCCGTCGCGATCCGTGCGCCGGGCGTCGCGGGCGGCGACACCGTCAAGCTGCGGCTCGACGCGGTGCCCGACGACAACAAGCTCGACATCGACGCGCGCGTGGTCGCGCCGGTGGGCGGTGTGGTCGCGCAGATGGGCGGGCTCAAGGCGCCGCTCACCGCCACGATCGGCGGTAAGGGCAGCTGGCAGAACTGGCGCGGCAAGCTCGCCGCGACGCTGGGCGGCGGGCAGCTGGCGGACCTGGATCTGTCCGCGCGGGACGGACATTTCGAGGTGCGCGGCGTGACGCGGCCGGGCCTCTACCTCGAAGGCCCGGTCGAGCGGCTGACCGCGCCGGGCCTCCAGGTCGCGGTGGATGCGACGCTGGCGGAGCGCCGCGTCGATACGCGCATCAAGCTGCGTTCGAACGCGCTGCTGGTCGATGCCGGCGGCCTGATCGACATGGCGCAGAGCCGGTTCGGCAACTTCGCGGTCGACGCCAAGCTGCTCACCCCCGGCGCAATCGCGCCCAACCTCACGGGGCGCGACGTGCTCGCGCGGGTGGTGCTCAACGGCGCCTTCGCGACCCCCACCGTCGATTATAAGATCCGCGCCGCGGCGGCGGGCTTCGGCGAGACCAGCGTCCAGAACCTCTACGCCGAGGGTCTCGCACGGGTGAATTCGGACCGCATCCTGGTGCCGGTCCACGCGCGCGCCGCGCGGGTCGCGGGGCTGAACGCGGCGGTCGGCGGGCTGACCACCAACGTGCGGATCGACGGCGATTTCGCTATCGCCATGCCCAACATCCTGTCCGACAACCTGCGCATCCGTTCGGACAAGATCGACGCCACCGCGATCGTCGTCGCCAACATGGAGACCGGGCGGTACACCGGCGCGCTCAAGGGGCGGGTCAACAACTACCGCGTCGACAGCGTCGGGATCCTGAACCTGTCGACGGACGCCGAGCTGGTGGCGACGCCGACCGGGTTCGGGATGAAGGGACGGGTGGTCGCGCAGACCACGCAGCTGTTCAACGAGGGCGCGCGCAGCTTCCTGGGCGGCAACGCGATTGTCCGCAGCAACATTGCCTATTCGCCCGAGGGGATCGTCAGCTTCTCCGGCCTGCAGATGAATGCGCCGCAGTTCCGCATCACCCGCGGCGAGGGCCGGTTCAACCCGGCGACCGGCGCGGTGGCGGTGAGTGCGGACGCCTATTCCAGCCAGTACGGCCCGCTGTTCGCCCGCGTCGCCGGATCGCAGGCGAACCCGGTGGTGGTGCTGCGCGCGCCGCGGCCGGGCGTCGGCATCGGCCTGGTCGACCTCAACGCGCGCGTGGTCGGGCGCGGCGGCGCCTATGCGGTGCGCGCCACCGGCGGCACCACTTATGGCCCGTTCGACGCGGACGTGCTGGTCAACCCCTCCGACCGGCTGACCGTGGACCTTAACCGCGTGCTGTTCGCGGGCATCAACTTCACCGGCCGTGTGCAGCAGCTGGCGGCGGGGCCATTCGGCGGGCAGGTGAACTTCGCCGGCTCGGGCATCTCGGGCAACGCCCGGCTGAGCGCGCAGGGCAAGTACCAACGCGCCGACCTTGACGCGCGCGCCGCCAACGCCACCATTCCGGGCCAAGTCGATTTCACCATCGGCCGCGCCCTGGTGAAGGCCAATGTGGTGCTTGCTGATACGCCGCAGGTGGTCGCGGACGCGCAGGTCGGTGACATGCGCTATGGTCCGACGGTGATCGAGGCGGCGCGCGCCAAGGTGCGCTACGCCGGCGGGCGCGGTACCGCGCAGGCACTGCTGACCGGATCGAACAACGTGCCGTTCCGCGTCGCGCTCAACGCGCAGCTGTCGCCCAGCCAGTATCTCGCGGCGATCCGCGGCCAGGCCAATGGCATCAACTTCCGCACGGTCAACCCGCTCAACGTCTCCACCGCCGGCGGCGGTTATACGCTGGCGCCGACGCGCATCGCCTTCGACGCGCGCGGCCGCAGCGGCGCGCTGCGGATCGCGGGCCGCTACGGCGACGGCATGTCGGCACAGGCGCAGCTCGAAACGCTCGACCTTGCGGTGTTAAACGCCTTCATGCCGGACCTAGGCCTCGGCGGGCAGATGACCGGCAGCGTCAACTTCGCGCAAGGCAGCAGCGCCGCTTTCCCGACCGCGGACGTGCGCGTGACGGTGAACCGCTTCACCCGCTCCGGCCTCGCCGCGGTGTCCGACCCGGTCGACATCGTCTTCGCCGGGCGCCTCGGCTCCGCCGGCGCGGAGGCACGCGCGCTGATCCGGCGCGGCACCGCCCCGGTCGGCCGCATGGTCGTCAACCTGTCGCCCAGCGGCAGTGGCGCCTGGACCAGCCGGCTTATGGCGGGCCAGCTTTCGGGCGGCATCCGCTACAATGGCCCCGCCGGGGTGCTGTTCAGCCTCGCAGCGCTGCCCGAGCAGCAGCTGACCGGCGGCATCGCGATCGGTGCCGATGTCTCGGGCACGATCAACGCGCCGCGGCTCACCGGCCTGATTCGCGCCGACAACCTCACCTATGACAACGAGACGTACGGCACCCGCCTGTCGCAGATGCGGATCGCGGCGCGGTTCAACACCGACCGACTCGAGCTGACCCAGCTCCAGGCGAAGGCGGGCGACGGCACCGTCCAGGCGCAGGGCTCGGTTGGCCTCGCCGCGGCGAGCGGCTTCCCGATCGACCTGTCGGCGACGCTCAACAATGCGCGGCTCGCCAGGTCCGACGCGCTCGGCGCCACCGCCAGCGGCACGATCCGCCTGCTCAACGGACCCCAGGGCGGGTCGATCACCGGCGACATCGTCATCCCCGAGGCGCGCTACGAGATCATCCGCCAGGGCGCCGCCGAGGTGCCCGAACTGACCGGCGTGCGCCGCAAGAGCGAGATCGTCCGCGCGCGGCCGACCGACCGGCCGGCGCCGCCCAAACCCGCCGGCATCTTCAAGCTCGACCTGCGCGTGCGTGCCGACAACCGGCTCTATGTCTCGGGCATGGGACTGGAGAGCGAGTGGGAGGCCGACATGCGGATCGGCGGCACCTCCTCGGCACCGACGATCGGCGGCGGGCTCGACATCGTGCGCGGCACCTATTCGTTCGCGGGCACCCGCTTCGAGGTGACGCGCGGCACCGTGCGCTTCCGCGGCGGCGCGCTGACCGATCCGGACATCAACATCCAGGCGACCACCACCAAGGACAATGTCACCTTCGTCATCAACGTGACGGGCACGGGGCAGCGCCCGCAGATCGCTTTCACCTCCACGCCGGTGCTGCCGCAGGACGAGGTGCTGAGCCGGCTGCTGTTCGGCACCAATCCGGAGAACCTGTCGGCGATGGAGGCAATCCAGCTCGCGTCGGCGCTCAATTCGCTGCGCGGCTCGGGCGGCGGCCTCAACCCGCTCGGCAAGCTGCGCTCGGCGACCGGGTTCGACCGGCTGCGCGTGCTCGGCTCCGACGAGGCGACCGGGCGCGGCACCGCGCTCGCGGCGGGTAAATACCTGACCGATGACATCTATATCGAGATCGTCACCGACGCGCGCGGCTTCACCGCCACTCAGCTCACCGTTGCGCTCACCAAGGCGCTGAGCGTGCTGACCCAGGCGGGATCGTTCGGCGGCTCCAACGTCGAACTGCGCTACTCGAAGGATTATTGACAGGCGTGTAAGCGCGGTGTTCTCTCCCGGTGCGCCGTCGCAAGAGGGGCCGGGAGAGGACCATGACCGAGCATTTCGACGTGCTGATCGTCGGCGCCGGCCTGTCGGGCATCGGGGCGGCGCACCACCTTCAGGCACGCTGTCCGGATCACAGCTATGCGATCTTGGAAGCGCGCGACGCGATCGGCGGAACGTGGGACCTGTTCCGCTATCCCGGCATCCGCTCGGATTCGGACATGCACACGCTGGGCTACAGCTTCCGGCCGTGGACCGATGCGAAGGCGATCGCCGACGGGCCGTCCATCCGCCGCTATATCGAAGATACCGCACGCGAGGGTGGCATCGACCGCCGCATCCGCTTCCGCCATCGCGTCACCCGCGCCGCCTGGTCGACCGACGATGCCCGCTGGACGCTCTCGGTCGACACGCCGGAGGGCCCGCGCGAGTTCAGCTGCGGCTTCGTGATGATGTGCTCGGGCTATTACGACTATGCCAAGGGGCATGCGCCCGAGTTCGCGGGTGCGGAGGAATTTGCCGGCCGTATCGTCCATCCGCAATTCTGGCCGGAGGACCTCGACTATGCGGGCAAGCGCGTCGTGGTGATCGGCAGCGGCGCCACCGCGGTGACGCTGGTGCCCGAGATGGCACGCGAGGCGGCGCAGGTCACCATGCTCCAGCGCTCGCCCACCTATGTCGTGTCGCGCCCGGCGCAGGACCGGATCGCGAACTGGCTGCGCGCCAGGCTGCCCGCGCGTCTGGCCTATGGCCTGACGCGGTGGAAGAATGTCGGCATGGGGATGTTCTTCTACCGGATGACTCGCAAGCAGCCGGACAAGGTGAAGGCGAAGCTGCTCGGCATGGTGCGCGAGCATCTCGGCCCCGACTATGACGTCGGCACCCATTTCACGCCGCGCTACAATCCCTGGGATCAGCGGCTCTGCCTGGTGCCCGATGCCGATCTGTTCGCTTCGATCAGGGCGCAGCGGGCCGAGGTGGTCACCGATACGATCGACCGATTCGTTCCCGAAGGGATAAGGCTCGCGTCCGGGCGGACCTTGCCCGCGGATGTCATCGTCACCGCCACCGGACTGGAGATCCAGCTGATGGGGGGCGCCGATCTCGTCGTTGATGGCGAGACGGTCCGGATCGCCGACCGGCTCCAGTATAAAGGGATGATGTTCTCGGACGTGCCGAACCTCACCTTCACCTTCGGCTACACCAATGCGTCCTGGACGCTGAAGGCCGATCTGGTGGCGATGTATGGCTGTCGGCTGCTCAACGCGATGAAGCGGAGGGGGCTGCGCCAGTGTACGCCGCGGATCGGAGCGGGCGGAATGGAGGCGGAACCGTTTGTGGACTTCACCTCGGGCTATATCCAGCGGGCGCTGGAACGATTGCCGCGTCAGGGAGTGAAGAAGCCGTGGCGGCTCAATCAGAATTATGCGCTGGACGTCGTCGCGCTGAGGTTCGGGTCGATTGACGATTCGACGGAATTTTCGAACCCTTCGCCGCTGGTCCGAACAGCGGCTTAACTATGTATCGCAACCATTGTTGACAGATTCTTGCGACCCGGCCTAAGCCCTACGGCAGGCTGGTGATGAATGACGTGACGTAAAAATGAAAACGGCCCCGCTGTCCCACGGTGTGCAGACCGTCAGGACAGCGGGGCCGCTGGTTAAATTTACCAGGGCTTGATGGTCTGGCCGTGAATCAGCGCGAGGATGAACGCGAGCATTGTTATCTCCCATGTTGGTCCCGTGCAGGGGACGCACGCATTAGTTAATCGATTTTTTACCATCGCGCAACCGATCTTGATCGAGCCGATGATCCCGGCGCGGGACACATGCTCAGTTAAGGATATTTTCGCTTTCTGGCTGCTAGCGCTGAGACATGTCCGATCGCGCCGTCTTCGCCGAACCGCCGGTTGAGGCTTCCAATCGGGGAATCTCGCCGGTTGCTGCCCGCCCCGTCGCTTTGGCTTGGCGCTCCCACGTGCTGGTAGAGATTGCCAACTTCATCAGCCTGCGCCGTCACGTGGGCAAAGCGCGAGCAGCCGGGCTGAGTCGAGACGTGGCGGCGCGGGTCGCTGCCGCTTATCCCGATGTCCGGCTCCATCCCGCAAGCGCCAGCCTGCTCGAGATTGATTTCGAAGGCGACACAGCCGAAGACTTGGCGGTGTGCCTCGCTGCGATTCGAGCGCTGTGCGACGCCCCGTTCGATCTGGACGGGGAGCAGCACCGGATTGAGCTGATCTTCGCCGCCGCGGTTTGCGCCGCCGAGCGCGCCGACGAGGTCCGGCTAACCGAGGAGGCCGAGGCGGCGCTGGCCGAAGCGAGAGCAGGAAATCGGGCGGTGACCCATGATCTCGTTCAGCCTGGCCGGCGCGAAGTGCAGCGACTGGGGCGCGAGCTGGATTTGGCGATCGCCCGCAACGAGTTGCTCATCCAGTATCAGCCGAAGGTGCACGTCCGGCGCCAGGAGATCGGCAGTGCAGAGGCGCTGATCCGGTGGCGCCATCCGACCCGCGGCCTGGTGCTGCCCGGCGACTTCATCCCCGCCGCCGAGCAGGCGCATCTGATCGACCGGCTGACCTTGTGGACGATTCGGCAAGTGATCGCCGACCACCAGCGGCTCGCCGACAGGGGCCACGACCTGCGGCTGTTCATCAACATCTCCGGCCAGCTGCTAAGCGACGAGGCGTTCGTGCGCGAGGCCTGCGCGCTGGTTGGCGAAAGCGACGCCAAGTTGGGCTTCGAGATCACTGAGACCTCGGTGATCCGCGACCCTGTAGGTGCGATCGCCAACCTCCAGATTTTCGCCGACAGCGGCGTCGTGATCGCCATCGATGACTATGGCGCGGGCCTGTCCAGCCTCGCCTATCTGAAACAGCTCCCTGCGCGCGAGTTGAAGATCGACAAGCTGTTCGTCACCCAGCTGACCAGCTCGAACCGGGATCCGCTGATCGTGCGCTCCACCATCGATCTCGCCCATGCGCTGGAGATGGAGGTAGTGGCCGAGGGCGTCGAGTCGCACGCTGCGATGGCGCTGCTGACCGTGATGGGCTGCGACATGGTGCAGGGCTTCCTGATCAGCCGTCCGATCACCCTGGAGGCGCTGGAGACGTTTCTTTCGGACCAGCGCGCGCGCCCGGCCGTGGCCGACGCCCGCCCGGGTCTGCGCGCGCTCGCCACCGCCTGGGCCCGGAGGTAGCGGTGCGCCGCTTGATGGCGCTCCTCCTGCCGATGACTATGCTGCTGGCGACGGGCCTCGCCGCCGCGCAGCCGGTGGTGATCGCCGACGAACGCTTCAACGCTGAGGTGGCGCGGGCGAAGGCGACGATGCTCGCCGATCCGGCCGCGGCGCTTCGCGCCGCGCAAAGCGCGCGGGTGCGGGCCGAGCGCAATGCGAGCGGCCGCGAACAGGCGCTGATGCAGGCCACCGCAAGCTGGCTGGAGGGCGAAGCTTATCTTCGAATGAGCGAGGCCGATCGCGCTGCGCCGCTGATCGACGCGACGGTGCGGCAGGCGACGCGGATCGCCCCGGGCAGTCGCTTGCTCGCCGATGCGCTGCTGTCGCGCGGCACGCTGCGCACCGAGAGCGGCGACGTGGCCGGGGCGATGAATGACTTCCACGCCGCGCACGATCTGTTCCGAAAGCTCAACGAGCCGCGCAGTCAGGCGCGCAGCTTCGCCCAGATCGCAAACCTTTATTACGACGCTTATGACTGGACCAATGCCTTGCGCTACTACGGCGAAGCGCTGGAGACCTTCCAGGCGGACCCCGGCTTGGCGGTGGCGATCCACAACGGCCGCGGGCTCGCTCTGACCGAGCTCGAGCGTTTCCCCGAGGCCTCGCGCGAATTCAACCGGGCGCAGGCGATCGCGCGCGGCATGGGCAGTCCGCTCCTCAGCGCCACCGTGCTGAACAATGCCGCGCGCACTTGGCTGCTCCAGAACCAGGTCGACCGCGCCGACCGCGCAATCAAGGCGAGCATCGCGGAAACCCGAGACGTGGCAACGCTGGGCTTTCGCGCCAGCCAGCTCGCGATCGTCGCCGATGTCGCCTTCCATCGCGGCGAACTGTCGCGGGCCGCCCGCATCATCGGCCAAGTCTTCGCCGGGCGCGACCTGAACGCCACCACACTGGTGGACCGGGATGCGCACGAGACCGCGTACAAGATCTATCGCGTGACCGGCGACGATGATCTTGCACTCGAGCATCTCGCCGCTTCCAAGCGGCTGGACAAGGAGGCGACCGAGCTCGCCCGATCGAACAGCGCTGCGCTGATGGCGGCCCGGTTCGACTTCGCCAACCAGGAACTGCGCATCGCCAATCTGAAGGCGGCCGACCTGCAGAAGGGCATCGCGCTGGAACGACAGCGCGCGCGGACGCAGCGCGCCTTGCTGATCGGCGGCGTCGCGTCTGCGCTGGCGATCATCGCGCTGCTCGCCTTCGCGCTGGTGGTGGTGCGCCGCAGCCGCGACAAGGTGCGCGCCGCCAACGTCGATCTCGAACATACCAACGTCGCGCTCGGCCGCGCGCTCGCGGCCAAGAGCGAGTTCCTCGCGACCACCAGCCACGAGATCCGAACTCCGCTCAACGGCATCCTCGGCATGACCCAGGTCGTGCTCGCCGATGCCGCGGTGGACGCGCGGACGCGCGACCGGGTCGGTGTGGTGCATGCCGCCGGCGTCACCATGCGCGCGCTGGTCGACGACATCCTCGACGTCGCCAAGATGGAATCGGGCAACCTGACCGTGGAGATGCGTCCCTTCGACCTCAAGCAGACGCTGCACGAGGCGATGCGGATGTGGGAGGACCAGGCGCGCGACAAAGGCCTCGCCTTCTCGGCCGATCTTGCCGACTGCCCCGAATGGATCCAGGGCGATCCCGGCCGGCTGCGGCAGATTGTGTTCAATCTGCTATCCAATGCGCTGAAGTTCACGCCCGAGGGATCGGTGCGCGTTGAGGCTATGACGGCGGGTAACCGCTACCGGATCGTCGTTGCGGACACCGGCGTCGGCATCGATCCCGCGCAGCACGAGGCGATCTTCGAATCCTTCCGCCAGGCGGATACGACCACCACCCGCCGGTTCGGCGGCACCGGCCTCGGCTTGTCAATCTGTCGCACGCTGTCACGCGCGATGGGCGGCGACGTCGGCGTGGCCAGCGCGGAAGGGCAGGGGGCCACGTTCACGCTGGATCTGCCGCTGATCGCTGCGCAGCAGGAGGCGTCGACGGACGAGATCGCATCCGGAACGCGAGTCAACCTGGTGTTCGACCGGAACCCGATCCAGCGCGCCAAGTTGAAGACGGTGCTCGCAAGCCTCGACGTGCCAGTGATCGAGGCCGCGACGCTGGATGAACTGGCGGAGAGGACGCACGGGTATCTCGTGGAGCGCGCATTGGCCGACGACGCCAGCCTGCGGGCAGAGGGCGATCTGATCGAGGCAATGGCTTGCCTGCGCGCCGGCCTCGGCGAGACGACCCGATTGGTCGTTTTGATCGCCATGGGCGCCGAGGAGATCGAGCGGTCGCTGCTGGAGGCGGGCGCATCGGCAGTGCTTCGCCGTCCGGTTGCGCAAGGTGCTCTGCTCGCCGTGCTTAACGACGATTCGACGTGCACACCGCGGCCGATCATTGTAACGCAAGCGGCATGACCTTCTTTCCGTCCGGCCCGGAGCAATCTCTCCCTTTGGCGGATGCTGTGGATGCAAGGCGATGAACGTCCTCTTCATCGAGGACGACAGGATGAATCGCCGGGTGGTCCGGGACATGCTTGAGGTGGCTGGCGCGCATATGGTCGAGGCGGAGAGCGCCGAGGCAGGGCTGGTGCTGATCGGCGAGCAGGATTTTGACGTGGCGCTGGTGGACCTGCGGATGCCGGGCATGGACGGACTGACCGCCATCCGCCACATCCGCGCCCGCGAGGACGAGAAGGGGCAGCTGCCGATCATCGTGGTGACGGCCGACACCGCGGTCGACTTGCGCGAGCGCTGCCTTGCCGCCGGAGCCGACGAGGTGATCTTCAAGCCGGTGGCGATGGATGCGCTGTTCGAGACGATGGGCCGCCTGCTGGCGGAGCGCGGCGACGACCTGATCTGAGGCTTCCGGAGGGGGCGACGCCTATCGCTCGCCGCGGCCCCGCCGTTCACCGCGCCGCGCCTTGCGCACCGTCTTAGCATGCGCCCGCGCCCGCGCCTTGGCTTCCTCGCGCGTGGGCGGGGGGCGCGTATCGTCGGGCAGGTCGCCCGCCGCTTCCTCGAAGCCCAGGGTGGCGAGGCTCTCCGCGATATGGGTCGGCGGCGGCGCCGTGACGTCCAGCAGGCCACCATCGGGATGGTCGACGCGGATGCGGCGCGCGTGCAGGTGCATCTTGCGGCTGATCCCGCCGGTCAGGAACGCCGCGGCGCCGCCGTACTTGCCGTCGCCGACGATCGGATGGCCGATCGCGTTCATGTGGACGCGCAGTTGGTGGGTGCGCCCGGTGAGGGGCTGGAGCTCGACCCAAGCGGCGCGATTGCCGGCGCGCTCGATCACGCGATAGCGGGTGCGCGCGGCCTGGCCCTCCGCCTCATCGACATGCATCTTCTCGCCGCCCGTGCCCGGCTGCTTGCCGATCGGCAGGTCGATGAAGCCGTCGTCGATCGAGGGCACGCCCACTACCAGCGCCCAGTAGATCTTCCGTGCGGTACGGCCCGAGAAGGCCTTGGCGAAATAGCCAGCGGCGCGGGTGGTGCGGGCGACCAGCAAAGCACCGCTGGTGTCCTTGTCCAGCCGGTGGACCAGCTTCGGTCGCGTCTCCAGATCGAAGGTCAGCGCGTCGAGCAGCCCGTCGACATGCTCGTGCGTGCCGGTGCCGCCCTGGGTGGCGAGCCCCGGCGGCTTGTTGAGCACCAGCGCCGCGGCATCCTGGTGGAGCACCATCGCGCGGGCGAACTCGATCTGATCGTCGCTCAGCACCGGGCGCGGCCGGGTGTGCTTGGCGGCGACGCGCGGCTCGGGCGGCGCCTCGGCGGGAGGGACGCGCAACGTCTGTCCCATCGCGATCCGGTCGCCGGGGGTCACGCGCGCGCCATCGAGCCGCAGCTGGCCGGTGCGGGCCCAGCGGGCGACCAGCGCAAACGGTGTGTCGGGCAGGTGCCGCTTGAACCAGCGATCGACGCGGATGCCGTCATCATCCTCGCCGATGGCGAACTGGCGCACCGCGTCGCTCATGCCGCGCGCGCCATGGCAAGGCCGGCGAACAGCGCGGCGATCGAGCCCATTACCGACGCGGCGGCGTAGCCTGCGGCGAGGAGCAGCGCGCCGCGCTCGATCATGGTGGCGGTCTCCAGCGCGAAGGCGGAGAAGGTGGTGAAGCCGCCGAGCACGCCGACGCCCAGGAACAGCCGCCACGCCTCGCCACCGCCCGCGCGTGCGAGCGCGCCGACCAGCAGGCCCATGAGCAGCCCGCCGGCGAGGTTCACCGCCAGCGTGCCCCAGGGCAAAGCGGGGCCGAAGGCGGCGAGCGTCGCCCGGCTGACGAGATAGCGTCCGCCCGCGCCCAAAGCGCCGCCGATCATCACGAGAAATATCACCGGCTGCGGGTGCGCCGATGGCGATGCCCTGTCAACGCGCGCGGCGGCTTGACTCCTAACTCTACATATGTTGTCTCTTGGCCATGGGCCGAGTTCGCAAACCTTCGCGGCAGATGCTGGCACTTCTGGAGGCGCTTCTTGGCAGCGCGCCGGACTGGCGGCACGGTTATGACCTGATCAGGCAGACCGGGCTGCTCTCGGGCACGCTCTACCCGCTGCTGATGCGGATGACCGACCAGGGGCTGGTCGAGGCCGAGTGGCAGGCACCTGCGCAGCCGGGGCGTCCGGCGCGGCATGCCTACCGGTTGACCGCGGCGGGCGTGGCGCTGGCGCGGGAGGTGGCCTCGACGGAGCAGGCCGCCGGCCGGGTGTCGCTCGCATGACCGCGCCGCTGTCCCGCCTGCTGCTGGCAGTGGCGATCCGCAGCCTGCCCGCGCACCGTCGCGGCTGGGGCATGGCGATGGCGGCGGAGTTCGACGCGGCGGTGGCGGACCGCCGCCCACTCGGCTTCGCGCTCGGCTGCCTGTTCATGGCGTGGCGGATGCTGCCGGCGCATGCCGAGGGACGCGGCGCGTTTGCCCGCCATGCGCTGGCGCTCGGCCTGCTGCTGCCGGCGGCGGTGCTGGTGACGGGCGTGCTGGGCGGGGTCTCCGGCTTTCATGCCGCCGAGATCGTGATCCATGTGCCCGCCACGCAGGCACCCGCGGGCGTTCCGGTAACGGCGGCCAATCGCGCCGCGGTGCCCGGCTTGATGATCCTGCTGCTGGCGCTGGCGGCAGGGCATCTGCGGCTCGCCTGGTTGGTGGTGGAGCGCGACTGGGCCCGCGCGGTGACGACCGGGACGTTCAACGCGTCGGCAGCGCTGACTCTGGTCGCCTGCGCCGGCGTGCTGTTCCTAGGCGATCCGCGCGTGCTGGCGCAGGCCGGCGTGGTGCTGCTGGAACTCGCCGCCATCCATCGTCTCGCCCGATGGCAGGAGCCTGCCGACTGGCCCGCCGCCGAGTTGCGATCCCCCTGACACGCGGCCGCATTCGCGTTTCCACAAGGCAGGAGAGCTTGGATGGGCAGGGGCTTTGCCGACCGCGCCGCGATGGCGGGCGGCGTGCTGATCGTGGTGCTGGTGTTCCTGGTGCGGTGCGATCCCGCCTATCCGCCGCCCCCGCCGTTCCGCGCCTGGGCAGGCCTGCCGGTCAGCGGCAGCCTGGCCGACGCCGGGCGCGCCGGCTTCGGCGATTGCCTATCGGACAACATCCGCCTGCGCTGCCGGCGCTCGGGCGTGCATCTGCTCGGCCTGGGGCCGTACGAGGCCGCGGTCGACATGGCGGGCCGCGACGGGCGCGCCGGCTTCGACCATTTCACCTTGTGGGTGCGAGACGATCAGAATGCGGTGCAGGCGGTGGGTAAGCGGCTCAGGGCGCGGGGCTGGTCGGTCTGCTATACCGGCGTGGGCAATCGTGGCGATCAGGCGATCCACACGCGACCCGGCGTGGCGGTGCAGGTCACGGTGGACCTCAGCTACTGGATGAAGCGCCGCCTGCGCATCTTCCCGCAGGCGAGCCCGAACAAGCCGGTGTGCACGCGAAGCAACCAGTTCTAGCGGGTGTGCCTTTCGAACCGCACCACCTCCGTTCGCCCTGAGCGAAGTCGAAGGGCAAGCGTCACGCTCCCCAACGTGCTTCGACTTCGCTCAGCACGAACGGATTGAGGTTGATCATGCCATGTATCAGCGCGCGCAGGTATCTTCCGCGCCGGGATCGAGGTCCAGGCAGCGGCCGTCCACGCCGGGCATGGACAGGCCCAGCGTCGCGGCAAGCGTCGGCGCGATGTCCACCGTTTCCACCGACAAGGGCTGCTCGAACCCGGTCATCCCCTTGCGCCAGAACAGCAGCGGCACGCGGCGGTCATAGTCCCACGGGCTGCCGTGCGTGGCGACATAGCCCGCACCCGGCGTGGCGATGCCGGTGACGCGCGGCTTCAGGAGGATCAGGAAGTCGCCCGAGCGATCGGGATCGAACGAGGCGCGCGCGCGCTCGGCGAGCGTCCAGGTCTCGGGCGGGGATTTGGGCATCGGGGTGGCCGCGATCTCCTGGCGGGTGAGCACCGCGGCGACCTGCGGGTGCGCGCGGTAGATCTTCGTCGCAGCGTCGATCACCGCCCGGCGCTTCGCCGCAGGCACCGCGTCAGCGACGTAGACGTCACCCTCGGCGGCGAGCAGCACCTCTCCCGACAGGCCAAGCTGGCGCGCCACCGTGTCGCTCACCACCTTGGTCGACAGTGCCGGATCGACCGACTGCTCCATCGGCATTGCGCGCTGCTGCTGCCGCGCGGTCATGTCGTGGCCGCCATGGTCGGCGGTGAGCACCACCTCATAGTCGACGCCCAGCGCGTCCATCGCCTCGAAGAAAGCGCCGAGCGCCAGGTCAAGCTCGTGCATCTGGATGCACATCTCGCCGCCGCCGGGGCCGGTCGCATGGCCGATATAGTCGGTGGCGGAGAGGCCGGCGATCAACAGGTCGGGCGCGGCCTGCCTGCCCAGCGCCATGTCCTTGGCGAGGCCATAAGCGATGCCGAGCACGGCGGTGTCGAGCGCGGGGGAGGCGCGGAACGCCTTGGCGTCGCCCGCCTGCCGCTCGAACCGGCCCGCACCCAAAGTCTGCGGCCCCACCTGTATCGGCGTTGAAACGCCCGCGCACCAGCCGGGCAGCGGCAGCGCGTTCTGCGGCCTTGCGATCAGCGCGCTCACCTCGGCATTGGCGCGGGTGACGGTGGCGGGCTCCTTGCGGCCGGCGTAGCTGGTGAAGGCCTTGCCGCTCCAGAACCACAGTTCGTCCACCTTGTGCCCGCCCATCATGATCGCGGCGCGGTCCTTCCCGGCGACCGAGACGACCCGGCTGGCGGGATTAGCCGTCTTCATCGCCTCGCCCAGAGTGGGCACCTTCAGGTGGAGGTCGGACGGGGTATATGCCTCATGGTTGCTGCCCGGTACCGCCTCGTTCTCGGCACAATAGACGAGCTTGTCCTCGCGCGGCGCCTTCTGGTTGACCCAGGTGTTGGCGACGATGCCGGTATGCGCGGGGCGCATGCCGGTGAGGATGGTGGAATGGCCGGGGCAGGTTTCGGTGGCGGCATGGCCCTGATAGGCGCTGGGGAACACCGCGCCGTTCAGCAGCCGCGCGAAGCCGCCGGTGAAGCGGCCGCGATATTGCGCGAACAGATCCGCGGAGAATTGGTCCACCGAGATCGCCACCACCAGCTTGGGCGGCGTCTGCGGCGTGGGCGCCGACTGGGTCTGGGCGGCGGCGGGGGCGGCGGCAAGCGCCAGGGCGGCAAGAAACGCGCGCATCGGGGCCTCGTGCAAAGCGGGAACGCGTGCGCTATGGGCCGGGGCCTCGTGCTAGGCAACATCGCGCGCGCCCTGGTGGCGCTGATCCTCTCCGTCGCCTTGTGGAGCGGCGCCGCGCAGGCGCAGCTTGGCGGCGCGCGCCACCTGACCATGGAGCTGGTGCCCGAAACCGCGCGTCCGACCACGGGCAGCCGAGTCACGCTGGCGTTGGCCGCGACGCCCGCGCCGGGCTGGCACGGCTATTGGAAGAACGGCGGCGACGCAGGCGTCGAGACGCGGCTCGACTGGACGCTGCCCGCGGGCGTGCGCGCCGGCGCGATCCGCTATCCCGTGCCCGGCCGGCTGATCGTCGCCGGACTGATGAACTATGTCTATGAGCGGCCCTATGCGCTGCTGGTGGACCTGGATGTCCCGCCGAACCTGCCGCAGGGAACACGCCTGCCGATTCGCGTCACTGCCGATTATCTGGTGTGCAGCGACACCTTGTGCGTGCCCGAACAGGCGGAGCTCGCCACCGTGCTCACGGTCGGCGATGGCGCCCGGGACCCGGCGGTGCGCGCGCGCTTCGACGGCTGGTATCGCGCCTTGCCCAAGCCACTGGGCGGGCAGGGACGGTTCGCGGTGGCAGACGGGCGCTTCCGCCTCATGGTGCCGTTCCCCGCCGACGCGCCGGCCGAGGATGTCTATTTCTACCCGCTGACCGGCGGCGCGATCGCCTATGCCGCGCCGCAGACGGTGACGCGTGCCGGCGATCGCCTGATCGTGGAGACCGGGGCGGGATCCGCGGTGCCTGGCCGCCTGCTGGGCGTGCTTGCAACGGGCACCCGCCGCGGCGTGGTGGTTGTGGCGCAGCCCGGGCCGGTAGGAGCCGGAGAGACGGACATGGGCTGGCGCGTGGCGCTGCTCGCCTTCCTCGGTGCCCTCGCGGGCGGCGTGCTGCTCAACGTCATGCCGTGCGTCTTCCCGATCCTCAGCCTCAAGGCGCTGAGCCTCGCCCGTTCCGGCGAGACCGCACGGGCGGCACGGCAGGAGGCACTCGCCTATAGCGCAGGCGTCGTCTCCGTCTGCCTCGCGCTCGGCGGCGCGCTGCTCGCGTTTCGGGCGGGGGGCGCGACGCTCGGCTGGGCGTTCCAGCTCCAGCATCCCGGCGTGATCCTGCTGCTGCTCCTGCTCGTCTCGGCGATCACCCTCAATCTCGCCGGCCTGTTCGAACTTCCCACGCCGCGCTTCGCCAGCCGCGGCGGCGCGACGGGTGCCTTCGCTACCGGTGCGCTCGCCGCCTTCGTGGCGACGCCGTGCAGCGGCCCGTTCATGGGCGCGGCGCTCGGCGCGGCGCTGGTGCTGCCCACCGCGGCGGCGCTGCTGGTCTTCTCCGGGCTGGGGCTGGGGATCGCGCTGCCGTTCCTCCTCATCGGCTTCGTCCCCGCGCTGCGCCGCCGCCTGCCGAAGCCGGGCCCTAGGATGGCGCGCTTCCGCCGCATCCTCGCGGTGCCGATGCTGCTCACCGCGCTGGCCCTAGCCTGGGTGCTGTGGCGGCAGGCGGGGGCGAGCGGCCTAGCGATCGGTCTGGGCGCGACGGCGATCCTCGCGCTGGCGCTGTGGTGGTTCGGCCAACGCCAGGCCCGCGGCGGCGGCGCCTGGCTGCTCGCCCCCGCGCTCGCCGCATGTGTCGCCGCCGCGCTGCTCGTCCACCCCGCCGCCCGCACACCCGCCCTCACCGGCGCGCAGGCGTTCAGCGAACCCCGGCTCGCGGCGTTGCGCGCGGAGGGCAAGCCGGTCTTCGCCTATTTCACCGCAGACTGGTGCCTCACCTGCAAGGTCAACGAAAAGGCCGCGATCGACACCGCCGCCACCCGCGCCGCCTTCCGCGACAAGGGCGTCGCAATGCTGGTCGGCGACTGGACCGACGGCGATCCCACGCTCGGCCGCTTCCTCGAACGTCAGGGCCGCGCCGGCGTGCCGCTCTATCTCTACTACGCCCCTGGTGCTGCCGAACCGCGCGTGCTGCCGCAGGTGCTGACGCCGGGAATGCTTCAGGCGCTCTAATCGCTTGTGCACCGCAGCGAATCCGCGCAGCATGCGGCGGAATCGCATCGGGAGCGTTACGAAGCTTGATGGGCGGTCAACCATTCGACGAGATCATGGGGGCAGGCGGCGAGGCGCGCCCCGAATTGGCGGCGCTTGGCCGCTGGCTCGCCGATACCCCGCCCGAGGAGTTGAAACGCCGGCAGGACAGTGCCGAGGCCACCTTCCGTCAGCTCGGCATCACCTTCGCGGTTTATGGCGAAAGTGATGCGGCCGAACGGATCATCCCGTTCGACATCGTGCCGCGCGTGTTCCTGCCGGGCGAATGGGCGCGACTGTCCGAAGGACTGGTCCAGCGGGTGGAGGCGATCAACGCTTTCCTCGACGACATCTATGGCGAGCGGCGCATCCTCGCCGAAGGCGTGCTGCCGCCCGACCTGATCCTCGGCAATCCGCAATTCCGCCCCGAGATCGCCGGCATCCGCCCGCCGCACGGCGTTTGGGCGCATATCTGCGGGATCGATCTGGTTCGCACCGGCCCGGACGAATTCTTCGTGCTGGAGGACAATGCCCGCACCCCCTCGGGCGTCAGCTACATGCTGGAGAACCGCGAGGCGATGGTGCGGCTGTGCCCCGAATTGTTCGGCCGCTTCCGCGTCGCGCCGGTGGACAGCTATCCGGATCTGCTGCTCCAGACGATGCGCTCGGTGGCGCCGCGCGGCTGCAGCGCCAAGCCGGTGTGCGTGGTGCTGACCCCCGGCCATTACAACTCGGCCTATTACGAGCACAGCTTCCTTGCCGATTCGATGGGGATCGAGCTGGTCGAGGCCGCCGACCTCGTGGTCGACGACGATGTCGTCTACATGCGCACCATCGCCGGGCGGGTGCGCGTCGACGTGATCTACCGCCGGGTCGATGACGATTTCCTCGATCCCCTGGTGTTCCGCCCCGATTCGATGCTGGGTGTGCCGGGGCTGATCGCGGCCTATGCCGCGGGCAATGTCGCGATCCTCAACGCGCCGGGCAACGGCATCGCCGACGACAAGGCGATCTACAGCTACATGCCGGAGATCGTGCGCTTCTATTCGGGCGGCGAGCCCAAGCTGCCCAATGTGGAGACCTGGCGCTGCCGCGAGCCCGAGGCGTTGCGCTACACGCTCGACCATCTCGACGAACTGGTGGTCAAGCTGGTCGACGGTTCGGGCGGCTATGGCATGCTGGTCGGCCCCACCGCCTCGAAGGACGAGATCGCGCGCTTCCGGATCGCGCTGGAGGCGGAGCCGCACCGCTATATCGCGCAGCCGACGCTGGCGCTCTCCACGGTGCCGACGCTGGCGGAGAGCGGGCTGGCGCCGCGCCACGTCGACTTCCGGCCGTTCGTATTGACCGGATCGAAGGGCGTGCAGGTGGTGCCCGGCGGCCTTACCCGCGTCGCGCTCAAGGCCGGGTCGCTGGTGGTGAACTCGTCGCAGGGCGGTGGCACCAAGGACAGTTTCGTCCTGCTCGACGGTGCGCCGCGCCAGAGCCAGTCGCAGGTTCAGACGAGTGGCGGGAGCGGGATGACGCAGGTGCAGGGAGGCGCGGCATGATGCTCGCCCGCGTCGCCTCGTCGCTCTACTGGCTGGGCCGCTATGTCGAGCGCGCCGATTTCATCGCGCGGCTGGTGGAGGCGACCGTCCGCCTCGACGTGCTCTCGCCGCACCCCGCCGGCGAGGCGGCGTGGCAGTCGGCGCTGGCGGTCACCGACAGCAGCGAGGCCTTTGCCGCCACCGAGGCGCCGGTCGAGCTTGCCGCGGTGGCGCGCTTCCTCACCCGCGATGGCTCGCATCCCGGCTCGATCATCCGCTGCCTCGACATGGCGCGCAGTAACGCGCGCGCGGTGCGCGTGGCGCTGACGCGCGAGGCCTGGACCGCGATTAACCGCGCGTGGCTGGTGTTCGCGCGCGGCCATCATGCGAACGACCCCAGCGGCGTGCTTGCGCTGACCGAGGCGGTGCTCGCCGAGACCCGCGGCTTCGAGGGCGCGATCCATCGCATGCTGCGCAACCAGGTGACCCTGTTCATCCGGCTGGGCCAAGCGATCGAGCGCGCGGACAACACCGCGCGGCTGGTCGACGTGAAATACCATCTGTTGTTGCCGGAGGGCGAGCGGGTCGGCGGGGTGGTCGATCGCGACCAATGGACCACCATCCTCCAGACCGTCTCGGCGGTGACCGCCTATCGCTGGCTGTACAATGAGGGGCTCGATCCCTTCAACGTCATCGACCTGCTGCTCGCGCGCGCCGAGCTGCCGCGCAGCCTGGCGGCGTCGAGCGAGGAGGTGGTCGAAATCCTCAACGCGCTCGCGCGCCAGACCGGCAGCCATGGCGAGGCGGACCGGATGGCGCGGCTGCGCCAGTCGCGCGTCACCCGCACCCGGTCGAGCGAGGCGATCGCCAGTGGGCTCCACCAGCATCTCGAAGCCTTCATCGCCGAGAATGCGCAGCTCCATGCCGCGATCGGCCGCCAGTTCCGGTTCTCCATCTGATGCGCCTCTCGATCGATCATCTCACCCGCTACCGCTTTAGCGCCCCCCAGGGCCGCATCGTTCAGCTGTTGCGGATGACGCCGGAGAACACGCACGACCAGACGGTCGCCTCCTGGCATGTCGCAGTGGATTGCGACGCGCGCATGCGCCGCCACCGCGACGGCTTCGGCAATTGCACCACCATGCTCTATTGCGAGGGTCCGGTGGACTCGATCGAGATCACCGTTGCTGGCGAGGTGGTGACCAGCCATTCGGACGGCGTGCTGCGCGGTACGTTCGAGCCGCTGCCCGAGGCGTTGTTCCTGCGCTCGACGCCGCTGACAGAGGCGGACACGCTGATCCGTGCCTTTGCCGCCGATCTGGCGGGCGGCGACCGGATCGAGGTGCTGCATCGGCTCAACCGGGCGGTTGCGGCGCATGTATCGCGCGATTGCGGACGGCCGGAGGCGGGCAGGACCGCCGCGGAGGTGTTCGCCGCAGCAGAGGGCACCGCGCGCGATGCCGCGCACCTGTTCATCGCCGCCGCTCGCAGCCTCGGCGTGCCCGCGCGCTACGTCTCCGGCTATTGCGACCTCACCGGCGATCGCCGCCCGACACCCCATGGCTGGGCGGAGGCGTGGGTCGACGATCTCGGCTGGGTGGGCTTCGATCCCACCCTGGGTCTCTCGCCGGAGGAACACCACGTCCGCATCGCCTCGGCGCTGGACGCGATCGGCGCTGCGCCGGTCGCGGGATCGCGGCTGGGCGAGGGGGACGAGCGGCTGGACGTGGAGGTCCGCGTCCAGCCCGAGGACTGACGCGGGACGGAAAGTGTCATTGCGAGCGCAGCGCAGCAATCCAGCGCACGTGGAGCCCTGAATTGCTTCGTTGCGCTCGCGATGACGGACGGACCCAACCTGAGGACGTCGGCCTGTCGCCTGGATCAGATCACCAGGAAGTCCGCGGCGGTCAGCGACAGGCCGGTGCCGACGTTCGCGAACAGCACCGCCGCGCCCGCGCCGTTCCCGTCCGCGTCGAACAGCAGCGTGCCGGCATCCGCGTCGTAGAGGATGCGGTCGCCGGCGTCCGCTGCCGCGGTGCCGATGTGGAATGCCGAGGCGTCGAGCGCACCCTTCGGCAAGTCGAAGAAGCGCCCGCCGATCGCAATGCGGTCCTCACCGGCGGCAAAGTCGGTGATCGTGTCGGCCTTTCCGGCGCCGGGAAGGCGGCGTAGCACGAACGTGTCCGCCCCGGCGCCGCCGGTCAGCAGGTCGGCGCCCGCATTGCCGTGCAGCAGGTCGGCACCGGCTCCACCGTCCAGCACGTCGCGACCGCCGCCGCCGAGAAGCCGGTCGTCGCCGCCGCCCGCATAGAGCCGATCCCGGCCGATGCCGCCCGCCAGCATGTCTTCTCCGCCGTTGCCGACCAGGTAATCGTTGCCCGCTCCACCGTCGAGGTCATCGCCCGACACCGCGGTCACGGCGCCGACCGCATGCTTGGTCGCGGAGATGTTGAGGACGTAAGAGGCGCCGTCCGGAACCGTGCGGTCGATCGGCGCGCCGAAGCCGAACAGTTCGATGAAATAGGTGCCGGGCCGGAAATCGACCGAGAAATAGGTGTCGCGGCCGCTGACCGAGCCGAGCCCGCCGGCGGCGGGGTCGCCGTCCGTGAAGTTCCACAGGCCCTGCTCGCCGCGCCAGATCGCGATCCAAGGGTCCCAGGACGCGCCGCCGACGCCGCCATCGGCGAAGTCGACGTCGAAAGTGATCGTGCATGCCCGGTCGACGGTGAAGCTGAACCAGTCCGCCTCGTTGGCGCCGGTGCCGACTATTGTGGTGTGCGGAATGAAGGCCTCGCCGATCAGCGGGTTGGCCGCTTTTGACCACAGCGCCGGATCATCCAGGCTGATCGCGGTTGCGCGGTCGCGATTGCCCGAACCGGCGTCCACCGACACGGGGGCGTGTCCGGCGATCAGCGCATCATTGCCCGCGCCGCCGCTCAACTCCGCCCGCTCGCGGCCCTGCTTCGCCAGCGCGATCAGAATGTCCGCGCCGTTGCTGCCGATGAGATCGTCTTCCCCGGTCTTGATCGCCATGCCTGCCCCCTTCAGTTGCGAGTCGCTCGCGAAACCGGTTGGCAGTCTTCCGTGACACGGATGCGTCGCGTCAAGCGACCGCGCGCAAAGGCGCATCCGCTTCGGTCGGATTCTCCGCGGGCATCTGGCGCCACCCCATCGGCGTCAGCATCTCCATCGGGCGATAGCGCGTCTTGTACGCCATCTTGGGCGAACCCTTCACCCAATAACCTAGGTAGACATAGGACAGGCCCGCGGCGCGCGCGCGCAGGATGTGGTCCAGGATGATCAGGTTGCCCAGGCCCGGCCGGTCTGCATGCGTCGGGTCATAGAAGCTGTAGATCATCGAAAGGCCATCCGCCTGCCGGTCGGTCAGGCAGGCGCCGACGAGCCGGCCGGGACCACCGTCAACATCCGGCTCGCGATACTCGACGATCACCGAGTTGACCGGCGAATGCTCGATCATGTCCGAATAATCGTCCTCGTCCATCCCCGCCATGCCGCCACCCGGATGGCGATCGGCCAGATACCGCCGGAGCAGCGCGAACTGCTCCTCGGTCGCCCAAGGGCGACAGGCGGTGACGTGCAGGTCCTGATTGCGGCGCAGCAGCTTGCGCTGGGTGGCGTTGGCGCGGAACGCATCGGTGACGACACGCACCGACACGCAGGCGCTGCATCCAGCGCAGCTGGGCCGATAGGCGACGCCCTGGCTGCGCCGGAAGCCGATCCGGCCCAGCGCGTCGTTGAGCTCGCCCGCATGGGGCCCACTCAGTTCGGTGAACACCTTCCGCTCCTGCCGGCCGGGCAGGTACGGGCAAGGCGACGGGGAGGTGACGAAGAAGCGCGGATAACGGAAAGGCGCGGTCACCGTTGGCAGTCCCCTTGGCGCGACGGCGCGCCTTGCCCCCGCATATGAGTCGCCGCGCGGAAGGTGAAAAGCGGGTATACCACCCGGTTGTGGTTAACGAAGGCGGGTCATGCTTTCCAGTGGCGCGAACCGTGCCGGATCAGGCCAGTTCGACCAGGCGGGTCTCGTATCCTGCCGCCTGCAATGCGGCGAGCAGCCGGTCGAGATGGGCCCGATCGCGGGTTTCGCACTCGACATCTAGGCTGAGACCCTTGGCGGGCAGGTTGGTGAAGATGCGCTGATGCGCCAGCTCAAGGATGTTGACGCGCTGGGCGTCGAAGATGCGCGCGACGTTGTAGAGCGCGCCGGGCTGATCCTGCAGCCGGATGCGCAGTCGCGCCATGCGCCCCGAGCGCGCGAGATCGCGCAGCAGCACATAGGCGAGCAGGCGCGGGTCGATGTTGCCGCCGCACAGCACCACGCCGATCGTGCGACCGGCGAACCGCTCGCGATGCTGCATCAGCGCGGCGAGCCCGGCGGCGCCGGCGCCTTCCACCACCGTCTTCTCGATCTGGAGGAGCAGGCTGACCGCCTCCTCCAGGCTCCGCTCCGATACCAGCACGATGTCGTCGACCAGTTCGGCGACCATCGCCGAGGTGATCGCGCCCGGCTCCTTGACCGCGATGCCCTCGGCCAAAGTGTCGCCCGCGCAGGCCATGTCGGTGCCGTTGATGCGGTTGTACATGGAGGGGAACAGCTCCGCCTCCACGCCGACCACCTCGATCGGGCGCCCGGCGGCCCGCGCCACCGTGGCCATGCCGCTGATCAGCCCGCCGCCGCCGATCGGCGTGACGAACAGGTCGATCTCCGGCACGTCCTCCAGCATCTCGATTGCCACCGTCCCCTGGCCGGCGATGACGCGCGGATCGTCGAACGGGTGGACGAAGGTGTAGCCGCACTCCGCCTCCAGCACGCGGGCATGGGCGGAGGCGGCGTCGAACGTGTCGCCCTCCAGCACCACATTGGCGCCATGCCCCTCGGTCTGCACCACCTTCACCGTGGGCGTGTTGCGCGGCATCACGATGGTGGAGGGGATGCCGAGCCGGTTGGCGTGATAGGCGAGGCCCTGCGCATGGTTGCCCGCCGAGGCGGCGATCACGCCCTTGCCGCGCGCGTCGTCCGACAGCTGGAGCAGGGTGTTGAGCGCGCCGCGCTCCTTGTAGGCGGCGGTGAACTGCAGGTTCTCGAACTTCAGATAGACGGTGGCGCCGGTGAGCGCGCTGAGCGTGCGGCTGATCAGTGTGGGGGTGCGGACGATGCTGTCGCGGATGCGCATGTGCGCGGCACGCACGTCCTCGATCGAGACAGGAAGGGTAACCTGCGCTTTTGCCGCTGACGCCAACTGAACCTCCGCTCGCGCCGAGCGAAGTCGAAGGGCTTCCGTCCTCGGGCAATCCCGAGGGGGCCAAGCCTTGCCGCCCGGACGGGAGCGACGCGCCTAGACCAAAATCCCTGCCACAGCTAGGCCGGCGCCCATGAAGATCGCTTTCATCGGCACCGGCGTGATGGGCGCGCCCATGGCCGGGCACCTCGCCCGCGCGGGCCACGACGTCACCGTGTATAATCGCACC